>NZ_RZPG01000027.1:0-96248 GCF_004022765.1 Mesorhizobium sp. M6A.T.Cr.TU.014.01.1.1
AACAGCTTCACCGCCGCCGAAGCCGAAATGCCGAACCGTTTGGCGGCAGACCGGCGGCTTTCACCACTCAAAACCGCCGCCACCACCCGCTCGCGAAGATCATTGGAAAGGGGTCGAGTCATCAGATGCTGGCCTCCACTCCAGCCAGCATCTTGAATCACAAAACCCACAAATCTGGAATCCCCTTCGATTCCATCAAGCCGTGAACCGCTCTAGTTAGCCGGCAAGGCGCCCGCCGCGCATCGGCTGTGGCGCACCGGTGGTGGTCGGGAAGCTGATCGGCAGGCCCCTGAGCACGCGAACCGCAAGGAAGGCAAAGCACTCCGCCTCGACCGCGTCACCTTTCCAGCCGAGCGCCTCCGCCGGCACGGCTTCGACGCCGGCGCGGCTGGCAAGCATGGCCATGATCGTCGGGTTGTGGCGGCCGCCGCCGCTGACCACCAGCCGCTTCGGCCGATGCGGCAGAAGGTCGAGCGCTTTGCCGACGGCTGCGGCGGTGAAGGCCGTGAGCAGCGCGGCGCCATCTTCAGCGTTCATCCCGTCCGCCATGGCCGCGCCGAAATCGAACCGGTCCAGCGATTTTGGATAGGGCTTGGCCAGATAGGGATGCTGCAACAGCTTGACCAGCCGGGCTTCGTCGACGGTGCCCGCGCGGGCCAATGCGCCGTCGCGGTCCATCTCACCCAAACCCTTCGACTTGATGAAATCGTTCAGCGGCGCGTTGGCAGGCCCGGTGTCGAAAGCGACGACATTGTCCTTGCCGTCCCACCAGGTGATGTTGGCAACGCCGCCGAGATTGAGCACAGCCGTGTCGCCGCTGGTATCGGCATCGCGCAAAAGCGCCGCGTGATAGGCGGCGGACAGCGGCGCGCCTTGCCCGCCGGCGCGCATGTCGGCCGAGCGGAAGTCATAGGCCACCTTGGTACCCAGAATGGCATGCATCAAAGCGCCATCGCCGAGCTGGCGGGTCTGGCCGAGCCGGCCGACTTGCGGCGCGCGATGCAGCACCGTCTGGCCATGGAAGCCGACGACCCCAATATCGGCCATCGTCAGACCGTAGCTTTCGACCAGGTCTTTGACCGCCGCGGACTGGGCGCGCGTCAGCGCCTCTTCGGCCTCGCGAAAAATCGCCGGTTCCGGTCCGGTGAAATTCCACACCCTGGCCTGATCTAGCGTCTCCTCCAGCAGGGTCCGGATCGACCTGGGGTAGGGCGCCAGCGTGTAGGTGCCGAAATCCGCGATCCGCTCGCCGTCGGTCTTGATCAGCGCAACATCGATATTACCGTCCAGCACGGTGCCGGTCATCAGGCCGACGGCCCAGATTGGTTCCATAACTATCCTAGGCTCCGTTGACGAGATCGCCGACCGATTGGCGAAGCGCTGCGATCCCGCTGTTGAAATGACGTGTCGGATGGATCCGGTTGGTGAGCAAGATCCATGCCTTGCCTTTGTCGAAGTCGATCCACAGCCCGGTGCCGGTAAAGCCGGTATGCCCGATCGTCCCAGGGCTGCACAGCCGGCCGCCGGACCAGCCTTCATAGGGTCGCTCCCAGCCATGGGTGCGCGTCGGAGAGAGCGGCATGCGCATCAGCGCGATCGAACGCTCGGATGCGCCGGTCCCATCCAGCAACCCTTGTGCAAAGTCGAGGATAGACGCCGCCGTTCCGAACAGCCCGGCGTGACCCGCACCTTGCAGCGCCGAGCAATTGTCGTCGTGGACCTCGCCGCAGAGCACGCGATGACGCCAGGTGCAGTCTTCCGTCGCCGCCGTTTGATCCGGCTCAGCGGAGAACGCAAAGCCCGGGCCGGGGTCCATCTCGCGGATGGCCTTTCCCGACACGCGCTCCAGGGCAAAGCCGAGCAGGATAAAATTGATGTCGGAATAGACCGGTTCCCCGGCCTGCCATTCGCGCTGCAGGACGAAGGCGCGCAGCAGGTCGGGGTCCCGCCCATAGGTGTAGATCGGCGCAACGGCGGGAAACGGCGTCTGATGGCCGAGGCACTGGCGAAACGTCACCTTCCGCTCCCAGGCCTTTTCATCATACTGGCGAAGATCTGATAGGACCGAGATCAGCGGTGCGTCGAGATCGATGACGCCTTCTTCCGCCAGCGCCAGGATGCGCGGCGTCGTGAAGATGACTTTGGTCAGCGAGGCGAGATCGAACCAGGTTTCGACATGCATCGGCCTGACATTAGGCACCATCTGGGCCGAGCCAATAGCCCGGACGATGCGGGCACCACCGCGCTCGACGAGGCCCAACACACCGCCCGGAATGCGAGATGCCGCCACGGCCACTTCGAGAGGGGCGAAGGCGCGGTCTAAGAGGCGGGCTAGGCCGGTCATAGTTGGCCTCCCTCTGAGATGCAGCGATCCTTCCCACCCCCCTCTGTCCTGCCGGACATCTCCCCCTCAAGGGGGGAGATTGGCAGTTTTGGCGCCGCCGTCCATTTCTTTCCGCGTTGAAAATTGGCGAAACCTAAGGCGATATCCAATCTCCCCTCTTGAGGGGGAGATGTCCGGCAGGACAGAGGGGGGTGCTGTCCCGCTGCGTCTGGATAATTTTGGGCGACATGCATCACGCTTCCACCCTCGCTCTGTGATCCGGCCCGAACTCATCCCACCTCGCCGGCTCCGGTTCAAATCCCAGCGGCCGCACAAGCGAGGGGACCTGGCGCGTGTCCAGTTCGAAATGCTCGCGCCGCCGGTCGATGGTGGGAACCGCCGCAATGAGCTTCTTCGTGTAGGAATGCTTCGGCTCCGACAACACCGATGTGGCGTCGCCGATCTCGACGATCTGGCCGGCATAGATGACCGCGATGCGGTGGGCGATCCGCTCGACGACAGCCATGTCATGCGAAATGAACAGATAGGCCAGCCCGAACTCGCGCTGCAGGTCGACCAACAGCTCCAGAACCCTGGCCTGCACCGAGACATCGAGCGCGGAGACCGCTTCGTCCAGGACGACGACGGAAGGGTTGAGCATCAGCGCGCGGGCGATGCACAGTCTTTGCCGCTGGCCGCCCGAGAATTCGTGCGGGTATCGTTCAAGACTACTTTCCGGCAGGCCGACGCGTTTCAGCAGCGCGGCCATTTTCTCCCGCGTCTGCGCGTTCACACGGCCGGTGGCGATCACCGGTTCCGCCAGAATGCTGGCGATGCTGAGCCTGGGATTGAGCGAAGCGTAGGGGTTCTGGAACACCATCTGCACTGGCAGGGCGCTCTGCTCGGCGGCAGCCTTCCGCGCGCCGGCCGAGAATGTGCCGCGCGTCGACCGCACAAGCCCCAGGATCGCGCGCGCGGTGGTGGATTTGCCGGAGCCGCTCTCGCCGACGATGGCCAGTGTCTCGCCGGGCATCAGGTCGAAATCGACGCCGTCGACCGCATGCACGGCGCCGCTGGCGCGGCTGAAGAAACCTGATTTGACCGGAAACCGCACCACCAGGCCGTCGACCTTCAGCGCGGGTTCGGTGCCTTTGTCCTGTTCGCGTCGCCCGTCCGAGCGCGTCGCGCGACCGCTGGCGAAATGCGGCACGGCGTGCAGCAGATGCTGCGTGTAGGGGTGCTGCGGATGGTCGAGTATCTGGTTCAACTCGCCCTGCTCGACGGCCTCGCCGCCCTGCATCACCATGATCTTGTCGGCGATGCCGGCGACCAGGCCGATGTCGTGCGTGATGAAGATCATCGACATGCCGGTTTCCCGCTTGAGCTCGGCGAGCAGCGCCATGATCTGCGCCTGCACCGTCACGTCAAGCGCCGTCGTCGGCTCGTCAGCTATGAGCAGGCGCGGATTGCAGGCGAGCGCCATGGCGATCATCACGCGCTGCAGCATCCCGCCCGACAGCTGGTTCGGCGTGTATTCCAGCCGCCGCGCCGCATCCGGAATGCGCACGCGATCGAGCGCATCCTTTGCTGCAGCCGTAGCCTGCCGGCCGGTCAGGCCGCGATGCAGGCGAAACGATTCCTCGATCTGCGTGCCGATGGTCAGCACCGGATTGAGCGAGGTCATCGGCTCCTGGAAAATCATGCCGATCTCGGCGCCGCGGATCTTTGTCAGTTGCGGCTCGGTCGCCGTCAACAGGTCGAAGACGCTGTTGTCGGCCCGTCTCAGCTTGATCGAGCCGCCGGTGATGCGGCCGCCGCCATAGTCGACGAGACGGTTGATCGACAGAGCGGTGACCGACTTGCCCGAGCCGCTTTCGCCGACAATTGCCAATGTCTCGCCGTCGGCGAGGTCGAAACTGACGCCGCGAACGACCTCATTGGCTTCAGGGTTGCGGCCGAAGCCGACGTGCAGGTCGGTGACGGACAGAAGCGGGATCACGCAATCGACCTCCGCATCTTCGGATCGAGGATATCGCGCAAGGCATCGCCAAGCAGGTTGAAGCCCAGGATGCTGACCATGATGGCGAGCCCCGGGAAGATCATCAGCCAGGGGGCTGTTTCCATGAGGTTGCGGCTGTCGCTCAGCATCAGACCGAGCGACGCGGCGGGCGGCTGTGTGCCAAGGCCGAGGAAGCTCAAGCCGGCCTCCGTCAACAATGCCCAGGCCAGCGCCAGGGTTACCTGGACGGTCAACGGCGCCACGAGGTTGAGCAGCAGATGCCGGGTCAGGATGTAGCTTGAGCTGGAGCCGAAGGTGCGCGCGGCGTCGACGAATTCACGCGCCTTGAGCGACAGCGCAGGGCCGCGCACGACGCGCGTGAAGATCGGCGTGTAGACGATGGCGATGGCAACGATGCTGGTCCATGTTCCCGGCCCTGCAACTGTGACGATCAGCAGTGCCAGAAGGATCGCCGGGAACGCCAGCAGCACGTCCATGATGCGCATTAGCAGGCCGTCCCAGCGGCGTCCGAACCACGCTGCCGCCAGCCCGAGGATGGTGCCGGCGAGCGTTGCGAAAGCGACCGAGAAGAACGCCACCGTGAAGGATTGGCCGATCCCGATCATTAGCCGGCTTGCCACATCGCGGCCGAACAGGTCCGTGCCCATCCAGTAGGCGCTGTCGGGCGCATGCAGCCGGTCGACGCGATACTGCATCAGCGGATTGTGCGGCGTCAGTCCCAGCATTCCGAGGATCGCAAGCAGCAGATAGAGCGCGACGATCGCGCCGCCGATCCGGCCGCTGGTATGCGCGAAGATGGCGCGCAGAATACGCATCAGCGCTCCCCCAGCCGGATGCGCGGATCGAGCGCGACATAGGCGAGGTCGACCAGGAGGTTGACGATCATGAAGTTGAAGGCGATGAACAGGACGCTTCCCTGCACCAGCGCATAGTCGCGCTGCAGGATCGCATCCAGGACCATGCGTCCGAGACCCGGCAGCGCGTAGATCTGCTCGACGATGACGGCGCCGCCCAGGAGGTAGCCGAACTCGATGCCGCTCAGCGTGACGACTGGGATCAGCGCATTCGGCAGGGCGTGGCGCCAGATGACGCTGCGGTTGGAGGCGCCCTTGCTGCGGGCCGTCCTGACATAGTCGTCGCTCAGCACGTCGAGCATGGCCGACCGCGAAATGCGGGTTACCGAGGCCGCGAAGGCAAATCCAAGCGTCACCGCGGGCAGCAGCAGCTGGCCCAGATTGCGCAGCGGATCCTGCCACAGGGGCGAAAACGCGCCCATTGCCGGCAGCACGCCAAAGCCGGCGGACAGAGTGTAGATGATCAGCAGGGCAAGAACGAAATTCGGCGTCGACTGACCGATCATCGCGACCACGCGCACGCCGAGATCCGATAGCTTCTCATTGTGCGTGGCGGCGAAAACCCCCGCCGGCATGCCGACCGCAAGCGCGATGATCATCGCCAGCAGCGCGAGCTCGAGCGTGAGCGGGAAGCGCTCGAGGATAACGTCGAGGACCGGCTTGCCATAGGTGACCGAGATGCCCAGATTGCCGTGCAAGAGACCGAGCAGCCAGCGCCAGTACTGGATGAACCAGGGCTGATCGATGCCGAAATAGGCTGCAAGCGCATCACGCTGCGCGGGCGTAAGGAGGCCGGCTTCGGTCCCCAGCATCGCCGTGATCGAGTCGCCCGGAACCATCCGGATCGCCACGAAAACGAGAACGGACACGCCAATCAGGACGAGAGGAAACGTCGCCAGCCGTCGCATCAGATAGTTCACGCGAAGAATACCTCTCGGGCGATAGGTCCGAAGCCGGAGTTGGTTACTGCTGGAGCGTTACCTTGGCGAGGCTGAACAGCGATCCGGTCGGCACCGGCACGAACCCTCCGACATTCTTCTGCTGGGCCGTATAGCTGTACGAGGTGTAGAGCCAGATCCAGGGCGACATCTCGGTGATATGTTTCTCGAAATCGCCAAAGATCACCTTGCGTGCCGCCGGGTCGGTCTCGGTGCGGCCTTTCTGCATCAGTCCGTCGAGCGTGTCGTCGATATAGTTCGCCCCCTTCTGCAAGTTTCCGGCCTTGGTCCAGTAGCGATTGTACATCGTGTAGGGATCGGCCCTGCCGCCGTTCAAGGCGATGGCCATGTCGAAGTCGCCCTTCAGCCAGGCATCGACATAGACATTGAGCTCCATCATCTTGATGTCGAGCTTGACGCCGATTTCGGCGAGCTGCGACTGGATGACCTGGGCTTCGGCCGCCGCCGTCGGCGGCTCGCCGGTGGCGCCGATCACGCTCGCCGAAAAGCCGTCGGCATAGCCGGCCTCGGCCATCAGCTTCTTGGCCTTCTCGACGTCGCGCGTGTAGCAGAACAATTGGTTCGGATCGGTCGCCAGAGCAGGGATCGTCAGCGGACCGGTGATCTTGCCTTCGCCAAGCGAGGCGGTGTCCAGCACCTCCTGCCGGTCGATGGCGCAAGAGATGGCTTGACGCACTTTGAGCTCGGTCATCGGCTTGCGTGACGGATTGAGCTGCAGCACGTGATAGGCAAGAACCGGCACGCGGTTCAATTGCAGGCTGGCTTCCTTTGGAACCAGCGTGGCGACAAGCGGGTCGTTGAGCAGCGCGAAATCGACCTGCTTGGTGCGCAGCGCCGCCAGGATCGCCGTCTCGTCCGGAAGCACCGAGATGTCGATGCCGTCGACGCCGGTCGCGCCACCGGCCCAGTCCTTGTTGGCCACAAGCACTTCCTTGGAATTCGGATCCCATTTCTCGAGCTTGAACGGACCCGAGCCGATCGTCGTCGTGCCGATCGACCCGGCGGCGATTTCGCTGGCAGGGACAATGGCTGCGTTGATGTCGCTCATCGCCGTCAGAATCGGAACATCCGGCTGCGACAGGTGAAACACGACGGTGGCCGAATCTGGCGTATCGATGCTGGCGATCGAAAGGAAGTTGGCGCGGGCGGCTGCACTTGTCTTCTCGTCGAGTATCCGTTCGAACGATGCCTTTACATCGGCCGACGTCACCGCCGCGCCGTTCTGGAATTTTGCTTTCGGATTGAGCTTGAAGGTCAGCTCCTTGCCGTCCGCCGAGAACTGCCAGGAATCGGCGATGGCCGGGGTGATCTGCAGGCTGGCGTCGAGCCGCACCAGCGGTTCGTAGATCAGCTCCAGCAGCCGCAGTGACGAAAAGGCCGTCTGCTTGTGCGGATCAAGCCCGGTGGCGTCCTGTGACCAGGCCATACGCAACGTCGCCGCATCCGCCTGCACCGGGACTGCCGCAATGCCGAGCATCGCCGCCAAGGCAATGCCAGGTAGCGTCATGCCGGAAAGCAGTTTCTTGGTAAGGTGCTGTACCATCGTCGTCTCCCATTGTGATCGAACTCGATGCCTTGCAGTTCCCCGGTCCGCTTCAAAGAGACACGCGTCCCCAGAATGTCGGCCCAGTCTATCGGGCCCAGTCTGTCGGCCCAGTATCCATGCGGCTTCACACCGTCTTTTCGCCTATCGCCTTTCGCAGGAACCCTCCGGCAGCGCCAAGCGCCTCGCGCGCCTCTTCGACGCCCGTGCCGGTGATCGTCACCAGTATCGCCAGCTTGACGTCATTGCCGGTCTGGTCGAGTGCTTGTCGTGCCTGTTGCGCCGCGCAACCGGTCGTCTGCATCACCATCCTGACGGCCCTGGCAACGAGCTTCTTGTTGCTGGGATTAAGGTCCACCATAAGGTTCTGATAGCTCTTGCCGATGCGGATCATGCTGGCGGTCGTCAGCATGTTGAGGACGAGCTTTTGCGCCGTTCCCGACTTCAGCCGGGTCGAGCCGGTGAGAACCTCGGGGCCGACAAGCGGAGAGATGGCGATGTCGGCAAGGCCGGCGATGATCGATTTGGCGTTGCAGGAGAGCGCCACGGTCGTCGCTCCCACCTGCCGTGCATAGGTCAAGCCGCCGATGACATAGGGCGTGCGCCCGCTGACCGCGATGCCGACCACCACATCGTCGGCGGTGAGATTGATCTCCTGCAGAGCCTTCATGCCCTGTTTTGGATCATCCTCCGCGCCCTCGGCGGACCGCACCAGCGCATCGGGACCGCCTGCGATCAGGCCCACCACCATGCTCTCGGGCACGCCGAAGGTCGGCGGACACTCCGAGGCATCGAGGACCCCCAGCCGGCCGCTCGTGCCGGCACCCATATAGACAAGCCGCGCACCTTTCTGGAAAGCAGCCACAATCCGGTCTACGGCGGCGGCGATTTCCGGAATGACCTTCTCGATGGCAGCTGGAACGCCTCTGTCCTCGTCATTGATCTTGCGCAGGATATCGATGGTCGGCAGCAGGTCGATATCCATCGTCTTCGGGTTCCGATCCTCGGAAACCAACCGCTCCAGCTCCGACATCAACCTTTGTTCGCTCATCCGCTTGCTTTCAAAGTTCTTGCCGTCGGCAATAAGTAATCTGATGCCGCGCCAAGCGTCGACCAGTGCCAGCGGTTGACATTGGCTTCGTGTCGGCTGTCCCGGTTTCTGCTTTGTTAACTTTCTAGAATTGAATATTCTCAGTGTCAACGGATGATGGAATATAATATTCCTATGTTGGAACGCTATCGGTCGCCGAGGGAATTTTTGGCCAGGATGATGGCCCCTGAAACCGCGTCGCCATCGGCGGGCTTCAGACGCCGGCGGACGTCGGGAGAAAGCCACGGCTCGAGCGGGCTGGACAACCCTCCAAGCAACGTCACCCGTGGCGCGCCTTTTTCGAAAAGCACCCGCACGAAAGTATCGACCTGCTCGGCCGCACCCTGCACGATCCGTCGTCCAACCGGATCTCCCTGGTCGGCGTGGCGGATCACCATGGGTGCGAAGGCCGCATAGTCTGTCGCTGTGGCGCGGTCCATCCAGGCGACCGCCTCGATCGGGTCGTCCTTGAAACGCTGCATGACCTCCGCCAGCAGCGCCGTGCGCTCGTGCCGGCCATCGTGGGCGCGCAAGGCGAGCTGCACGGCCTTCAGTCCAAGATCGGCGCCGCTCCCCTCGTCGGAGATCGGAAAACCGTAGCCGCCGACGCGCAGGTCGCGCCCGTCGACAAAACCGATGCCGATCGAGCCAGTGCCGGCGATGACGATGGCGCCGTCCTGGCCCGAATGGGCGCCAAGGCAGGCGCCGACGCCGTCGCTGACGAAGTCGATGCTGGCAAAGGGACGTGCGATCGCCCGAAACGCCTCGAGTGCGCCCTTGCGCCCGATGCCGGCGAGACCAATTCCTGCCCGGATCCGGGCGATCTCCGCCGCCCCGAAACCCGCCTCCTCGATCGCCGCGCCAAACGCCTTGGCAACGGAGGCCCAGGCCGCGTCAATGCCGAGCCGCGTTGTTGCCGGGCCCGACAAGCCTTGCCCCAGCACCGTTCCCGCTTCGTCTTCGATGCGGGCGCGGCAGCCGGTTCCGCCGCCGTCGACGCCCAGGAAATAATGCGCAGACGCCGCGCTGGCACTCATCCGCTTATCCGCTCAATCTGGGCGCCGCACAGGCGGAGCTTGCGGTCCAGCTGCTCATAGCCACGGTCGAGGTGGTAGACGCGGTTGATGACTGTCTCGCCTTCGCAGATCAGCGCCGCCAGCACCAGCGAGACGGAAGCGCGCAGATCGGTGGCCATCACCTGCGCGCCTTTCAGCTTCTCGCCTCCGCGCACCAGCGCCATGGTCCCTTGCAGCTTGATGTTGGCGCCGAGCCGCGTCAGCTCGGGCACATGCATGAAGCGGTTTTCGAAGATCGTCTCGCGCAACAGCGCCGCGCCGTCGGCACAGCACATCAACGCCATGAACTGGGCCTGGAGATCGGTCGGAAAGCCAGGATAGGGTTCCGTCGTCAAGTCGACCGCCCTCAGAGGTCCGTCCCTCGACACGATCAGTCCGCGATCGCCGGGCCAGACCTTCACGCCGGTGGCCTCGAGCAGTTGCACCACCGATGCCATGTGCTCGAGCCGCGCATGGGTCAGCTCGAGCTGGCCACCAGTGATGGCTGCGGCAATCGCGTAAGTGCCGGCCTCGATCCGGTCCGGGATGATGTCGTGCGTGGCAGCACGCCAGTTGCTGCTGCCCTCGATCAGGATGCGGTGCGTGCCCGCACCTTCGATCCGGGCGCCCATGGCGTTCAGGCAGGCGGCGAGGTCCGCCACCTCCGGTTCGCGCGCCGCATTGAGGATTTCGGTCTCGCCCTTCGCCGCGGTCGCGGCCATCATCGCGGTCTCCGTCGCTCCGACCGACGGCGAGCTCAAAACGATGCGCGCGCCTCTCAACCCGCCCGACGCCGACGCAACGATCAGCCCGTTCTCGATGGCAATGTCGGCGCCAAGGGCGGCGAGCGCCGCGACATGCATGTCGACCGGTCGTGCGCCGATCGCGCATCCGCCGGGCAGCGAAACCCTGGCATGCCCGAAGCGGGCAAGCAGCGGTCCGAGAACAAGCACCGTCGCGCGCATTTTCCGCACCGTGTCGTAGGACGTCTCCTTGGAAACGGCCTTGCTGGTGTCGATCGTCGCGGCATGGGCTGATCTGGTGATCTCGGCGCCGTGCAGTCTCACCACGCCAAGCATATTTTCCACATCGGTCACATCAGGCAGGTTCGTCAGCTCCAGCGGATAGGGGCTGAGCAGCGCTGCCGCTATCTGTGGCAGAGCCGCGTTCTTCGCGCCGGAGATGGTCACCGCGCCTTGCAGCCTTTGCCCGCCGACGATCCGCAATTTGTCCATGGCTCTGGAACCTGACCTGAGATCTATGCGAGCTTACGCGCTTGCGGGGAGTCTTTCATGCCCGAATCTGGGCTGGTCGCATCGACTTCGAGAGTCGATGGATCATTCCTGGCTGTCAATCGTGTCCGGAATAATTTATTCCTTGGCTTGGCATTGCCTGCAACTGGCGACAAGGGAACGCATGTCCGTCCTGAAGAAGATCGAGGCCAAGCTCGAAACCATGGCGCCCGGTGATCGCCAGATCGGGCAATTCATCATCGACAACCCGGACCAGATGCTGCGCCTGTCGACGGCGGCTCTCGCGGCCGAGATCGGCCGCAGCCAGTCGAGCGTCGTCAAGTTCAGCCAGAAGCTGGGCTATGTCAGCTATCAGGAACTCAAGCTCGCCGTCAGCGAGGCCAAGGCGCAGGAATGGCAAGTGCCGGCTGGAGTGATCCACGGCTCGATCGAGGTTGGCGACAGCTTCCAGATCATCCTGAAGAAGCTGACCGGCAGCAAGCTTCTGTCGATGCAGCAGACCGTCGCCGCCAACAGCGAGCGGATCATCTCCAGGGCGTTGGAAATGCTGGACCGCGCGCGTCGCATTCATCTGGTCGGTGTCGGTGCCTCCTCGCTGGTGGCGCGCGATTTCTCCTACAAGCTGATGAAGCTCGGCCGCAACGTGCTGCACGACAGCGACAGCCATGTGCAGATGGCCAATGTCTCGACGCTCGGACCCGGCGACGTGCTGTTCGCGCTCTCCTATTCCGGTGCCAGCATCGAAACCTTGCGGATGGCCGAACTTGCCCGCAAGCGCGGCACGACGGTGATCGCCGTCACCGGCCTGCATGACAATCCGTTGAGCCGCGTCGCCGACATCCGTCTCTACACTATCGCCGACGAAGAGCGTGCACGTTCCTCGTCCATCACCGCACGCGATGCGCAGCTGACACTGACGGACTTGCTGTTCATCCTGCTCGTGCAAAAGCAGCCGGACGCCAATGAATATGTCCACAACAGCGAAGTGGCCGTCTCGGTGCTGAAGGCGGACCGATCATAGCGCTGCCGGTGTGTTGCAGATGACAAGCGCAGCATCAGCTCAGAAGCGATGGATGCGCAGCCCCAGCACTTTCTCCGAGACGATCACCACCACCAGCGTCAGCACGATTGATACGGTCGAGACGGCTGCGGCTTCTGGCGTGAAATTGGTGCGCAGGTAGTCGAAGAGCTGGATCGGCAGCGTCGACGTCCCGATTCCCTTCAGCATGAACGAGATGGTGAAAGTGTCGAAGGATATGATGAAGGCAAACAGCGCGCCGCCGATGACGCCGGGCTTGATCAGCGGCAGCATGATGCGGCGGAAGCGGGTCAAGCGGTCGGCGCCCAGCGAACGCGCCGCCATGTCCCAGGACGGGTCGAAGCTTTCCAGCGAGGCCGAGACGTTGATGAAGACGAAGGGCAGCGTGATCAGCACATGGCCGGCGACCATGCCGATCATGGTCGTGGTGCCGATGCCGATCGCATAGACGAAGAACAGCAGTGCGATCGCCGTCAGCACTTCCGGCAGCAGCAGCGGCGCCAGCATGGCGACGCGCACCGTCTCCTTCCAGCGGCCGGCATGCTGGACGTAGTAGAGCGCGGCCATGGTGCCGATGGTTCCGGAAATGACGGTGGCAACCGCCGCCACCCACAGCGAGGTACGGATCGCGCGCATGAATACGTCATTGTGGAAGAACGTCACATACCAGCGCAGCGACAGGCCCTGCGGCGGGAACGTCAGGAAATTACCGGCGTTGAAGGAGGCGCCGACGACCACCAGGATCGGCGCCAGCAGGAAGGCATAGACCAGTAGGCAGTAGAGCGTGAGCACCGGCCGCTTCATGGTCGCGCCACCTTCCATTTCATGCGCGTCAGCCGCGCGAAGATGACGACGCAGAGCGCGCCGGTGACGGACAGCATGAGCGCCAGCGCCGAGCCCCATGGCCACTGGAACGTATCAATCAGCGCATCGACGACGGTGACGGCCATGGTCTTGACCCTGAGGCCGCCGATCAGCGACGGCGTCACATAGGCGCTGAGCGACAAAACGAAGACGAGGATACAGCCGGCCTGGATGCCTGGCGTGCACAGCGGCAGGACGATGCGGCGGAAGGCAGTGAAGCGCGACGCACCGAGCGAACGCGCCGCCGATTCCAGCGACGGATCGACGCCCTGGATCCCCGCCGTGATCGGCAGGATCATGAAGGGCAGGAAGACATGGACCAGCGCGATGACGATGCCGAGCGCATTGTACATCAGCGGCAAGGGGCGATCGATGAGGCCCATGCCAGTCAGCGTGCGGTTGATGAGGCCGGCATTGCCCAAAAGAATCGTCCAGCCATAGGAGCGGATGACGATGCCGACCAGCAACGGCGACAGCACCAGCCCATAGGCCAGCGCACGAAAACGCATGGTGCCGCGCGCCAATTGCCAGGCGACGGGAAAACCGACGACGAGGCAGATCGCGGTGGTGATGAGGCCGATCCACAGCGTGTTGGCGACCTGAAGCAGATAGAAACTGTCGGCGAAGAATTTGGTGTAGTTGCCTGTCGTGAAGCCCGGACCGTAAGGCGTGCCTTGCCCCGGCATGCGAAAGCTCATCACCACGATGTTGAGGTAGGGCAGGATGAGAAAGATGCCGAGCAGCGCCGCCGCCGGCGCGATCAGGACCAGCGGTCCAAGGCCCTTGCGGCGCGCCGCCCTCATTTTGCTGCCCCGAGCAGCCAGAACCCATCCGCCGGCGCGTGCACGCTGACGCGGTCGCCTTCGGCAATCCGAATGTTCGGAAAGGTCTGGACATGCAGCGTCTCGCCTGAATCGAGGGCGACGCGATAATCGATGATGCTGCCGGAATAATAGCGCGCGGTAACCTTTCCCGGTGCGCCGCCCTGACCTGCGGGCCTGAGTTCGATCGCCTCCGGGCGCAGCGACAGCGTGACGGCGGTGCCGGGCGCATGATCGGTGCGGCTGTGGACGGCGACTTCACCAAAGACGGACGCAACGCGGCTCCTTCCGGCTTCCGCCTCTCCAGTGATCGTACCCTTGATCAGGTTCACCTGGCCGACGAATTGCGCGACCTCGAGATTTTCGGGGCGCTCATAAATGTCGGACGGCGCGCCGATCTGGGCGATGCGGCCGCCGAACATGACCACGACCCGGTCGGACATCGTCATCGCCTCGGCCTGGTCATGCGTGACGTAGACAGTGGTGATGCCGACGCGGCGCTGCAGGTCGCGGATGAAGACGCGCATTTCCTCGCGCAGCTTGGCGTCGAGATTGGCGAGCGGCTCGTCGAGCAGCAGGATCTTCGGCTCGATGACCAGTGCCCGCGCCAGCGCCACGCGCTGCTGCTGGCCGCCGGAAAGCTGGTTTGGATAGCGCTCGGAATATCCGCCGAGCTGCACCATATCGAGCAGCTTGGCGATGCGGCTGCGCATTTCGGGCTTGGCGATCTTGCGCATCTCCAGCCCGAAAGCGAGGTTCTGGTCCACCGTCATATGCGGAAAGAGCGCATAGTTCTGGAACACCATGCCGATGTCGCGTTTTTCGGCCGGCACGTTGATGACGTCCTTGCCGTCGAAGCGGATGGCGCCTTCGCTCGCTTCCTCGAAGCCGGCGATCATCTTCAGCGTCGTCGTCTTGCCGCAGCCTGAGGGACCGAGCAGCGAAATGAACTCGCCATCGGCGATGCGGATCGAGATGCCGTCGACCGCGCGTGCGCTGCCGAAGGTCTTGGTCAGCCGCTCGATGCTAACCTCGGTCATGAATGCTCCACTTCACAGGCGATCGACCGCCACCGCAGGCGCGGCGCGGCTGGCGGGAAGCGCGCCCCGAAAGCGAGACGCGCCATCCCAAGTTCAATGTCAGCCCTTAAAGGATCGTCTTGGCCCAGCGCTCGGCCAGCTCGCCCTGCTTCTCGTTGACGAAATCCCAGTCCCAGGTGAGTATCTTGGTCATTGCCTCGCCCGAGACCGGCACGTCGGCCTTGAGGTCGTCCGGAATGACCACCTTGGAGTTGGTCGGCGACACGAAGAATTCCTTCGCCATCAGCATCTGGATTTCCGGCGACAGCAGGAAGTCAGCATATTGATAGGCCAGCTCCTTTTCCGGTCCATTGGCCAGGATCGAGACCGTCTGGTCGAACATGAACATGCCTTCCTCGGGAACGACGCATTCGACCGGCAGGCCCTGCTTGCGCAGCCGCGCGATCTCGCCGAAATCGAACGGCGCGACGACGATTTCGCCTGAGGACAAAGCCGTGGAGAGGTTGAAGTCGACCTGGATCACCTGGCCGAGCTTGGCGAGAGCGTCAAAGCCGGCATCGACATCATACTGGTCCTTGCCGAAGATCTTCGAGGCCAGCAGCAGCTCCATCTTGCCGGCGCTGTTGGCGAAATTGTAGAGGCCGATCCTGCCCTTGAACTCCTCGTTGCTCCACAGGTCCTTCCACGCCTTGGGCGGCGTCTGAACCAGATCGGTGCGGTAGCCGATGCCGATCGGCGAAATGGCGCCGGTGGCGCCGAAACCGTCGGCGATCTTGGCCAGCGGATAGAGATCGTTGTAGTTCGGCAGCTTGGCCAGATCGAGTTTTTCGAAGAAGCCCTCCTTGCGCAGGCCGGACGCGAACACCTCATTGGTCATGATGATCGAGTAGGGCGGCTTGTCGGCGCCGGCGGCACGCAAATTGGCGCCGAAGACGCGGCCATTGCCGACATCGAGCGTCACCTTGGCGCCCGAGGCCTTCTCGAAGGCCGGTGCGATGGTCGAGCGCCAGAACTGCTCCCAGACGCCGCCGAGCGTCGGCACGATCAGCGTCTTCTCCTGGGCGATGGCAGGCATCCCAATGAGCCCGGCGGCGCCGAGCGCGCCCATGCCGGCAACCGTCTGTCTTCTGGTCAATTTTGTCATCACAATTCCCCTTGTTGATTTCTTGAATCAATTCGTTCTTTGGGACGGTCGTTTTTGGAGCCGTCCGGCTGAGCTTGGCGAGGGCGATTGCGCCCGAGCCCCGGCTTCGGTCAGCGGCCGAATGCCTGTTTCGTCTTCAGCTCGATATAGTCTCCATAGGTGATCGGCTCATACTTGGCCTGCTTGCCGTCCGCGCAGAACGGCTCCAGGCAGGAGATCATCGTTTCCTTGCTGGGGTTGACGAAGAACGGGATCGACTGGCGGCGCGAGCTGCCTTTCCTGTTGCGCGGCGGATTGGCGACGCGGTGCGGCGTCGAGACCCATTCGTCGTTGCTCCAGCGCATGAAGGCATCGGCGATGTTGACGACATAGGCGCCGTCGATCGACGGCGCATCGAGCCAGCGCCCGTCGCGTGTTTGCACCTGCAAGCCGCCGGACGATGCTTCCGAACGCAGGATGGTCATGAAGCCGTAGTCGGTGTGGACGCCGGCGCGAAGCTGGCCGGGCAGGGGGTCCAATTCCTGCTCGGGATAATTGATGACCCGCAGTGCCGACAGATGGTTCTCAAAAGCCGGCTCGAAATAGTCGGGCTCGAGGCCGATCGCCTGGCAGAAGATCCGGCGCAGATGCCCGGCAAGCGTTTCCATTTCGGAGAAATAATCACGAAAGGCGCTCTCGATACGTTCGGGCTGGTCCGGCCAGGTGTCGCCGTTGAGGCGCAGGCCGAAATTCAGGCTTTCCTTGTAATCGCCTGGCGTCTTGATGCCCTTGGTGGCGGCCAGCGCCTCGTCGGCGATCGGCGAGAACGCGACGCCGCCTTTCAAGCCGGTTCCGCGCCCATGGCTGCGCTTGTAGTCCTCGGGAAGATCGAAGAAGGCGCGCGCCAGATTATAGAGCCGCATCGTCCTCTCGGGCGACACGCCATGGCCGGTGACCAGAAAGAAACCGGTGGTCCGGCAGGCGGTCTCGATAGCCCTGACGACAGCACCGGCGCCGGCCTCGCCGCGAATGAAAGGCCCGACATCGACGACGGGAATTCCCTGACCTGTTGCTTCGGCCTGATCTGTTGCTTCGACTTGAGGCTCAGGCTGCATGATCGCGATCACCTTCCTGTTGGAACTGTCGTATGCAGAAGGCGAAAACCAGGCATGGCCGCTTCAGGATGTTGAAGCAGTGAAAGCGGGCAGGGCGGATGATCTCGCATGCGCATCGCTGTGCCTTCTCTAGTGCCTTGTCCCCGCTTCGAGAGAAGCCGGGGAAACGCCGGTTTGATGGACGTTATAGCTACAAACGAATGTTGACAAGATCATCTGTTGTTGTCCATATCGAAAATGTTCAGCTACGAATTAGACGGGCCGGGTGAGACTATGGACGACCTTGGAGCACAGGAACAAGCGGTTCTGGACCTCATCGCGGCGAACCCGTTCGCCGGCCAGCAGGACATAGCGACCGCGCTCGGCATTGCCCGTTCGACCGTCGCGGCCCACATCGTGCAGCTCGTCAACAAGGGCTACATTCTCGGCCGCGGCTATGTGTTGCCGGCTTCCAAGCGCATGATCTGCATCGGCGGCGCGGTCCTGGACCGCAAGTACCACGCCAAGAAGGATCTGATCTTCGAGACGTCGAACCCGGTCGACGGCTATCGCAGCTTCGGCGGGGTCGCCCGCAACGTCGCCGAGAACCTTGTCCGCCTCGGCGTCGACGTCAGCTTCGTCTCGATTGTCGGCGACGACGAAACCGGCCGCTCGCTGGTGCGGCATCTGCGCGATCTCGGCGCCGACGTCAGCCAGGTGATCACCACAACGGAGCGGCCGACGGCGGAATACGCGGCCATCCTCGATCTCAACAACGATCTCGTGCTCGGCATCGCCGACATGGAGATTTTCGATCTGTTTTCACCATCCTATCTCGACCGCTTCTGGCCGCATCTGGCTTCGGCGACTTGGGTGTTCATCGACTGCAACCTACCGGCCGCGACTATCGCAGCGCTGATGTCACGCAAGCAGGGCGCGCGTTTCAAGCTCGCCGTCGACACGGTGTCGTCGCCGAAATCGGCACGCCTGCCGAAGGACCTGACCGGCATCGACCTGTTGTTCACCAATCACGACGAGGCCAACACCATGCTTGGCATCACCGATGCCGACAAGCGGCTGAAGCCGAAAGACGCTGCCGCTGCCTTGCGCGCGGCCGGTGCTGCCGAGGTCATCGTGACCATGGGCGCGCATGGATTTGCTGTGGCGACCGAGAGCGGCGTGGCGACGATGCGCTCCGTGCCAGCGCGGGCCGTCGACATCACCGGCGCCGGCGATGCGATGATTGCCGGCACCATGTACAAGGTGCTTTCGGGCGATCCCGTGCCCCACGCAGCGCGCACCGGCGCGCTGCTCGCCACGCTGACCACCGAGAGTGAATCCAGCGTTCATCCCGATCTGTCGCCGCGCTTCCTCACCGCCGGCATGTACCGCATTCCCGCTTGAAAGCGAGACGACCCTGAAAGCGAGACGACGATGAAAACTTCCCTTCTCCACCTGAACGACGAAGTTGCGGCAGCACTTCGGGAAGGCCGTGCGGTGGTGGCGTTGGAATCGACGATCATCACCCATGGCATGCCTTATCCGGCCAATCTGGAGACCGCGCGCGGTGTTGAAACCGTGGTGCGCGAGAACGGCGCTGTTCCCGCCACGATCGCGGTGGTTGCGGGCAAGATCAAGGTCGGGCTCGACGACACTGAGTTGGAAAAGCTGGCAGCGGCAAAAGACGTGGTCAAGGCATCCGGGCGCGACCTCGCGGCAATCATGGTGGGCGGCGGATCGGCCGGCACCACGGTCTCGGCGACGATGCGGATCGCTGCATTGGCAGGCATCGGCATTTTCGCGACGGGCGGCGTCGGCGGCGTGCATCGCGGCGCCGAGGCCACTTTCGATATCTCGGCCGACCTGACCGAACTCGGGCAGACCGGCACCACGGTCGTCTGCGCCGGCGTGAAATCGATCCTCGATATTGCAAAAACGCTGGAATATCTGGAGACCCAGCGCGTGCCGGTGATTGCCTATCAGAGCGATGATTTTCCGGCCTTCTATACGCGCTCCAGCGGACTGAAAGCCGATCACCGCCTCGACACGCCGGAGGACATTGCTGGGGCCATGCTGCTGCACGAGCAGATCGGCTCGGGCACCGGCATCCTCGTCGCCAATCCAATTCCGGAAGTGGATGCGCTCGATCCAGCCTTCATCGATGGCACGATCGCTGCGGCCGTGGCGGAAGCTGAAAAACGCGGCATCGGCCGCAAGGAGCTGACGCCGTTCTTGCTCGCCCGCATCAACGAGCTCTCGCAGGGCCGCAGCCTGAAGGCCAATATCGCGCTGGTCCGCAACAACGCCGAGCTCGCCGCTCGCATCGCCGTGGCGCATGCGCGGCTGAAGCGCATGGCAGCGTAGACAAGGTCAACTCTCAGCCCGGCTTCACTGACCTCCGATTTCCGACTGCCGAAAATACCAGGAGAACCGCATGAGCGAGCAGGCCACCTACGAGACGATCCTTTACGAGAAGGACGCGACCGACAAGTTCGCGACGATCACCATCAATCGTCCCGACAAGCTCAATGCGATGAACAAGACGGTGATCCGCGAGATCGACAAGGCACTCGCCGCCGCCGTTGCCGATCCTGATATCAACGCGCTGGTGATCACCGGCGCCGGCCGTGCCTTCTCCTCCGGCTACGATCTGCAGGGCGGCGACTTCGATGTCGACATCGATTTCTGGCGCGAGGACATGGGCGAGAACGCTGAAGCGCTGCTCAACATCTGGCGCGCGCCGATCCCGGTCATCGCGTCGGTCAACGGCTATGCGCTGGCCGGTGCGCTGGAACTGATGATGTGCTGCGACCTGGCGATCGCCGCCGACAATGCGAAATTCGGCGAGCCTGAGGTGCGCCACAATTCCGGGCCGCCGGCGCTGATGATGCCTTGGCTGCTCGCCACGCGCGACGTGCGTTGGCTGATGTATACGGGCGACCTTGTCGACGCCGAGGAGGCGCTGCGCATGCATCTGATCAACCGGATCGTGCCGGCCGATCAGTTGAAGGAAAAGACGGAAAACCTCGCCCGCAAGCTGGCGCGCATGCCGGTTCCGGCGCTGAAGTTCACCAAGGCGTCGATCAACAACCAGCAGATGGTGGCCGGGCTGCTGCCGTCCTTCCAATACAATATCGAGGCGATCGCAGCACTGCATGTCACCAAGCAAGGCCGTGAATGGATGGCCAACCTCGCCAAGATGAGCCTCAAGGAATATCTCGCTTTCCGTGACGGTCCGTTCAAGGGCCTCGACTGAGCCGTGACCGGCCTCGCCGCTTCGCATGAGGCGATGCGGGCGCTGATGGCGCCGCGTTCGGTCGCCGTCATCGGTGCTACGGAACGGGCTGACGCGTCGTCGAGCTACGTCATGCGCAATTTGATGGCGTTCGGATTCTCCGGCACCATCATCCCCGTGCATCCGAAGGCCGAAAAGGTGTTCGGCATTCCGGCCATTCCGTCGCTCGACCGGCTCGATGCGCCGGCGGACGTGGCGGTGATTGGCATCGGCGCGGCACACGTTCTGAGTGCGCTTGAAGAAGCCGGCAAGGACGGCGTCAAGGCGGCCGTCGTGCTGGCCAGCGGCTTTGCCGAGACCGATGAAGAGGGCAAGGCGCGCCAGCAGGCGCTGGTCGGGATCGCGCGAAAATACGGCATGGCGATCTGCGGGCCGAACTGCCTCGGCCTGTTCAATCTGCAAAGCGGTGCGGCCCTTTACTCCTCGACGCTGTCGCCCAATCTCAGGAAAGGCCAGCTCGCCATCCTGTCGCATTCCGGTGCCAGCGCCATCGCGCTCGCCAATTCCGGGCGCTTCGGCCTGAGCCACATCGTCTCTTGCGGAAACAGCGCGGCGACCGATCTTCCCAACTATCTCTCTTATCTCGCCGACGATGAGGCGACGCGCGTCGTCGGACTTGTCGTGGAAGCGATCCGCGATCCCGCCGCCTTCACCTCGGCGATGCAGGCGGTGCATGCCGCCGGAAAGCAAGTGATTGCCTTGCGCGCCGGCAAGTCGAGCAAGGGTGCGGAAGCCACCGCCGCGCATACCGGTTCGCTCGCTGCCGCCAACGAGGCCTATGAAGCCTTCTTCCGGCGGACCGGCGTGATCGAGGTCGCCGACATGGACGAGTTCGTCGAGACCGCCGCGCTCTGCCTCACGCTGAAAGCCAGGCCGGCCCGAAAGGGCGTCGCGGTCGTCGGCGTCAGCGGCGGTGGGGTCGCCCATGTGTCCGACATCGCCGAACAGGTCGGCATCGATCTGCCGGAATTTTCGCAACAAACCATCGCGCGGCTTAAGGCCGTGCTGCCGCCTTTCGCGACGCCGCAAAATCCGGTTGACACCACGGGCGTGGTTTTCGCCGATGGCGCGATCTATCGCCGCGTGTTCGACATCTTGGCGCAGGATCCCGCCGTCGGCCTGATCGTCGCCGCGCAAGACGCGCCTGTCGGCCTCGATGCCGGCGGCGCTGCCGAATATGTCGGCATTGCCGACGCCGTTGCCGCTTACGCAAAGGATGCGACCGTTCTCGTCATCTTCATGAGCAATCTCTCCTCCGGACACCATCCCGTGGTCCGGGACAGGCTTGCCGGCGTGCCGGTGCTCAACGGCACACGTGCTGCGCTGCGTGCCGTGCGGCGGCTGCTGGACGCGACCGGCGCCACGATACCGAACGCCCCGGCGATCGAACCGGCCGGCGAAAACGATCCGTGGGCAAAGCGTCTTGCTGCCGGCAAGAAGCTGACCGAGCGGGAGGCCAAGCAGTTGCTGGCCGAGAACGGTCTGAGAGTGACGCGCGAGCGTCAGGCGGTAACGGCGCAAGAGGCAGGCGAGGCTGCAGAGGCGATCGGCTTTCCGGTCGTGCTGAAAATCGAATCGCCTGACATTCTCCACAAGACCGAAGCCGGCGGCGTGCAGCTCGGCATAGGCAGTGCAGCCGAAGCTGCCGAAGCCTTCACGGCGATCATGCAAAATGCCGGGGCCTACGCACCGGATGCGGAACTGCGTGGCGTGGTGGTGCAGGAAATGGCCGGGCGCGGCGTCGAAGTGCTGGTCGGCCTCATCCGGCACGAGCCATTCGGCCTCGGTATCGTCGTCGGCATCGGCGGCGTTCTTGTCGAGCTGGTCAAGGACGCCGCATTCGATCTGCTGCCGATCGATTGCAAGTCGGCCGAGGCGCTGATCGATCGGACACGATTGGGCGCTCTGCTCAAGGGTTATCGCGGCGCGCCGCCGGCCGACCGGGAAGCACTGGTCGACACGATCCTGGCGCTGTCCGATTTCGCCGGCCGCTACGGCCATCTGATCGAGGCTGTCGACCTCAATCCGGTCGTCGTGTTCGAGAAGGGCGTCTGCGTTCTCGATGCGCTGGTCATTCCGAGAGCGGAATAGTCACGCCGCCGTCTCCAACCGGCTTTCCCTGCCCAATTTTGCCAGCAGCGCTTTCTTCCTTGCCTCGAAACGTTCGACCGCCGCCATCTTGACGTGGCCGAAGCCGCGCACCTCTTCCGGCAGCCGGGCAAGCTCGGTCGCGACGGCATGATTGCCCTGCGTCAGCCGCGCCGAAAGATCTGCTATCAGGCCTTCATATTCCTCCATCAGGCGCCGTTCCATCCGCCGCTCTTCGGTGCGCCCAAACGGATCGAAGCGTGTTCCGCGCAGGCCCTTCAGCCGCGCCAGCATGGCGAAAACCGGATTGATCCAGGTGCCGAAAGCGATCTTGCCGGGATGGCCGGTGCGTGGGTCGATGCGCGAAATCATCGGCGGAGCGAGATGATGCCTGATCCTGAAATCGCCCTCGAACTGTTCGGCCAGCTTTTTCCTGAAGGATTGATCGCGATGCAGCCGCGCCACCTCATATTCGTCCTTGTAGGCCATCAGCTTGAAGGCCCCGACCGCCACGGCTTTGGCAAAATCCTCGGAGCCGGCTGAGGTCCCGGCTTCGGCCGCGCGGGCGGTCTCCACCAGCTTGCGGTAGCGGTTTGCGTAGGCAGCATTCTGGTAATCGGTCAGGAAGGACATCCGGCGGGCAACCATGTCGTCGAGCGTCTCTGGCTTCGGCGCTTCTGCGCTCCCTGTCTGCGCCGCATTCAGCACCGCCGCAAGGTCGACCGCCGCGCGGCGGCCCCAGTCAAAGGTGGCGCGGTTCATGGCGACGCCCGCGCCGTTCATCTCGATCGCTCTGTCGATCGATGTCAGGCTGATCGGCACCAGTCCGCGCTGCCAGGCATTGCCGAGCAGGAACATGTTGGCGGCGATGGCGTCGCCCATCAGCGCCAGGCCAAGCTTCGTCGCCGAAACCAGCGTGACCGCCTCCTCGCCGGCTGCCCGGCGCAATTGCTTCAGCGTCGCTTCCTGGCGGAAGTCGATCGCGGTGTTCTGCACAAAGGAGGCGGTCGGCGCGAAATGATCGTCGAGAACGGCTGTTGTGCGGCCATGCGCAAAGGTCGAGAGCGATGTCGCGGACGCAGAGACGACGATGTCGAAGCCAAGCACCAGATCGGCCTCGCCTGGGCCTATCCTGACCGTGTTGAGCAAGTCGGGGTCGCGCGCCAGCCTGATATGCGAGATCACCGCGCCGTTCTTTTGCGCCAGCCCGGTTTGGTCGAGGGTCAGAAGGCCGAGCCCGTCGAGATGCGCCGCCTGGGACAGAATGGCGCTGACCGTGATGACGCCGGTGCCGCCAATGCCGGCCAGCAGCATGTTGTAGGGGCGGTCGAGCGCCGCCAGCGCCGGCATCGGCAATTCACCGGAACCAGCCGTCACCGCGCGCGCTTTCGGCTTGCGGATCGTGCCGCCTTCCGCGGTCACGAAGCTCGGGCAAAAGCCCTTGATGCAGGACAGGTCGGTGTTGCAGCTCGACTGGTTGATCTTCCGCTTGCGGCCAAACTCGGTCTCCACGGGCTCGATCGAAATGCAGTTGGAGACGGCCGAGCAATCGCCGCAACCTTCGCAGACCAGCTCGTTGATGAAGGCCCGTTTTGGCGAGACCGGGTAGGCGCCGCGCTTGCGGCGGCGGCGTTTTTCGGCGGCGCAGACCTGGTCGAAAACCAGCACCGTCACGCCCTTGATCTCCCTGAGCTCGCGCTGCACGGCGTCGAGCTCGTCGCGATGGTGGATGGTCACGGACCGCGGCAGGACGCCCGCCCAGGCCTCAGGCTTTTCGGACACCACGACCACGCGTTTCGCGCCCTCGGCCAGCGTCTGCTCGACGATGGAGGGCACGGAAACCTCGCCGTCATGACGCTGGCCGCCGGTCATGGCGACGGCGTCGTTGTAGAGGATCTTGTAGGTGGCGCTGACCTTGGCGGCGATGGCAGCTCGGATCGCCAGCAGTCCGGAATGGAAATAGGTGCCGTCGCCCATATTGACGAAAATGTGCCTCTCGTCGGTGAAGGGCGACAGGCCGATCCACGCGCCGCCTTCGCCGCCCATCTGGGTGAAGGTGGAGGTCTCACGCTCCATGCCGATGACCATCATGTGGCAACCGATGCCGGTCGAGGCGCGGCTGCCGTCGGGCACCACGGTCGAGATCGAGTGCGGGCAGCCGGAGCAGAAATAGGGGTCGCGCTTCAGCGCGATCACGTCGCCGGGGGCAGACGCCGCGACGGCCTCGATTGTCTTCAGATGCAGGCCAAGCTCCGCGTCCGGCGCGCCGAGCCGCGAGACGATGGCGCGGGCGACCGAAACGGCGCTGATCTCGCCGATGGAAGGCAGCAGCGGCGCGCCGCGCTCGTCCATTTTGCCGAAGACGCGCGGGCGATCCGGTGCGTTGAACAGCAGCGCCTTGATCTGGTCCTCGAGCACCGGCCGCTTCTCCTCGACGACGAGGATTTCCTCCAGCCCTTGCGAAAAGGCCTTTAGCCCCTCCGGCTCGAGCGGCCAGACCATGCCGACCTTGTACAGCCGGATGCCGAGCTCGGCCGCGCGCCGCTCGTCGATCCCGAGCGCCGACAGCGCGCCAAGCAGATCGAGCCATGACTTGCCGGTCGAGACGATGCCGAGCCGCGCCTTGCCGCTGCCATGCACGATGCGGTCGATGCCGTTGGCACGGGCAAAGGCATGCACCGCCGCCATCTTGTGCTCGATGCGGCGCTCCATCGCATGCGGGCCATCCGGCCAGCGCAGCGACAGGCCGTCGGCGGGGAGTGGCAATTCTGGTGTAACGATACCAAGCCGCGCCGGATCGACGTCGACGGTCGCCGTGCATTCGACGATCTCGGTCTGGCACTTGAAGCCGATCCAGGCGCCGGAATAACGGCTCATCGCCCAGCCGAGCAGGCCGTAGTCGATATATTCGCCGACGCCACCCGGCGACAGCAGCGGCACCATGGCCGAGATCAGATTGTGCTCGCTCTGGTGCGGCAGCGTTGACGAGACGGCGCCGTGATCGTCGCCGACCAGCAGCAGCACGCCGCCATGTCGGTTGGTGCCGACGGCATTGGCATGGCGGATGACGTCCATCGTCCGGTCGACACCGGGACCCTTGCCGTACCACATGGAAAAGACGCCATCATAGCGCGAACCCGCGAACATGCCGGTCTGCTGCGTGCCCCAGACGGCGGTCGCGGCCATGTCCTCGTTGAGGCCGGGATGGAAGACGACGTGGTTTGCCCTGAGATATTTGCCGGCGCGCTGCATCTCGCGGTCGAAACCGGCCAGCGGCGAGCCGCGATAGCCCGAGACATAGCCGGCCGTGTTGAGGCCGGCGGCAAGGTCACGCTGGCGCTGGACAAGCGGCAGCCGTACCAGCGCCTGCGTGCCCGAGACCAGGATGCGGCCGCGTTCGAGCGCATAGCGATCGTCGAGGCTGGCCGGAACCGCATTCGCTTGTCCGCTTTTCGGGAGAGCGGCAGCCGTCATCGGGGCACTCCTTCACGCGCAACATCCGCCGGCGCGAGATCAAAGACCCGCCCGGCATTGAGGATATTGTTCGGGTCGAAGGCCGCTTTCAAGCGCCGCATGGCCGCGATCTCGGCATCGCTGCGCGCCAGGTGCAGCCATTGCTTCTTGTCGAGGCCGATGCCATGTTCGGCCGAGACGCCGCCGCCGGCCGCGGCCACGCCCCTATAAACGATGTCATATGCGGCGGCCGGATCCACGGTGCCAACCTGATAGTGCAGATTGCCATCACCGAGATGGCCGAAGACATAGATGTCGGCGCTGGGGTCGATTGCGCGGATCGCGGCTTCTGCCGCTTGCAGGAAAGTGCCCATCCTCGCCAGCGGAATGCTGATGTCGACGCCGATCAGGCCTTTCATCGAAAACAGAAAACGATTGGCGTCCTCTCGCACCGCCCAGAGCGCGCGGAATTCGCGCGGCGACTGCGAGACGACCACGTCGTCGATCACGCCGTCTTCAACCGCCTGCATCAGCACCGCGGCAAACCGTTCGCCGTCGGGCTCGTGGCCCTGTATCTCGGCGAGCACGTAGACGGGCGAGCCGACCGGCAGTGGCGCCGGCGCATCCATGCCGGCGACCATGGCGCCGTAGAGCGGCGCGAAATTGACCTCATAGGCCGAGAGCAACGGTCCGAGCTTCTGCCTGAGCAGCCCGAGCAGCGCGATCGCCGCATCCAGCGAGGCGAGCGCGCAGAAGGCATTGACCTCGGTGGCCGGCTTTGGGTGCAGCCGCAGGCAGGCGCGCGTGACGACGCCGAGTGTGCCTTCGCTGCCGATGAAGAGCTGGTTGAGATCATAGCCGGAATTGTCCTTGGGCAAGCCCTTGAGCGACGTGAGCACGCTGCCGTCGGCAAGCACCGCTTCCAGGCCGAGCACCTGCGCGCGGTACATGCCGTAGCGCAGCACGCGGATGCCGCCGGCATTGGTGGCGACATTGCCGCCGACCGTGGCCGTGCCGCGCGCGCCGATGTCGACGCCGAACAGCAAGCCGGCCGCATCGGCCGCGTCCTGCAACATCTGCAGCGGCGCGCCGGCCTCGGCGATGATCGTCGCCGCTTCGCGGTCGGGAGCCTCGATCGCCGTCATGCGCTCCAGCGACAGCACCGCTTCGCCGGGCTGGATGCGCGCCGCACCGGCAAGCCCGGTCCGGCCGCCCTGGACGACAAGCCGCTGCCCGACCTCATTGCACAGGCGCAGAATGTCGGACACTTCGCCGGCCGTGCGCGGACGCAGGACGATCGCCGGCGGGGCGCCGTCCTTGCCGTCCGGGTCTTCCTGATAGCGCGGTCCGGCCTCTTCGGCCGAAACAATCGCTGACCTGTCCAGCCGCTTTTCCAGTCTCGACAGGAGTTCGGCAATCCTTTGGGACATGAGGCTCAAGGACGCAAATAGGCCGGACGCAGCGGCACGGCCGGAAGAGGGAAGGGCGAGGGCTGCGACCGATTTCTGTCGTCCGGCAAACGAGCGGAAAACCCGCCAAAAATCCAGCCGGTTGTCTTCGTCATGCGTCGCTCCTGTAACAGGTCGACCATAGGCGCGGCCTGCTATTTGTCAAACCTATGGGGGCAGCAAAGCAGGTTGCCGACAGCATCCGCTCGGCCATTCTGGATGGCACGCTGAAATGGGGTCTTTGGCAAGAACCCCATTTGACTCATCTCTCACTCCTCAGGAACTCGATCACCATTGCCGCCGTCCAGGTGAAACGGCCGCCGCCGAGCGGTTCGCCGCTGAGCGGATCGTAATATTCGGCAAAGCCGCTCTCGGCGATCAGGTCGACGCTCGACCGCGTGATCCGCTGCGCAACCTGCGTGTGGCCAGAGGCGGCAAGGCCGTCGGCGATCATGTAGTTGACCACCAGCCAGACCGGCCCGCGCCAATAGCGCTTGGCGTCGAAGCGCGGATCATCGAGGTCGTGCGACGGGACGATATAGCGTGCCTTGCCGGCGATACGCTCGATGGTGGCGGCGATTGCAGCGATACGGGGTTTCGGGATGGCCGAGAAGACCGGCAGGATGCCGCCCACCGAAGCGCTGTCGACGAGCTTTCCGATGACGCGGTCGAGGCAGAGATATTGGCCGTGCGCATCGCTCCACAGCCGCTCCATCGCCAAAAGCCCTTTTTCGGCGCGGGCGCGATTGGCTTTTGCGATCTCCATTTCGCCAAGCGTCTCGGCGAGATCGGCAAGGTCGGCCGCTGAGCGGATCAGGATGGCGTTGAAGCCGGGATCGACGATCTGGAAGGGTGAGGCATCGTGCAGCTTTGCATTGTCCCAGCCAAGTGCGCGAAAATGCTGCAGCAGCCAGAGGTAGCGGTCATATTGCGCCTTGGTCGGCCGGTGCGCCGGGTCGGCATGCAGGGTGTCGCGGCGCGTGTAAGGCTCGACGCCTTCGGTCGGCACGCGCTCGAAGGCGTCGTCCCAGTCGATGGAATTGTCGCGGCCGGACTCCCAAGGATGGATAATGGCGACCAGTCCTTCGCCCCTTGGATCGCGGTTTTCGTAGAACCAGCGATGCCAGGCGTCGATCTTCGGCAGCAGCGCGCGGGCGCGCTCGGCCGCCAGTTTCTTATCCTTGGCCCGGTCGAACAGGCGGCGCACGGCAAAGCCCGCCACCGCCGGCTGGGTGATGCCGGAGGTGGCAGTCGGGCGGTTGGTTCTCCAGACCTCCGGCCCGGGGAAATAGCTGTCGTTCAGGACATGGAACACGATATGCGGCACCATGCCGTCCGGCCATTGATGGGCGAACAGCGTCTCGATCTCCGTCCAGGCGCGCGCCTCGTCATAGTGGGCAAGACCGAGAGCGGTCAGGCAGGAATCCCAATTCCACTGGAAAGGATAGAGGCCCTTGGTCGGGATGGTGTAGTCGCCGTGGTCGTTTTCCCTGAGCACCTCGACGGCACGGGCGATGGTTTCGTTGACGGCAAGAGAGATCATTGAAGCGTTCGTACTTTCGCGATTGAAGGGCGTTGGCAGATTGAAGGGCGTTGGCGGGATCAAAGGGCGTTGGTGGTTTCAGGGTCGAACCAGCGGATGCGATCGGCTTTGGGCGCAAGTCGCAGGTGGTCGCCGACGGCGATCGCAGCGCTCGATTCGAGGATGGCGCGAAACAGCCCACCCTCAACGTCGCAGGTGACCAGCGTATGCGGACCGAGCGGCTCGACGACGCGCACGGTGGCATGCAGCCCCTCGTCACCTGCGTCGACATCTTCGGGGCGAATGGCGAATTCAATTTTGTGCTTGTCCGATTTCGGGCCGGGCAGCGTCAGGCCGGCGACGGTCCAGCTTCCGTTCGCAGTCTTCGTCGCGGGGATGAAATTCATCGGCGGGTTGCCGATGAAGGAACCGACGAAGCGTGCGGCCGGGTTGCGATAGACCTCGACCGGCGAGGCGGCCTGGACGATGTGGCCCTGATGCATGACGGCGATGCGGTCGGCGAGGCTCATCGCCTCGACCTGATCGTGAGTGACATAGATGGTGGTGGTCTTCGATGCAGCGAGCACGCCCTTGAGCTCGGCGCGCATTTCGAGCCGGAGCAGCGCGTCGAGGTTGGACAGCGGCTCGTCCATCAGGATGACGTCGGGCTCCATGGCGAGAGCGCGCGCCACCGCTACACGCTGGCGCTGGCCACCGGAAAGCTGGCCCGAATAGCGTTTCAGCAATTGCTCGATATGCATGAGCTCGGCGGTGCGGGTGACGCGGCGTTCGACCTCTTGCTGCGGCAATTTCTTCATGCGCAAACCGAAAGCGATGTTCTCGAATACGGTCAGATGCGGGAAGACCGCATAGTTCTGGAACACCATGGCGATGCCGCGGTCGCGCGGCGGCAGATGATCGACGCGACGGCCGCCGATCCAAATCTCGCCCTGGCTCGGCGTTTCCAATCCGGCGACGATCCTGAGCAATGTCGTCTTGCCGCAGCCCGAGGCGCCGAGCAGCACCATGAATTCCTGGTCGGCGATGGTGAGGTCTATCGAATGCAGCGCGGTGAAGCCGCCGAAGCGTCTGGCCACCTGTTTTATGGCGATCTCAGCCATCGGCTTTCTCCCTCTCGCGCGTCATCGGTTGGCGATCCCCCACATGGCGAACAGGTATTTGCGGACGGCAAAGATGAAGATCAGCGCTGGGATGACCAGTGCCGCCCCACCGGCGAATTTGAGATAGAGCGGCGACTCGCCGAGGCTCTGCAGCAGGAAGGCGGTCAGCGTCCGGTTCTCTATGGTGAGCACGGCGGCGGCAAACACCTCGTTCCAGGAGATGGTGAAGGCAAAGACCGCCGAGGCCGCGATGCCGGGCAGTGCCAGCGGCAGGATGACTTTACGAAAAGCCTGTAGGCGGGTGCAGCCGAGCGTCCAAGCCGCTTCCTCGAGCTCTACCGGAATGCCTGAGAATAGTGAAAAGGTGATCAGCACCGCGAAGGGCAGCGCCAGCGTGGTGTGGACCAGCGCCAGCCCGATGGCGGTGTCGTCGAGGCCGGTGCGGATGAACATCACCGCAAGTGGCAGCGCCAGCAGCGGCAGCGGAAAGGCGCGGGTCATCAGCACCAGGAAACGGAACGTGCCCTTGCCCGGAAAATCGAAGCGCGACAGCGCGTAGCCGGCGGGCGCGCCGAAGCCGATCGAGAGGATCATCGTCAGCGTGGCGACGAGGACCGAGTTCCACAGCGCCCTGCCGACGCCGGCGAAATTGATGAAGAAAGACAGGCTGCCGAAATCGAAGGAAGGGAAGAAGCGTTTCGGAAAGGCAGTGACCTCTTCCGGCGACGACAAGGCGTTGACCATCAGAAGATAGATCGGCAGCAGCACCCAGACGGAGAGCAGGATGACGGTGGCGACCAGCAGCCAGTTGCCGGCCTTACGGGCCGCGGGCGCGGCGATTGGCATCTCTGCGACGGCGCTCATATGCGTGCTTCCTTCGGCACGCGCAGCACTCGCAGGAAGAACAGCGTGAGCCCGACCGAGATGGCAAGGATGAGCAGCGCGAAAGCGGCGGCAACGTTGCGGTCCTGCAACGAGAATTGCCAGTTGTAGGTCTCACCCATCAGCACCGGAAAATTGGTGCCGCCGAGCGCCGCCACCACGGCGAAAACCTCGAAGGCGAGGATGACGCGCAGGATGATCGCCGTCTGCAGGCTGGGGCGCAACAAGGGCAGCGTGATCTTGACGAAGCGCTTCCACGGGCTCGCGCCAAAGACTTCGGCTGCCTCGTGATATTCCCGGGGGATGAACCCCATGCCAGCGACCAGGATGACCATCATGATTGCCGTCGCGCGCCAAATCTCGGCCAGTATCACGGCAATGAAGATGGATAGCTTGCTCTGGTAGCCGAGGAACATGACAGGCCTGTCGACGAGGCCGAGGTTCGACAGCAGCGTGTTGAGGAAGCCCGACTGGTCGAAGATGGCCAGCCAGATCAGCCCGGCGGCGAGATCGGAGATGCCGAGCGGAATGGCGAAGATGTAGAGCGCCGCACCCCGCCCGGTTTCGAGCCTAGACACCACCGTGGCCATCAACAGCGCCATGACCAGCTGGATCGGTACGACGATAGCTGCGAGCAGGATTGTGTTCCAGAATGCGACCGGGAATTTCCAGTTGCCGGTCATGGTGCGAAAATTGTCCAGCGTGAAGCCGCCATCGCGGGTGAAAGCCTCAAAGGCGACCAGCGCGAACGGGTAGAGGAAGAAGACGCACAGAAACAGCGTCGCCGGCATCAGCAGCAGATAGGGCAGGGCCTTGCCGTGCATGGTGTGTTCTCGGTGCGGCGTATGAAAGGGTGGGCGCCCGGAGCGCAACAGCTTCCGGACGCCCCTCGGGAGGATTCTAGTCGACCGGGCAGGCGCCTTCGGATGGCTTGTCGGGCGCCCAGCACGGTGCCTTGGACTGGTCGATGAGCGCCTTGAGCGCCGTCGCCTGTTCCTCGAGCACGCCACGCACATCCTGGCCGCCGAGCACGATGCGCTCGAAACTGTCTGTGTAGACCTGGTTGAACTTGCCGCCGAGATCGCCGAGCCCCATTGGCAGCAGCGCCGGCAGCGCATCCGGAGCGCCGGTCATGGTGGCGATCACCGGGCCAAAGGCTTTCACAGAGGCCGGCATGTCGTCGGGCAGCTTGACGTCGACCACGGGGAAGAAGTTGGTGGCCTTGAGCGTCGCGATCTGCGTTTCCGGCTTCATCATGTAGGCGACCAGTGCCTTGGCCTTGTCCACGTCCGGCGAGGTCTTCGGAATGGCGACGCCGGCGACCACCGGCATGTAGCCGCGACCCGCTGGGCCGGCCGGCGCTGGGAAGGCGACGAACTCGTCGGGCTTCTGGTTGAACGCATCGGCAAGCCGCGCCACATGGTCGAACGCCACCCACACATCACCGGTCAGCAGCGGCTCCTGCATGAAGGCATAGTTGGTTGAATTCGGGTTGGTGTACTGCCACAATTCTTTGAACTTGTTCCACGCGGTCTCTGCCTCCGCCGAGCGGAACTTCGTCACCATCGAGCCGGTGTAGGATGGGTAGAGAAAACCCTCGAAGAAACGGTGCTTCAGCCCCTTCGGTCCGGCCGGGAAGCCGAATTTCGGCGAGCCAGTCTTCTCGGCGATGTTCTTCGCCCATTCGATCAGTTGGTCATAGGTGATGGTGTTGAGATCGGTTCCTGCCGGCAGATATTGCAGCGCCTGCTTGTTGGCTGCCATCAGGAAGGTGGCCTGCATCCACGGCAGATATTTCTGTTCGCCTGTGCCGAGCACGCCGAGCTTCTTGTAGGCTTCGTTGAGCTTGACACCCCCCACATCGACGCCGGACAGATCGACAAGGTCCGCACCGACCGTGGAGAAGTCGCCGTGCAGCCCGCCAAGCACGCCGATGGTGCCGGAGCCGGCCTGCAGCTCGGCCTGAAGGCGGGTGAGCCACGGCCCGTCCTCGGCGACTTGGTAGTCGACTTGGCCGTCAAACGCTTTCAGCACTTCGCTGCGCATTTTCTGTGTCTCCTCCACAGGCCGCGCCTGCGTCGACCAGAACAGCACCTGGGCTTGCGCGCCGCCGATCGCGATCGACAGCGCGAGTGCGGCGCCGGCCAATGTCTTCAACGCATTCATCGTGGTCTTCCTCACTGGTTGTGCGCCGCCCCCGGCATCAGTTTTTTCCTATGGGTGCCGGTCCTGTGGGTGCTGGGCCATGGCTTGCCCGCGAAACCAAGGTCGGCCGGATCAGCCGCGTCAGCGGCGCGGCGGACCCGTCGCCGATGACGGTCAACAGCATCTCGCCGATCTCGCGCGCGCATTGGCGGATCGAGGCATCGAATGTGGTGAGGCCCGGCGGCGCATAGGCCGAGGCGGCGATGTTGTCGAAGCCGATGACCGAGAGGTCGCGAGGGATGGTCAGGCCGGCGCGGGTGGCCTCTTCCATGACATTGAGCGCCAGTTCGTCGAACAGCGCGACGATGGCCGTCGGCCGCTCGTCAGCATGCAACAGCCGGTTGATGGCCTGGATGCGGGCGCCGCGATCGAAGCGCGGCGCCGTCGCCACATCGAGCCTGACCGACGGATCGCCTCGGCGCGCGATCGCTGCGGCGAGCCCGTCTTGCCGCAGATGGCGAAACGTCATCGGCTCGGCGATCGTCACCAGGCCGAAATGGCGGTGCCCGAGATCGTAGAGCATATCGAAGGCTTCGCCGAAGGCGTGCGCGCCATCGGTGTCGAGCCAGTTGTAGGCGAAGTCGGTGTCGAGCAGCCGGCCATGGGCGACGAACGGGAAATTGCGTTGGCGCAGATAGGCGAGCCGTTCGTCGACCTCGGCGATGCGGGTGACGACGACGCCATCGGCACGTCCGGATTCGACAACATGGCGAAGCACGGAAAGTTCCGACTGGCCTTGCGCCACGGCGGCGAGGATCAGGTCGGTGCCATGCGAAACCAGCCCTTCGCCAAGCCCGGTGACGAATTCGCCGAGGAAGGAATCGACGAGATTGGAGCCGCGGACCGGCAGCACGATGCCGACAAAACCGCTGCGACCGGAGACCAGCGTGCGGGCCGCCGTGTTGGGCACGTAGCCCGCCTGGCGCGCGGCTTCAGTGACGCGCTCGCGCGTCTTCAAGGCGATCTGCTGATGGCCGGCAAGAGCCCGCGACACCGTGGTGATCGACAGGTCGAGCTGCGCTGCAAGTTCCTTGAGCGTGGTGACGCGGGTCGGCACCGTTCCTCCGGATCGAGTGTTTGAAGCGTTTGTAATGGGTTTCAGCTGGATTGCAAACGTTTTAAATCCAAGCCGAGTCAATTGAGGGTCTTTCGCTCCACGGCAGCCAATGGCCGGTTTTTGGCCACTTAGCGTGATTTGAACCACGTGGCGCTTGACTCCGGCGACGCCTTGTGAAAAATTTTGCACCAACTGATAAAAATATCTTAGGGTGGAAATGGTTGGTTTTGGGAACGGCCTCCTGCGCGACGATGAAACCAGCATGGCGACGCGTGCCGCCTGGCTTCATTATGCTGGCGGCCTGACCCAGTCGGAGGTCGCCAAGCGGTTGGGCCTGACCAGCCTCAAGGCGCATCGCCTCATCACCAAGGCCAATCAGGAAGGGTTGGTCAAAGTCTATATCGACGGCGAAGTGTCGGAATGCGTGGCGCTCGAAGACGAGTTGTCCAGCCGCTACGGCCTCGATTACTGCGAGGTCGTTCCCGACTTCGATGGCGAAGACTTGCCCCTCAAGGCGCTCGGCATCGCCGGCGCGCAGTTTCTCAAGCGTGAGATCGAACGTGGCGAGGATACGCTGATCGGCGTCGGCCATGGCCGCACGCTCGCCGCCTGCGTGGAATATCTGCCGCGCATATCGGCCGAAAAGACCCGTTTCGTTTCGCTGCTTGGCGGCCTGACGCGCAAGTTCTCGGCCAATCCTCACGATGTCATTCACCGCCTGGCCGAACGGACCGGCGCGGAAGCCTATGTGATGCCGGTGCCGATGTTCGCCAACACGGTCGAGGATCGAACCGTGCTGCTCGGGCAGAAGGGCATCAGCGAGGTCTTCGATCTCGGCAAGGCCGCCGACCTGCTCATTGCCGGTATCGGCACTGCCGAGCGCGAGGCGTCGCTGGTCGCCACCGGCATGATCGAGAAGGGCGAAATGGAGGAGATCCGCCGCAAGGGGGGCGTCGGCGAATTGCTCGGCCATTTCTTCGACGATGCTGGAAAGGCGGTCGAGACGACCCTTTCCAACCGGGCGCTGGCGCTGGCGCGCGAAGACATCAGCAATCGCAGGATTGTCGCCGTTGCCGGCGGCAAGGTGAAGGTTCGTGCCATCAAATCGGTGTTGGAGGGCCGCTATCTCAAAGGCTTGGTCACCGATGAGCGGACGGCGCGATCACTCGTGGAGCAGACGCCGGTCGGGTAGCCGGCAACCATTCGATTGAAACTACCCTGTGGAGGAGAAGACAAATGCATGAGAAAGAAAAAGACCTGATCGATGCGTTCCTGCGCGGACAAGTCGATCGTCGTGGGCTGATCAAGGGCCTTGGCGCGATGGGCCTTGCCGCCGGCACGGCCGGCACGCTGCTCAATCTCGGGCAGACCCGCGCGCTCGCCGCGGATTTCGACTGGCAGGCGCACAAGGGCAAGACCATCAAGCTCTTGCTCAACAAGCATCCTTATGCGGATGCGATGATCGCCAACCTCGAAAACTTCAAGAAGTTGACCGGCATGGAAGTCGTCTATGACGTGTTTCCAGAAGACGTCTATTTCGACAAGGTCACCGCTGCGCTGTCGGCCAGTTCGCCTGAATACGATGCCTTCATGACCGGCGCCTACATGACCTGGACCTATGGCCCGGCCGGCTGGATCACCGATCTCAACGAGTGGATCAAGGATCCGACCAAGACCAACGTGAACTATGCCTGGGACGACTTCCTGCCCGGCGTCAGGAAATCCTGCGCCTGGAACGGCCAGCCCGGCGGAGTGCTCGGCTCCGACGACGCCAAGCAGTGGTGCATTCCATGGGGCTTCGAACAGAACAACATCACCTACAACAAGGGTATGTTCGACAAGGTCGGCGTCAGCGTTCCCGGCAATATGGACGAGATGGTCGCTACGGCGGCGAAGCTCACCAAGGATGTTGGTGGCGGCGTCTACGGCATCGGCGTGCGCGGCTCGCGCTCCTGGGCGACGATCCATCCCGGCTTCCTGTCGGCTTACGCCAACTTTGACCAGAAGGACCTGAATGTCTCGGCTGACGGCAAATTGTCGGCCGCGATGAACACCGCCGAATCCAAGGCCTTCCACAAGCAGTGGGTCCAGATGATCCAGGAGAGCGGCCCCAAGGACTGGTCGACCTACACCTGGTATCAGGTCGGCACCGATCTTGGCGCCGGCGCTTCGGCGATGATCTTCGACGCCGACATCCTCGGCTACTTCATGAATGGCGGCGACAACAAGATGGCCGGCAAGCTCGCGTTTTCCGCCTTCAAGGCCAATCCCGCAGCCAAGGCGCCGACGCCCAACATTTGGATCTGGTCGTTGTCGATGTCCAATTTCTCGAAGGACAAGGACGCCACCTGGTACTTCATGCAATGGGCATCAGGGCCCGAGCATGCGCTGTTCGGCGCGACCAAGATGGATTTCGTCAATCCGGTCCGTCAGTCGGTCTGGAAGGACGAGATGTTCCGCGAGAAGCTGAACAAGAGCTATCCGGGCTATGTCGAGATGTTCGACGTCTCGGCGCCGGGCGCCAGCATCAAGTTCACCCCGCAGCCGCTGTTCTTCGATCTGACCACCGAATGGGCGGCGACGCTGCAGAAGATGGTGGCCAAGGAGGTGCCGGTCGACGAAGGCCTCGACATGCTGGCCACCAGCGTCGACGGCCAGCTCAAGGAAGCCGGGCTCGGCTGAGTCCTGGCGAACGGTTGGCCCGCTTTTGCGGGCCAGCCGGCCATTCCACTGCGAAGCGGCGCCTGGAGCATCGGACCCAAAAGTGGAAACCGGTTTTGGGAAAATCCGATGCTCAACCACTGGCGGTGCCGCCACTCGCCCAACCGGCTGCCTAGCTCCCTGGGCGGCCGGCAGGGCGAAGCAACAGAGATGACGGAACACCACGATGACTGCGGCGACAATGCGAAGAAACAGGCCTTCCGGCTTCAGGATCAGCAAGAGGGTGCTGCCCTATGTACTCAGCCTGCCGGCCTTGCTCGTCTGCATCGGCATCCTGATCCCGTTCTTCACATCGGTTGTCTATTCGTTCCAGCGCTATCGGCTGAGCCAGCCCTGGGCGCGGCAGTTCAACTGGGGCGACAATTATATCTCCTTCTTCACTGACCCTAAGTTCTGGAACACGCTTGAGATATCGCTGCTCTATGCCGGTATCACCGTCCTGCTCGAACTGCTTCTCGGTCTCGGCATCGCCATGCTGCTGCAGAAGCGCTCGACGCTGAACAACTTCATCTCGATCATGCTGCTGATGCCGCTGATGACGGCGCCGGCGCTTGCCGCGCTGATGTGGAAGCTGATGACCAATCCCGGCTTTGGCGTGCTGAGCTATCTCGCCGGCCTGATCGGGCTGCAGGATTTCCGCTGGGCCTCGTCTCCGTCGACCGCGCTTTTCACAGTGGTTCTTGTCGACATCTGGGTCTACACGCCCTTCATCATGATCCTGCTGCTTGCCGGGCTGCGCAGCCTGCCGACGCAGCCCTTCGAGGCGGCGGCACTTGACGGCGTGCCGAGGAGTTTCGTGTTCTTCCGCATCACCTTGCCGATGCTGACGCCCTACATCCTGACGGCGACGCTGTTTCGCCTGCTTGATTCCATCCAGCAGTTCGACATCATCTATGCCATGACCCAGGGCGGTCCGGGCGACACGCTGACCGTCTTCCAGGTCGAGGCCTACCTCAACTTCTTCCAGTCGACCAATGTCGGCCGCTCGGCGGCGCTGATGATCATCCTGTGGGCGATCACCTATTTCCTCTCGAACATCTTCATCAAGAACTGGCTGCGGCTGCGCGAACGCGCCCGCGGCCAGGCATAGGAGGCTGAGATGGAGCACACCTCGCTTCTCGAACGCATCCTGCGCGGCGTAGCGCTGACGCTGGTCGTGATCTTTTTCATGTTCCCGATCGTCTGGATCTTCATGATGTCGTTCCAGACCAACGAGACCATCCTGCGGATTCCGCCGCAGCTTGTCTTCAAGCCGACGCTGGCCAACTACACCGCGCTCATCACCGGAAAGCTGACGACGGCGGCCGGTACGCTCGACATCGCCTTCATGCGCAACCTGTGGAATTCGGTGTTCCTGTCGGTCACCTCGGTCGCCGTCGCGCTGTTGCTCGGCGTTCCCGCGGCCTACGCCTTTGCGCGGCATAAGTTCCGGGGCTCGGAAGACATCGCCTTCACGCTGCTGTCGTTCAGGTTTGCGCCGGCGCTGCTGGTGCTCCTGCCGCTGACCCTCTATTTCCAGAAGCTTGGACTGGCCAACACCTATATCGGGCTGATCTGGGTCTATCAGCTGATCTGTCTGCCGCTGATCCTATGGATCGTGCGCGGCTATTTCGAGGATATCCCGGCCGACATCGAATATGCCTATCGCATCGCCGGTCATTCCTGGTTCGCCACCTTCCGCAAGATCGCGCTGCCGCTCGCCGGCCCCGGCATTGCGGCTGCCGGCCTGCTCGCCTTCATCTTCGCCTGGAACAACTTCGTCTTCGCGCTGGTGCTCGCCTCGGCCGACAAGCAGCCGGTGACGGTCGGCGCGCTGGCTTTCATCACTTCCTCCGGTATCCAGTATGGCCAGATCTCGGCGGCGATCGTGCTGTCGATCACGCCGACGCTGGCGCTTGCCCTCTATGCGCAGCGCTATCTCGTCGAAGGCCTGTCGCTTGGCGCCGTGAAAGGATAGCTCCGATGGCCAGCCTCGAACTGCGAAATGTCGTCAAGCGCTACAAGAGCCAGACTGTTCTCGACAATCTGTCGCTGACCGTCGCCGACGGCGAAACCCTGGTCCTGTTCGGACCGTCCGGCGCCGGCAAGACAGTGCTTCTGCGGCTGGTCGCCGGCGTCATCGACCCCGATGAAGGAAAGATCTTCATCGGCGGCGAAGACATGACCGACCTCGATGCCGAGTTCCGCGGCGTCGGCATGGCGTTCCAGAATTTCGCGCTGTTTCCGCACATGACCGCCTTCGACAACATTGCGACACCGCTGGAAGCCAGCCGTTCGTCGCAAAGTGCGATCAAGGCGGGCGTCCAAAGCGTCGCCAAGCTGCTCAAGATCAGCCATGTGCTCAGCCACAAGCCACGGGCGCTGTCCAACGGCCAGAAGCAGCGCACCGCGCTCGCCCGCGCTCTGGTCGGCTCGCCGCCGGTGCTCCTGCTCGACGATCCCCTACGCAACGTCGATGCCAAACTGCGCTTCGAAATGCGGCTCGAATTGCCAAGGCTTTTGGCCGACCGTGGCGCGACCGTCGTCTACGTCACCCAGGACTATAAGGAGGCCATGGCGCTCGGCGATCGCATCGCGGTGATGTCGCAAGGCGTCATCAAGCAGCTCGGCACGCCCGAGCAGATCTATCGTGAGCCGGCGAACATCGAGATCGCGCGGCTGTTTGGCGATCCAACCATCAACCTGCTCGACGTCAAGCCGTCGCGCGATGCCAAGGGCATCTATGTCGGCCTGTCGAACGTCCAGGTCCATCTGACGGGCGCCTATGATGCGACGGTCGGCCGCGATTGCGTGATCGGCTTGCGGCCGGAAGCGCTGAGCTTCGTCGATGAAGGCACGCCGGCCGCCATACCGGTGACGGTCGAGGCCGAGACGCCGCTCAACGAAAAGATCGTCACGCTGGTGCGCACCGTGCGCGGCCGCGAAATCCTGGTCTCCCGGCCGGCCGGAACACCGGGTCAGAGCGAAGGCAGGGCCCACATCGCCGTCGACGGCAAAAGCGCTTTGCTGTTCGATCGTGCGAGCGGCGACCGCATCGGCTCGAAGAACGTCGTCAATTTGCGCAGCGGAGAAGCGGCATGAGCCAGAGCGCACTCGCCATTTCAGGCGTCGACAAGTTCTACGGTCCGATCGACAGGGGCGTGCATGCCGTCCAGAATCTGACGATCGAAATCGACAAGGGCGAGATCGTCGCCCTGCTCGGTTCGTCAGGCTGCGGCAAGACCTCGACTTTGCGCATGATCGCCGGCTTCGAGGAGGTCTCGCGCGGCACCATCTCGGTTGCCGGCCGCAAGGTGCACACGCTGGCGCCGGTCAAGCGCAATGTGGCGATGGCATTCGAGGGCTATTCGCTCTATCCGCCGCTGACCGTGCGCGAGAACATGGCGTTTGCGCTGAAGGCGGCCAAGCTGCCGAAAAGCGAGGTTGACGCGAAGGTTGCCAGCATCGCCAAGCTGCTCGAGATTGAGGATATTCTTGAGCGCTATCCGAGCTCCATCTCCGGCGGCCAGCAGCAGCGCGCCAGCCTCGGCCGGGCGCTGATCCGGCAGGCCGATCTGCATTTGCTGGACGAACCGATGGGCCAGCTCGAGCCGCAGCTTCGCGCCGTCCTGCGCGGCCGCATCAAGCACTTCATCAAGGAGCGTGGCTTGACCGCGATCCTGGTCACTCACGACCAGACCGAGGCCAACGCGTTGGCCGACCGGATCGCGGTGATGGAAGGCGGCGTCTTGCAGCAGTTCGACACGCCCGACATGATCAAGCAGCGGCCGGCCAACCTTTTCACCGGCACCTTCGTCGGTGAGCCGCCGATGAATGTCTTCGAGGCCTATGTCGGCACGGCTGCCGACAAGATCAATCTGCGGCTACCCGACGGGCTTTCGCTTGATTATGACAAGGACGCGTTCAGCGGCGCGGTTCGCGACGAATTGCTCAAGCGGGAGCGGGTCGTCATCGGCATCAGGCCCTATGCGGTTCGCCGCTCGAAGGACGGCGTGCCGGCCACGGTTTCGGCCAACCAGTGGCTCGGCGACCAGACGCATATAGCGGCGGATTTCGCCGGCGGCTCGCTGGTCCTGGTCGAACATGACCGGACCCGGCTGGAGCTTGGCGCGCCGATCAACATCAGCATCGATCCGAAAAACCTGCACGTCTTCGATCAGTCCAGCGGCATGGCCATTTCGCACGGCATGGAGCTTGCCTGATGCGGGATGTGCTGATCGGCATCGACGCCGGCACGTCTGTCATCAAATCGGTCGCCTTCGACACGGCGGGCCGGCAGCTCGCGGCCGCGGCGGTGCCGAACCGGTATGAGACGTTGCCGGGCGGCGGCGCCGAGCAGGATCTGGCGCGCACCTGGGCCGATACCGCGACCACCTTGCGCCAGCTTGCCGACAAGGTGCCGGACCTCGCCAGCCGCACCATCGCGATCGCCGTGACCGGACAGGGTGATGGCACCTGGCTGATCGACAAGGACGGTGAGCCGGTCTCGAAGGGCTGGCTGTGGCTCGACGCGCGCGCTGCAGGGGTCGTAGAGGAGATCCGGGCGCGACCGGAGGATCGGCTGCGCTTCGAAAAGACCGGCAGCGGTCTAGCCGCCTGCCAGCAGGGACCGCAGTTCGCCTTCATGAAGCGCAACATGCCCGAAATGCTTGGCAGGGCGGCGACGGCGTTCCACTGCAAGGATTGGCTCTATTACAAGCTGACCGGCGAGCGCGCCACCGACCCGTCGGAAGGGACCTTCACCTTCGGTGACTTCCGCACCCGCGGCTATTGCGACGAGGTGCTTGAGGTGCTCGGCGTCACTGATCTCAGGTATTTGCTGCCGCCGATCGTCGACGGCACCAGGCATAGCGCCGGCCTGTCGGCGGCGGCCGCCGGAGCGACTGGGCTGCTCGCCGGTACGCCGGTCGTGCTGGCCTATGTCGACGTGGCCTGCACCGCGCTCGGCGCCGGCCTGCTCGACCGCGAGCGCAAGCCCGGCTGCTCCATCATCGGCTCCACCGGCATGCATATGCGGCTTGCGCAGACGCCGGACGAGGTGCTGCTCAACGAAGCCGCGACCGGCTACACGATGACGATGCCGGTGCCCGGCGTCTTTGCGCAGATGCAGTCGAACATGGCGGCGACACTCAACATCGATTGGGTCCTTAGCCTCGCCTCCGGCATACTCGCCTCGCAAGGCATAACGCGCACCAATGGCGAGATGATCGCGCTGGTCGATGAATGGATATCGTCATCCGAGCCGGCGTCGCTGCTCTATCAGCCCTATGTGTCGGAGGCCGGCGAGCGGGGGCCGTTCGTCGACGCCAATGCAAGGGCCGGCTTCGTCGGCATTTCGTCACGGCACGGCTACGCCGACATGGTCCGCGCCGTTTTCGAGGGGCTGGCCTTCGCGGCACGCGATTGCTATGCCGCCATGGGGCCGCTGCCGAGCGAAATCCGGCTGACCGGCGGTGCAGCCAGAAGCCCGGCTCTGCGCAAGATCCTGGGTGCTGTCGTCGGCGCGGCCATTCGCACCAGCCAACGCGAGGAAGCCGGTGCTGCGGGCGCCGCGATGATCGGTGCGGTCTGCGTCGGCCAATACAAGTCGATGGATGAATGCGTCGGCGAATGGGTCACGCCGCTGCTTGGCGCGGCGGAGCCGAGCGACCGAGAACTTGCCGCGATCTATGAGCGGGCGGTTCCGTCCTACACATTGGCGCATGAGGCGCTGCGGCCGGTCTGGCGTTCGATGGCCGCATCCAAGGCAAACTGAGAAGTCGAGCATGCGTAAGAAGATTGCAATCATTGGCGACCGCTTCATGCTTCCCGAAGTGTTTCGCGAGAAAATCGAGAAGGCCTGCGGCGACAATCTCGATATCCGTACCCTTGAGGCGGCATGGCCCGACGAGCCGATGGAATTCGGCAATGCGGCGCTCGGCCTCGACAAGGTCAAGGAGTATTTTGGCGATCCGGACGAGGTGGTCGATTTCATCGGGGATGCCGAGATCTTCGTCACCCAGCTTGCGCCGCTCTCCGAGACCATGATGCAACGCCTGCCCACGCTGAAGCTGGTTGCGGTATCGCGCGGTGGCCCGATCAACATCGACATGGCTGCCGCCAAGGCCCACGGCATCACCGTCGTCAACGTGCCGGGACGCAATGCGAGTGCTGTGGCCGAGTTCACCATCGGCGCCATCCTTGCCGAGACGCGGCTGATCCGGGTCGGGCACGAAGCCTTGCGCAAGGGGGAATGGCGCGGCGATCTCTACCGGGCCGATCGCACCGGCCGTGAGCTCAACGAAATGACCGTCGGCGTCATCGGCTACGGCAACATCGGCACCCGACTGGTCCGCCTTTTGCGCGCCTTCGGTTGCCGAATTTTGGTGTCCGATCCCTATGTGCAGTTGAGCGCCGAAGACCGCAATGCCGGCGTTGAACTGGTCGCGCTCGACGATCTCCTGTCCCGCTCCGATGTGGTCACGCTTCATTCCCGAGTAACCGAGGAGACCCGCGGGCTGATCAACAAGGACACCATCGCGCGGATGAAGCCGGGGGTGATCTTCATCAACACCGCGCGCGGGCCGCTGGTCGACTACGACGCACTTTACGATGCTCTCGTCTCGGGACACATCGGCAGCGCCATGCTGGAGACGTTCGCGGTCGAGCCGGTGCCTGCCGACTGGCCGCTGCTGCAGCTTCCGAACGTCACGTTGACGCCGCATATCGCCGGTGCCTCGGTGCGCACGGTGACCTATGCGGCCGAGCAAGCCGCCGAAGAGGTGCGCCGCTACATCGCCGGCCTTCCGCCGGTCAACCCATGCTGAGGTTGCGGCAGCCATGAAAGCAAATCTAGGCATAGAGGACCCGGCGAGATGAGCGGCGCCACTGAAATCGTCGATCTCTTCGTCATCGGCGGCGGCGTCAACGGCGCCGGCATCGCGCGCGACGCAGCCGGCCGCGGCCTTTCCGTCATTCTATGCGAAAAAGACGATCTTGCCGAAGGCACCAGTTCGCGATCCGGAAAGCTCGTCCATGGCGGCCTGCGCTATCTCGAATATTACGAGTTCCGGCTGGTGCGCGAGGCGTTGATCGAGCGCGAAGTGCTGCTCGAATCCGCTCCCCACATCATCTGGCCGATGCGCTTCGTGCTGCCGCACAGCCCTGACGACCGGCCGGCCTGGCTGGTCCGGCTCGGCCTGTTCCTCTACGATCATCTCGGCGGCCGCAAGCGGCTGCCGGGCACCCGAACGCTCAACCTGCGCACCGCGCCCGAAGGCGCGCCGATCAAGGACGCGTTCAAGCGCGGTTTCGAATATTCCGACTGCTGGGTCGACGACGCCCGTCTCGTCATCATCAATGCGCTCGATGCGGCGGAGCGCGGAGCCAAGGTCTTTACGCGAACCGCCTGCACCGCCGCCCGCCGTGAAAACGACCTGTGGTCGGTCGAGATGCGCGACAGCCGAACCGGCGTCAGGACCACGGTTCGGGCGCGGGCGCTGATCAACGCCGCCGGGCCGTGGGTCAACGATATCATCAACCGCGTGGCCGGCCAGAATTCCAAGCGGAACGTGCGCCTGGTCAAGGGCAGCCACATCGTCGTGCCGAAATTCTGGGAAGGGCGGCAGGCCTATCTCGTCCAGAACAGCGACAAGCGCGTTATCTTCATCAATCCTTACCAGATCGATCTGGCGCTGATCGGCACCACCGACATTCCCTATGATGGGCGGCCGGAAGACGTAGCGGCGGATGCCAGCGAGGTCGACTACCTGATCAAGGTGGTCAACCGCTACTTCAAACGCGGGCTTGCCCGCAGCGATGTCATTTACTCGTTTTCGGGCGTCAGGCCGCTCTATGACGATAACGCCGACAATCCGAGCGCGGTGACGCGCGACTATATTTTCGAGCTCGACGCCTCGGCCGGACAGGGGCCGCTGCTCTCCGTCTTCGGCGGCAAGATCACCACCTTCCGCAAATTGGCCGAGCACGCGCTGGACAAGATCGCCCCGTTCTTTCCGAAAATGGGCAAGCCATGGACGTCGAAAAGCTATCTGCCGGGTGGCGATATCGCCAACGCCGACTTCGAGCAGTTTCTCGGCGATCTCGGCCGCGAATATCCCTGGATGCCGGCGTCGCTGGTCAAGCACTATGGCCGGCTCTACGGCACCAGGACGCGGGTTCTGGTCGGTGCGGCCCAGTCGCTCACCGACCTGGGGCGGTGCTTCGGTAAGGATTTCTTCGAACGCGAAGCCAATTATTTGTTCGAGCACGAATGGGCGCTGACATCAGCCGATATTCTCGAACGGCGCACCAAGCACGGTCTGCATCTGTCCGCCGCAGAAAGAGCCACTTTCGAAGACTGGTGCGCGAGCCGGCTGGTGAAAGCAAGCTGATGGCCTTTACGCTTTCCCTCAACACCAATCCGCTGGTCAATCGCTTTGCCGAACCGGACGATCTGATCGATGCGATCGCTTACGACATCGGCATCAGGGACGTGCAGCTGACGCATGAATTCGTCAATCCCGGCTGGCCGGCGGCGACGATCTCGAAATTCCTCCGCCTGTTCCGCGCCGCGCTCGACCGCACCGGCGTGCGCGTGACGTCGGGGATGACCGGCCCCTACGGCAGGCTCAATCATTTCGGCCACCCTGACGCCGATGTGCGCCGCTACTATGTCGATTGGTTCAAGACCTTTGCCGATATTTCCGCCGAGCTCGGCGCCAGCGGCATGGGCACGCAGTTTGCGATCTTCACGCACAGGGATTTCGACAATCCGGAGCGTCGCGCGCGGCTTTTCGACATCGCGCTGGAATGCTGGCGCGAGGTCGCCGAGCATGCCAAGGCGGCCGGTTTGAGCTACCTCTTCTGGGAGCCGATGTCGGTCGGCCGTGAATTCGGCCACACGATCGAGAGCTGCCGGGCCCTGCAAAACGAGATCGAAGCAGCCGGCATGGCCATCCCGATGGAGATGATGGTCGATATCGACCATGGCGACGTCACGTCGAGCAATCCGGACGACATCGATCCCTATGCCTGGGCCGAAGCGTTTCCCAAAGTATCGCCGATCATCCACATCAAGCAGTCTTCGATGAATAAGGGCGGTCATTGGCCGTTCATTGCCGCCTACAACAAGGACGGCCGCATCACACCGGAAAAATTCCTGGAGACGGTTCGCCGCGGCGGCGGCGTCGACAACGAGATCTGCCTGGAATTGTCGTTTCGCGAACGCGAGCCGGTCGACCATCAGGTCGTCGCCATGATACGCGAGTCGGTCGACTACTGGGCGCCGTTTATCGAGACCGGCAGAGCCGCTCTCCTGCCGAAAGCGGGATAGATGAACAGGAGCCGATGCGGCTCCTGTTCAGAACCAGAATACGTCAGCCGAATTTCGGATCGAGGCTGCCCGACTTGTAGCGCTTGGCCATTTCCGAGACTGGCAGCGGCTTGATCTTCGGCGCGTTGCCGGCGGTGCCGAATTGCTCGAAGCGCTCCTTGCACAGCTTCCTCATCGCGGCCATTGCCGGCGTCAGATATTTGCGCGGATCGAATTCGCTCGGGTTCTCGGTCAGCACCTTGCGGATCGCGCCGGTCAACGCCATGCGGTTGTCGGTGTCGATGTTGATCTTGCGCACGCCGTGCTTGATGCCGCGCTGGATCTCCTCGACCGGCACGCCCCAGGTCGGCTTCATCTGGCCGCCATATTTGTTGATGATCTCCTGCAGCTCTTCCGGCACCGAGGACGAGCCGTGCATGACCAAGTGCATGTTCGGCAGCCGGCGATGGATCTCCTCGATCACGTTCATGGCCAGAACCGCGCCGTCCGGCTTGCGCGAGAACTTGTAGGCGCCGTGGCTGGTGCCCATGGCGACGGCCAGCGCATCGACATGCGTGTCCTTGACGAACTGCACCGCCTGCTCCGGATCGGTCAGCAACTGGTCATGGCTGACGGCGCCCTCGACGCCGTGGCCGTCTTCCTGTTCGCCGCCGCCCATCTCCAGGGAGCCGAGAACGCCGATCTCGCCTTCCACAGACACGCCGCCCCAGTGCGCCATGTCGACCACGCGGCGCGTGATGCCCGAATTATAGTCGTAGTCTGCCGGCGTCTTGCCGTCTTCCTTCAGCGACCCGTCCATCATCACCGAGGTGAAGCCATACTGGATCGCGGTCACGCAGGTCGCTTCGTTGTTGCCGTGGTCGAGATGCATGCAGACCGGGATGTCGGGATGGATCTCGACCAGCGCATCGATCAGCTTGGCCAGCACGACGTCGTTGGCATAGGCACGGGCCCCGCGGCTCGCCTGCAGAATGACAGGCGATTTGGTCTCCTCGGCGGCCTCCATGATGGCGAGGCCCTGTTCCATATTGTTCATGTTGAACGCAGGCACGCCATAGCCGTGTTCGGCGGCATGGTCGAGCAATTGTCTCAATGTGATGCGAGCCACCCAATAGTCTCCCGTATTTGGTTTCAAGCCTATGGTTGCGAGCCGTCCGGTCGTCGTTCAGCCCACTGATGCTTCTGGCCGGATTTCCAGAGAACCGCAACCTTTGGCCATGCCGCCGGGAGCAATTCTTGTTACAAGACAGCAATCAAAGCGAATAATATCCCAAAGAAATGTAACATTATCACAAAAAATCTGACGCATATGCGATTTACTCTGTTATAATGGCTGTGGCTCGGCGTTTCCGCCACGGTGGACTCGCAACGAGCCGGATTCAGGGAACAGGCTGGACAATGAAGAGCGACGGCCGGCGGCAAGGCATCATGGATTTTCTGATGGATACTGGCACGGCCAGCGTCGATGACCTTGCCACGCGCTTCGGTGTATCGAAGATGACCGTCCATCGCGACCTCGACGAACTCGAGGAAAGCGGCTTCCTGCGCAAGGTGCGCGGCGGTGCCTCGATCCAGCCGAGCGGCCTGTTCGAAAGCGATTTCCGCTACCGTCAGAAGCAGGCCGGTGAGGAGAAGCAGCGCCTGGCGGCTGCCGCGGTGGCGATGATCGAGCCGGGCCAGACGGTGATCATCGACGACGGCTCGACCGCCGGCGGCATTGCGCGCCACCTTGCGGATCTCCGCCCGCTGACGGTGATCTCAAACAATCTGGCCGTCATACAGGATCTGGCAGGCGTTGGCGGGATCACCCTGATCGCGCTCGGTGGCCAGTACAGCAAGAAGTTTCACGGTTTCTTCGGCCTGCTTGCCGAGGACACGTTGAGATCGTTGCGCGCCGATGTGGCCTTCCTGTCGTCGTCGGCTATCCACGGCGCTTCCGCCTTCCACCAGGACCAGGAAGTGGTCCATACCAAGCGGCTGATGATGGCCGCCGCCGCGCGTAAATATCTGCTGGTCGATCACGGTAAGTTCGGCCGCACGGCGCTGCATTTCCTGACCGATCTCAAGGCGTTCGACGCCGTCTTCACAGGTCGCGAACTGGAACCCCAGATGCGCGAGGTGTTGGATGGCGCCGGCGTTTCGCTAACACTGGTCGAGAAGGACTAGACCATGATCCCGAAAAGTGGGAACCGGTTTTCGGAAAAGATCATGGTCAAAGAAGAAGATAGAGCCCCATCCGCTACGCGGGATGGAACAGGCTCTAGAAGGAGGACGCATGGTTTACTGGGTCGGCACAAGCTGGAAAATGAACAAGACGCTTGCAGAGGCGACTGAATTCGCCAAGGCGCTGGCGGGGTTCGTCCCCGGTTTCGATGACCGCATCCAACCCTTCGTCATCCCGCCCTTCACGGCGGTCCGCGAGGTCAAGAAGGCGTTGGCCTCGACGCGGGTCAAGGTCGGCGCCCAGAACATGCATTGGGCCGACGCCGGAGCCTGGACCGGCGAGGTCTCGCCGGTGATGCTGACGGATTGCGGGCTCGACCTCGTCGAGCTCGGCCATAGCGAACGGCGCGAGCATTTCGGCGAGACCGACAAGGCGGTCGGCCTCAAGACCGCGGCGGCGGTGAAGCACGGGTTGGTGCCGCTCATCTGCGTTGGTGAGACATTGGCGCAACGCAACAGCGGCCAGGCCGATGCGGTGCTGGCCTTGCAGGTGCATGGCGCGCTGCAATACCTCGAAGGCCAGGCAAAGGCGGCGACGATCCTGTTTGCTTACGAGCCGGTCTGGGCGATCGGCGACAAGGGCATTCCGGCAAGTGCGGACTATGCCGATAGGCAGCAGGCGCTGATCAAGAAGATCGCCGGCGATCTCCTGCCGGCCATGCCGCTGGTGCTTTATGGCGGCAGCGTCAATCCGCAAAATGCCGCCGAGTTGATCGGCCAGCCGCATATCGACGGGCTGTTCATTGGCCGCTCGGCCTGGCAGGCGGAAGGCTATATCGACATCCTCGGGCGCGCCTCGGCGGCGATCTGAACCAATCTAAAAAGCATTCAGTCAGGAAAGGACACGACCATGAAAATAGCCATTGGAGCCGACAGCGCCGGCAAGCCGCTGCTCGACGTCATCGCCGCGCATCTCGCCACCAAACCCGGCCTCGCCGTCAGCGACCTCAGCCAGGCCGGCTACTATGCCGACCTGTCGCAGAAGCTCGCTCAGACCATTCTCGACGGCGAGAACGATCGCGGCATCCTGTTTTGCGGCACCGGCATCGGCGTTTCGATCTCGGCCAACAAGGTGCCCGGCATTCGCGCCGCACTCACCCACGACACCTATTCGGCGGAGCGCGCCGCGAAATCCAACAATGCCCAGATCATCACCATGGGCGCCCGCGTCATCGGCCCGGAACTGGCCAAGTCGATCGTCGACGCCTGGCTCGCATCGGAGTTCGACGAAAAGGGACCATCGGCCGGCAATGTCCAGGCGATCGACAGGCTCGACGCGGCGAAGCTGGGCTAGAGCGCTTCATCGTTTCACGGAAACGCCGAACCGCTCTATCTCTTTGTTTTTGAGCAATTCCGGACGGAAAACCGTTTCACACTTTTCCTGGAATTGCTCTAACCTAGGCTTTTCCGCATCGCGCCAATCACGGTGACGGCCGATGCGGCGCCGGGGTCCATATGCCCGAGCGATCGCTCGCCGAGCCGCGACGAGCGGCCCTTCGCGGCGATCATCTCCTTGGTCGCCTCGGCGCCCCGTTCGGCTGCTTGAAGCGCCGCTGCGAGACTTTCGGACAGGGTCTTGCCTGAGGCATGCGCGGCCGCCGCTGCTTGCGCCGCCGGCAGCCAGGCGTCGACCATCGTCTTCTCGCCGATCTCGGCCTTGCCGCGATCCTGGATGCCTTGCGCCATCGCCTGGAACAGGGCGATGAAATCGGCACCCGCCAAGGTCGTCTTGCCTTTGACGGCAGCCGCACCACGCATGAAGGCCGTCGCATAGAGCGGACCTGACGAAGCGCCGACGGCGTTGAGGAACGATTTCGCGGCGGTGTTGAGGAGAGCTGTCGGCTCGGTCGCCGCGAGGTCCAGCAAAGCGAGCGCATCGCGCACTGCGCCAAAGCCGAGCGCCATGGCGATGCCATGATCGGCGTCGCCGATGACACCGTCTAATTGGCAGAGCCTGTCCTTGTCGGCTTCGATTGCCACCGCGATCGCATCGAACATAGTTTTCAAGCCGGCTGTGTCGATGGATGTCATGAATGCTGCTTTCAGCCGGCGCGGAACATGGCGCAGTCGCAAGGATGGTCGAGCATCGTCTGCAATTCGTCGTCGAGATGCATCAGCGTCACCGAGGCGCCGGCCATTTCGAGCGAGGTGCAATAATTGCCGACCCAGGTCGCGTGAATTGACGCGCCGATGTCATCGAGCCTGTGCTTGACCCGCCGGTTCATAATGTAGAGTTCCATCAGCGGCGTCGAGCCGAGCGAGTTGACGAGCACGGCGACCTTGTCGCCACGCGCCGGCGCCATCTCGTCGAGGATCTTGTCCAGCATCTCGTCGGTGATCTCGTCGGCTGTTTTCAGTTTTCCCCGCGCAATGCCCGGCTCGCCATGAATGCCCATGCCGATCTCCATCTCGTCCGGCCCGATCTCGAAATTCGGCCGGCGGGTCTGCGGCAGCGAACAGGGCGACAGCGCCACCCCCATGGTGAAAGTATGGTCGTTCGCCTTCCGGGCGATGCGCTCGCATTCATCGAATGAGAGCATCCGGTCGCAGGCGGCACCGGCAGCCTTGAAGATGAAGAAATTGCCGGCAACGCCGCGCCGCTTTTGCCGCTGGTCACGCGGCGCCGATGCCACGTCGTCAGTGGTCAGCACGGTGCGCACCTCGATGTCATCCATCGCCGCCATCTCTGCGGCCATGTCGAAATTCATCACGTCGCCGGCATAGTTGCCATACATGAACAGCACGCCAGCACCGCCGCTGGCCGCCTTGGCGCATTCGAGGATCGGGTCCGGCGGCGGCGAGGCGAAGACATTGCCGATCGCCGCCGCGTCGGCCAGCCCCTTGCCGACGAAACCGAGGAAGGTCGGCTCGTGGCCCGAGCCGCCGCCGATGACGAGGCCAACCTTGCCGTCCCGCGGTCCATCACGGGCGATGATGGAGCGCGGACTTCCCTCAGCGCTTGTGAGATGGCGGGGATGCGCGGCCAGGATGCCTTCCAGCATCTCGTCGACGGTGCGGTTGCCGTCATTGATGATCTTCTTGGTCTGCACCTGCATCCTCCCGATTTCGGTATTTTCGCAGATAGTACAGCGTGTTACCGGGATTTCCACCCGGGAACGGACATTTCACGCGGCGATGCGTTCGCGCGCGGCCAGGATCTGAACACAGGCATTGGCTGCCTCTTTGCCCTTGACCTGGAAGTGCTCGAAGAAGAAGCGGTGGTGGTCCGCGCTGTCATGGTAGTTGTGCGGGGTGAGCACCGCCGAAAGCACCGGCACGCCGGTCGACAATTGCACGTTCATCATGCCGTCGATGACAGCGCTCGCCACGAATTCATGCCGGTAGATGCCGCCATTGACGACAAAGGCCGCACCGAGGATCGCTGCATAGCGACCGGTCTCGGCAAGCGTCTTTGCATGCAGAGGAATCTCATAGGCGCCCGGCACATCGAAGACATCGACGGCAAAGCGTTTCTCTCCAAGAACCGCAAGTTCGGCCTGGAACGCCTCGACGCACTGGTCGACGATGTCGGCGTGCCAGCGCGCACGAATGACGGCAACGCGGATCGTTTCATAGTCTTTCTGGGAATGCTGATTCATGGGTCCATCCTTCCGTTTCGAACCAGAATCAGGACGCACGATACGGAATCCGAACCGCGAAAGCGGACCGTCTTCCGTTCGTTCTCTTCCATCCGGACTGTGACCGTCGGCTCCGGAATCACACCGGATCTGCTGACCCCTCCGGCTAACCGGAAAGCGCTCGCGGGCTTGGGCCGAAACCCTTACCGCCGGTGGGGACTTTCACCCCGCCCTGAGAACATTGACGATGTTTGTATGGAAGGGGCGGACAGCGCTGTCAACCACAGACGTCGTCGCGGATGGCGCAGAAATAGCGATCCGTTCCAGGGCAATCGCATTTGGATTCTTGCGAAGATGGACCCCCACCCTAACCCTCCCCACAAGGGGACCACAAGGGGGAGGGAACGCTGCCGCGCACCTGTACTTTCCCGTTAGCGCCGAAAGGCAGATAATTTGCCGAGGTCAGCGCCAACGGAAGTCTCCCTCCCTCCTGTGGGGAGGGGTTAGGGGTGGGGGTACATCGTAGAGCGAAAGCCTCGGCCTTCCACCTGCGATAGCCCTGCGTTCCGACCTGGTCACTTGAGGGCAAGGAGGAGGGCAACCTGCAGCGTCAAATGGCGATCACGGGCAAGGCAGGCAGCACCTTGTCCAAGGTGATGGGAAATTCACGCACTCGCACGCCGGCCGCGTTGTAAATGGCGTTGGCGACAGCAGCCCCCGCACCGCAGACGCCGAGCTCGCCGAGACCCTTCGCGCCAAGTGGATTGGCCTTGTCGTCATGTTCCTCGAGGAAGACGACCTCCATCTCGGGGACGTCGCCGTTGATCGGGACATGATACTCGGCAAGATCGTGATTGACGAAGTGGCCGTAGCGCGGGTCAAGCACCGTCTGCTCCATCAGCGCTGCACCGATCCCCCAGGTCATGCCGCCGATGATTTGCGAGCGCGCGGTCTTGGCGTTGAGGATACGGCCCGCGCCCATCACAGCCAGCATCCGGCGCATGCGGATCTCACCGGTATCGCAATCGACAGCGACCTCGCCGAAATGCGCTCCATAGGAATGCTGCGAGTAAGCCTTGTACGACCCGGTGGCAGCGCCCGCGGCCACGGAACCTTCGGCCTCAAACCCGTCGGGAGCGATCCTCCCGATGAGGTCGGCCAGGCTTGCCGACCGCTGGCCGACCCTGACCTCGCTGTCGGCAAAACTTGCCTCGGTGGCATTCGCGCCGCGCAACGGCGAGGCTTCGCTCGCCTGCGCCGCCTCCAGGATGCGTTCCTTGAGAGCGTTGCAGGCGTTATGCAGCGCCGAACCCGCGCTCGCCGCGCCCCAGGAACCGCCGGAGCCGGCGGTACGCGGGAAGCGGCTGTCGCCGAGTTCCACTTTGATGGACGAGATCGGCAGGCCGAGGCTCTCCGCGGCGATCTGGGTCAGGATCGTATAGCTGCCGGTCCCAATGTCGGTCATGTCGAGCCGCACCGTCACCCGACCGTCCCGGTCGATCGCAACCCGCGCCGTCGCCGCGCCGATGTAGTTAGGACGGATCGCCGCCGCCATGCCGTAGCCGATGAGCTTCCGGCCCTCTCGGGTGCGGCCCGGTGTCGGGTTTCTCCGCTCCCAACCGAAACGGCGGGCGCCTTCTTTCATGCAGGCGACGAGATTGCGGGTGGAGAACGGCACGCCGCGCTCGGGATCCTGTGCCGGTTCGTTACGGATCCTGAGTTCGATCGGGTCCAGGCCGAGCCGCTCGGCGAGCTCATCCACGGCGCATTCAAAAGCCAGCATGCCGGGCGCCTCGCCGGGCGAGCGCATCCATTCGCCGCGGTTGATATCCAGCGGAACCAGGCGATGACGGGTGACACGGTTCGGCGCCGCATAGAGCGAGCGGGCAAAAACTGCCGTTTGCTCGCAGTACTCCTCGAAGCTGGATGTTGCGGACCAGACATCGTGCGCGATCCCGGTGAGCCGCCCGTCGGTGTCCGTGCCGAGACGTACCTGTTGGATCATCTCTGCGCGGTGACCGGCATTGGCGAACATCTGTTGTCGCGTCAGCGCAATCTTCACGGGACGCTTCAGAACCTGCGCTGCAAGCGCGGCCAGGATCGTATCGGCATGGGCAATCAGCTTGGAGCCGAAGCCTCCGCCGATGAAGGGGCTCACGATGCGCACACGCTCGGGCGGGATGCGAAGCGTGCTGGCGACTCCCGCCCGGAAGTTCGCTAAAGTCTGCGCCGATGTATGGATCGTCAGCTCGTTGCCTGACCAGGCGGCGAGCGTCGCATGGGGCTCCATCGGATTGTGATGTTCGAAGGGGGTCCGGTAAGTAGCATCGATCTTGACCGGAGCCGCCGCAAAGGCGCTCTCGAAATCGCCAATCACGCTGTCGGTCTCGAAGCCGGCATTGGTCCGTTTTGGTGCGTAGGCGTCGGCCTTATGTCCCGGTAAATCATAGACGCCCGGCGCCTCGTCGTAGCGCACTTTGATGAGGCCCGCAGCAGCGCGGGCCGCCTCGAACGTCTCCGCGACAACAAGCGCGACGGGCTCGTCGTAATATCGCACCCGCTCGCTGTTGAGCGCGGGCCGGGCGCGTGTGAAGACCTCCGGCACGGTCGGCGTGACCGCCGGGCCGAAATCCGGCTGGGCCGGCGCATTCCGGTGCGTCATGACGAGCAGCACTGCCGGCGCCCGTTCGGCTTCGGCCGTGTCGATCTCGGCGATGCGCCCCTTGGCGACGGCGGCGCCGAGAATATAGCCATAGGCTGTACCATCCAGCGCATTCTCGTAGGCGTAGGTGGCACCGCCTCTCACTTTGAGCGGACCGTCGATGCGGTCGATCGGCCGCCCGATGACGCCATTGCGTGGTTCGGAAGGACGGTTCTCGCTGGTCTTCGTCTCTGTCATCGTGTCACCTCACGCACTCTCGGCGGCAGCAGCGAGCGTGTGCCGCATCGTCCGTTTCGCCAGCGGGATCTTGAAATCATTGCCGCCATGCCCGACGGCTCCGGCGAGCGCGGCTTCGGCTGCGTCGGTAAAGGCGCCGTCGGACGCCGCCGCTCCTGCGAGCGTCCGCTCCGCCTCCGTCGCGCGCCAGGGCTTCGCGGCCACGCCGCCCATGGCGATTCGCGCGCTTCGGATACGATCGCCCCTCGTCTCGACGATTGCCGCCACCGACACCAGCGCGAAGGCGTAGGAGGCACGGTCGCGCACCTTGCGGTAAACCTGCCGGCCGGGCGGCGGGGACGGCAGGGTGACCGCGGCGATCATCTCGCCGTGGCCGAGCACGGTCTCGACATGGGGCGTCGCCTCGGGCAATCGATGGAAATCACCGATCGGGATCGTGCGGGTCTCGCCGCCGGGCGATATGGTCTCGATCATGGCGTCGAGCCCGGACATGGCCACCGCCATATCCGAGGAATGGACCGCGATGCAGGCTTCGCTCGCGCCGAGCACGGCATGCATACGGTTGAAGCCCTGAAGCGCCGCGCAGCCTGAGCCCTGCTCGCGCTTGTTGCAAGGCATGTTGCGGTCGTAGAAATAGGGGCAGCGCGTGCGCTGCAGGAGATTGCCGCTGGTCGAGGCCTTGTTGCGTATCTGGCCGGACGCTCCCGCCAGCAGCGCTTGCGTGAGCATCGGGTAGCGTGATCTCACCCGCGGATCGGCGGCGAGATCGCTGTTGCGGACCTGGGCGCCGACCCGAAGTCCGCCTTCCGCCGTCTCCTCGATCCGATCGAGCGGCAGCCGGCTGATGTCGACGAGATGCGCTGGGCGCTCGATCTCGAGCTTCATCAGGTCGAGCAGGTTGGTGCCGCCGCTGATGAACTTGGCGTCCGGCCGAGCCGCGACCGCGGCGGCCGCCTGCTCGGCACTTGCCGCACGTTCATAAGTGAAGGATTGCATTGCTCACGCCTCCTCTGCCGCGTCGCGGATTGCAGCGACAATGTTCGGATAAGCGGCACAACGGCAGATGTTGCCGCTCATCCGCTCGCGGATCTCGGCATCGGTGAGAGCGACGGAAGCCGCCGCTACGTCGGCGCTCGCATGGCTCGGCCAGCCGGCCTTGGCCTCGCCCAGCATGCCGACAGCGGAGCAGATCTGGCCCGGCGTGCAGTAGCCGCACTGGAAACCATCGCGGGCGACGAAGGCGGCCTGCACCGGATGCAGCCGGTCACCCTCGGCAAGGCCCTCGACCGTGGTGATCTCGTCGCCCTCATGCATTGCGGCAAGCGTCAGGCAGGAATTGATCCGGCGCCCATCGACGAGCACCGTGCATGCGCCGCACTGGCCGTGGTCGCAGCCTTTCTTCGAGCCGGTGAGGCCGAGATGGTTGCGCAGCGCATCGAGCAGCGTCGTCCGCGGGTCGAGCTCGACGGCAAGATCCCTAGCGTTGATCCGTAGGGACATCGGCATCGTCGGTACCGGCGTCGGAGAGGCGACCGCCGTGACGGTGTCGGCCGGCTCTGCGTCGACCGGTATACCGGTAGCCAGGAGCACGCCGGTCGCCACCCCGCCCTCCAGCACCGTTCGACGCGTCGGCCCGCTCCTGTTGTCTGTTTTGGCCATGCATGATCTCCCAGTCGCAGTTCTGTCACCCGTCGACACTGGAGCTGGGGATGCGCGCGGCGGCTTTCTTTCAAGAAATCGGCGGCAATGTCAGAATTCCGGAGAAGAATTCACCCGATAGACCCGAGGCGTCATGCCCCTGAGGCGCCGGAAGGTCGTGGTGAAGTGGCTCTGGCTTGAAAAGCCGAGGCGAAAGGCAATGGTACCGATCGACAAACCCGTTTCGCGCAGCAGCATCTCGGCTCGCCGCACGCGTTCCTCGATCACATAGGCATAGGGCGCAAGGCCGGTCGTCGCTTTGAATCGGCGCGCAAAACTGTCGACGGCCATTCCCGCGACGGCTGCCAGCTCGCTTAGCGAAATGTCGGAGTTCATATGTGCATCGATATAAGCCCGAACTCGACCAAGCGCCCGACGGCTGAGACAGCCGTGACGTATAGGCGGGTGTTGCTCCCGGTTCAGGTTGGCCACGCGGAGGCTGACGAGGGCGACCAGATGCTCGACATAGGCAGTGTCCGGCTTGTGGCCGAGTGCCATCTCGTCGCGAAGCGAACTCAGAAGCGTGGCGACGACTACGTCTTTCTTGTTCACCAGGATCGGCAGGTCTCTCAGGCGTTCGCATCCGGGAAGCCCGATATCGGGATCGATCCACAAGGCTGAGTAGGAGAGGTTTACATCGCGATAGAAGCCGAGCCGCTCCGCGCCTGCGGGGACGAAGGTGAGGGCTCCGGGCCGGTCCATCCCGTCGTAGAGGGATCTTGCCTCGTGCCGGATAGATGTGTGGGACGTTCCGCCTTCTTCGGTCAGCACGATCAGATGATGAGGGGCTGTCCAGCGGAGCTCCGCCTCCCGGCATGCCCATCGCCGATTGTCGAAAACGATCGAGGAGCTACCCCATGACGCGGTTTGCAGGGGCTCCGACGTCTCTTCCTGGCTCCGAACCCGTCCGTCACCAAGCAACGGTCTGAATGACATCGCGGCATCCCGCTGGTTCACTCGCGGAGCCGTGGCCAGCCCCGGATTGAGCGTTGTGCGCCGCCCCGCCGCTACGCATATGGCGGTTTATGTGGGACAGGCATCGCGCGTTGGTAACCGGGCAGTGTTCAAGAAGTCGTGAGATCGGTCAAATCCAGCGCGCCTTCTGTCAACCGCCGAGCCCATCGCGGATGGCGCAGAAATAGCGATCGGTTCCGACCTGCCCGCCCTTGAGAGCGACCTCCAGTCCTTCGATTGCCTTGACGCGAGAGTGGGCGACGCAAAGCGGCGAGCCCGGCGAGGCGGGCAGCGGCATCCGCACCGTCAGCGCATCGACGCCCATCTGGCCGAGTGCGTGGCTCGACGTGTCGCCGCCGGCGATGACCACGCGCTGCAATTTCTGCTCGATCGTCAGCTTGCGAAGAAGTTCGCCGAGGCCGCGGCCAAGCTTATGGCGGGCGCCTTCCTGCCGGTCGATTTCGGCGCCACGGTCGGCTGTTGGTCCAAGCGCCGTATAGAGGACGACGCTGCGCCCGGCTTCCAGGCTGGCGCGTCCGGTGAAGACCGCGCGCGCAATCGCGTCGCCGGAGGCTTCGGAAACCAGTTCGATAGGATCCACCTCGATCCCGTCGAAACCGTCCGTCAAAGCATGCCGTATCTGCCGCTCCGTTGTCGGCGAGCAACTGCCCGAGACCACCGCGATCCGGTCGGCCGCACCCGGGGGCGAAAAGCCGGGCTCGGCACGGACAATCCCGTCAGACGCCCATTCAGCCAGCAGCGCATATTCGATGCCCGAAGAGCCGACGACGAAAGTGCCGCCAGGCCTGCGAACGCGCCATATCTCCTTGCCGGCAAGCGCCTGAGTTTCCAGGCTATCGACATCCAAAAGCACGATGTTGATGCCGTCGGCGAGCAAGCGATCGAACGCTGCCGAGCGGAACGCCGACTGCAGCGTCGCGAGATCGACCAGCCCTGAGGTGAGATCCGTCTGGCGCGACAGATGGATCAGCAGGTCGGACTCATCCATCGGCGTGGTCGGGTGGCGGCTCATCACGGGATGGCGATCGATGCGGAAAAATTTGTCGCGGTAGGCCGCAAACAGATGACCGAAGGCGGTGTAGCGCTTGAGCTGCGGCGCGCCAACCACCAGCGGCACGCTGTCTTGGCTGAACACCGAGCAGCCGATCTCGATGGCGCGGCCGATGCTGCCGATCGCCGGGCTGGAATCGAAAGTCGAGCAGATCTTGTAGTGGCAGATCTCGGCGTCCAGGGTCTTCAGCCAGGCGAAGGAGCCCTGCAGATGCGTGTCCATCCACTGCGGCGTCTCGCTTCGGCTGGTGCCGGCCAGGCCGATGGCACGGCAATGCCTGAACTGCGAAAGCAGGGTCTCGTCCGGCTGGCGCATGAACAGCACGGTCGGCACACCGCCGAGCTCGAGCGCCTCCATGACGTCGGTCGAGCCGGTGAGGTCGTCGCCGTAGTAGCTGAGAAGCAGGTTTTGCATGGCGTCGCTTTGCTCAGGCCGCTTTGCCGTCGCCGAACTTTTCGATCGACCGCGCCAGTTCCGGATGGGTCAGGGCGAACTCCGCCAGCGGAATGCCCTCGACCGCCGCCTGCCAGGCTTGCTGCACGGCGCGGACGCCGGCGCCCGGCCCGTCCGGATGGCTGACGATGCCGCCGCCGCAGAGGTAAAGGAGATCGACCGTTCGGCCGGTTCGCTCGAAGGTTTCCGGGGCCTGTCCGCCCCATTGGCCGGAGCCGGCCACCGGCAGTGCGCAATCATCAGCCGAAAAGATCGGCGTGGTCACCGCCTTGAAGGATTCGACGAATGACCAGTCCGGCTCCCAGTATTTCGAGGCGATGCCATTGATCTGGAATTGATCGACGCCGAGCAGCCGCCAGAACTGCTGCCAGACCTTGAAGTCCATGCCGAGGCCCGGGTGACGGGTGAGGATGTCCCAGCCGTTGCGGTGAGCGTGCAGCACCAGGCTAGAGCGCTTTCTGAGGAAGGCCATGCCGCCGAAGCCGACGGAATTGATGTTGACCACCGCGCAATTGCCGCCGGCCTTCGCCACCAGATCATGGTTTCGCATCATCTCGTCGGGGTCGGCGTGCGAGATGCCGAAAGCATACATGACCTTTTTGCCGGTCTTCTGCTCGTGGTCGAGGACGAGCGGCATGATTGCCTTGACCCGTTCCGACAGAGGCGAATAGGCCGGGCTCATCAGCTTCTCGTCGTCCTTGATGAAATCGACGCCGGCGGCGATCAGCTCATCCACCATTGAGGCCGTCTCGTGCGGGCGCAATCCAAGCGCCGGCTTGACGATCGTCCCGATGATCGGGCGATCTGTGACGCCGGTCAGCCGGCGGCTGCCGGCGACGCCGAATTGCGGGCCCGGATGGGCGCCGCGATACTCATCCGGCAACTTCATGTCGACCACGCGGATGCCGGACAGGCCCTTGATCGAAAAGGCGCCACCGATGGCGATGGTCATCAGCGCCGAAAGGTCGGTGCCGATGGCATCGAGCGGAAACGCGATGTCGACATCGGCGCGCTTGAAGGGTCCGTCGCCGGCTTCGGGAAGGGACGGGCGATCGGCGTCCGGCAGAGGCCGTATCGCCAGGACGCGCGCCGCTACCCGCGCCTTGAGCTCTTCGGTCTCGCCGGCCAGCGCGACGAAGGTTCCGGTCGACTGGTCGCTGGCGATCTTGTCCGCCAACGCCTCGATGCTAGCCGAGGTCTCGATGCGATAGGTGAGGGTGATCATAGTTCGAAAAAAGTTCCCTGATCTTTGAAATCTGGTATAATGAGTACATAAGTATTGCAAGCGATATCCGCTTGGGCAGGCATTCCGGGAATCGTGGCGACAATGCTAAACAGACACCGGTCAAAGGAGTGATTCGCGACGATGAACCGTTCGGAGCCGATCGTCCGGCGCAAGCTTTCCGACGAAGTATTTTTGAGACTGAAGCGCTTGATCACCAGCGGCGAATTGCAGCCGGGCGATGACATGCCGTCGGAGCGCGAGCTGATGGAGCGCTTCGAGGTCGGCAGGCCGGCGATCCGCGAAGCGATGCAGGCGTTGAGCAATATGGGTCTCGTGGCGATCTCGCATGGCGAGCGGGCGAAAGTGCTTCAGCTGACCGCCAAGTCGATCATCAAACAGGTCGACGGCGCGGCCAAGATCATCCTGTCGTCGTCGAAGGACACGCTGGAGCACCTCAAGAACGCGCGCATCTTCTTCGAGCGCGGCATGGTCAGGGAAGCCGCAGAAAAAGCCACTGCCGAGGACGTTCAGCGGTTGCGGGCAACCGTTGCCGAACAGCGGAGCTTTCGCGGCGATTCCGAGGCCTTCATATCGGCCGACATGAAGTTTCATACCCAGATCGCGGCAATATCCGGCAACCCGATCTATGTTGCGGTCAGCGAAGCGATGCTGGGCTGGCTGAAGGAATATCATACCGAAATGCTGATCTGGACCGGCAAGGAAAAGTTCACGCTAACCGAGCATGAAGAGATCATCGGGCGCATCGAGCAGAAGGATGCGGACGGCGCCGAGAAGGCGATGATCAAGCACCTCGAACGCTCGCGCGCGCTCTATGTGATGAATTCCGGCAACTGATTTCACCCGATCCGGGTGATCGCGTAAGGCGTCATCGCAAGGTGGCGTCGTTCGAACCCGGAAATATCAACCGATACTTCGCTCGCCGTTAGGTTCGCCAGCCATATGACGGTCTTGCCCGAGGCAGAACGGGCTGCCAGCGTGAGCACCCGCGTCTCATCGCTCGTCCTCGCCGCCACATGTCTGAAGCCGGCCAGTTCACACAGCCCCTTGATCGCCCCGAAGATCGGCCGGGGTTCACCTTCGCCGACGGGTTCCCCGGATGCCGCCAGCACGCCGAACGGTCCGGTGAAGCTGGAAAGCGTGAGCATCTCCAGTCCGGCCGGCGCGACGCGCGCAGCATAGCCGATCGTCCATGCCGCCGCGAACTGGCCTGCGTGGCGTGGATCGCGGTCGGCCATGGCGATGCGCTGGCCACCAGGGTTGTCCTTGGTCGCGCCGCCATAGGGATTTTGACGCATGGCGATGGTCGAAGGACCGATCCGGTACGGCTTTGCACCGAAGATCGCCCGCACCGATGCGGCGATGAAAGGCAGCGCTTCCAGCGATTGCATGACACTGAGATCGTCGGCGGCATGCACGATCGGGCAGGTGCAGTGGGTGACGAAATCGAGCAAGTCGGCGGGAACGCGCTTGCGGTTGAGTTCGGTGAAATAACTGAACACGCCGCCGCCGAGGCGGATATCGGGAAAGGCGCGGCGCGCCGCGGCATAGACATCTTCGAGCGGCGGGCATTCAGGCCATGCGCTGCCCGGCGGCGTCGACTGCCGGTCGACCGAAGGCGAGACGGCAATGGCCGAGAGCTTCAGCCCGGCCTGGCGGACCATGCCGGCGACGCCTGAAAGCTCGGCGTCGAGATCGCCGACGCAGGAAACGACGCATTCGAGCGTTGTCTTGGCCGGATAGGCTGCGGCGAGCTTGGCGTAGTACTGCAAAACGTCGAGGCCGTGGCCGCGCGTCGGATCATAATGGAACATCAACTGTTGCGGGCCGAGCGCGGACAGTGTCGGCAGGTTTGCAAGCGTCGTCTCGACCTCGTCCGGGTAGATGATCACGCCGATATCCGGCAGCGCCGGTCCGGCTTCGCCGAGCTCGACGCGGATTGGCTCGGCGGTTGCGGCGGCAGCCGGCACTTTCCCGTCACCGGACACACGCAGGCTGATCGTCTGGCGCAGCATCTCGCCGGCAGGCAGCATGTAGGGCCATGGCAGCGCGAGCGGCCGGACGTAGGTCTTGTAGGACGCATCCGACCAGTTGCGCTGGTCCTCCATCTCGAACGCGTCGCCTTCCATCCGGCATTCGGCGGTGACGCCGGGCCGGACCTCATGGGTGATCGCCCGCAAATCCTTGAAAGGCTGCCAAGGGTCGATCAGGTCGGGAAGCTTTGTTTCCACCATGCTGCCGTCAGTGTGCTCGACCGTGACCTGGCTGCCGGCCAGGCCGGCGATCGGATGCAGGATGCAGAAGCCGCAGCGATTGGTCTCGAAATCGCTTTCGGGAAGCGCGCTCACGTCGAAAACCAGCTGGCCGTCGGCGGAACCTTCGATCGTCGCGCGAAAGTCGAGCCGGCTTCCCTCCGGTCCGACATAACTTGCCGAATAGCTGACAGTGAAAGTATCGGAGCCCTGGTCGATGACTAAATCCGTGAGCGCCGGCTCGTAGGTGCCCCAGTCGCGATCCCTGACGATATAGGCGATGGCACGCAGCACTTCGATGCCGCCATGGCGGATGGTCCGTAGATTGCCGTTGGCGAAGTCGGCGGTGAGCGCGCCGGCGCGCAGCCTGACAGGGTCGGCCTCGACCGCGCGCGTGCCATAGAGGAGGAAGGCGTCGGCGGTCATCTCAGCAAAGCGTCGAGCTGCACCGGTTCACGGCTTGCAGCACCGGCATAGGCGGCTTCGACCAGTGCCAAAGTCCTAAGATTGTCGGCACCCGAGGTTGCCGGGTCGGTTCCCTTCGCCAGACAATCGACCCAGTGCTTTTGAATGGCGACGACACTTTCCTGTATGTTGTGCCACGGCCGCGATGCCCAGGGCAGCAGCGGCGGCGAGACGTCGCTTACCACCGTTCCGTTCCTGCCGGTGATGGCAAGCTGGTAATCCTGTGCAAGCCGGATCGTGCCGTCGCTGCCGTCGATCTCGACCAGCGTCTGCGGAAACGGCTCGGTCGCGAGCTTGGTCGCATAGCTGCAATCGACCACAGACGTTGCGCCGCTCTTGTGGTCCATCAGCATGGTGGCGACGTCCTCGCCGGCGATCTCAGGATTAATGCGAGCGGTGCGTGTCGTGATCGTCGAAACGTCGCCCAGCAGAAAGCGGGCAATGTCGAGGATGTGGATGCCAAGATCCTCGATGATGAAGCGCTTTCCCGTTGCCAGATATGGCTGGCCGGAAAACACGTCATAGGCCGAGCGGAACGAGATCCGTCCGAAGAAGGGTGTGCCGATTTCGCCGCTGTCGAGCACGGCACGCACCGCCTGGATGGGTGACTGCCAGCGAAAGTTCTCGTGCACCATCAGCGGCACGCCTGCGTCAATGCAGGCCTTCACCATGGCCTTGGCGTCGGCAAGCGTCGGCGCGAACGGTTTTTGGCAGATTGCCGGAACGCGGTGCCGTGCTGCCATCTCGACGAGCGGACGATGGCTCGGCGCGGTGGTGGCGATATCGACGAAATCCAGGCTTTCGCCGGCAAAAAGTGCTGCCGCGTCGGTGTAGCGCCGCGTGATGCCGAACTGGTCGCCGACGACCTTGAGCCGTTCCGGGTCGCGATCGCAAATAGCGACGATCGAGGCGCCGGCGATGTCGCGCCAGGCGTGCATCTGGTTGACGGCAAAGAAGCCGCAGCCGATCAGCGCTCCCCGCAGTTCCGCCACGCTCAGCCCGCCTTTGCCATCTGCATCAGCGTGACGCGCTGTTGCAGCCGGCGCTGCGCCTGGTCGACGACGACGGCGACGATGATGACGAGGCCCTTGATGACCATCTGCCAGAACGAGCTTACGCCCATCATGACCAGTCCGTCGGAGAGGATGCCGATGACGAAGGCGCCGACGATGGTGCCGCCGATCGTGCCGCGGCCACCCGACATCGAGGTGCCGCCGAGCACCGCCGCTGCGATGGCGTTGAGCTCGAAACTTTCGCCGGTCGCCGGGTGCGAGGCCATCAGTTCGGACGAGATGATCAGGCCGACGATCGCCGCGCAGAAACCGGAGAACATGTAGACGAACATCTTCACCATATTGACCCGGACGCCCGAAATCCGTGCCGCCCGCTCGTTGCCGCCGACGGCAAAGATGTGGCGGCCGAGCGGGGTGTATTTGGCGAGATAGGCCGCCCCAAGTGCTACGACGACAAGAATCCATATCGAGACCGGCAGGCCGAGCAGCCGGCCGGCGCCGAGGAAGCCGAAGCCCGTCGTGCCCAGATCGGGCTTGCCGACGAGGTTCGGGAAAGTGCGGCCGTCGGACGACAGCAGCGCCAGGCCGCGCGCGACATAGAGCACGCCGAGCGTGGCGATGAACGGGGCGACGTTCAGCCTGGTGATCAGCAATCCATTGACGGCGCCGATCAATATGCCGACCGCCAGCGTGATCAGTGCTATCTCGAAGACGTTGAAATAGATCGTGTAGCCGACCTGCAGGTCGATGCCGTTGAGCACGAGATAGCCGGCGACCATGCCGCAAAGACCGACGATCGAGCCGACCGACAGGTCGATGCCTCCGGTGATGATGACGAAGGTCATGCCCATGGCCAGGAACGCGTTCAGCGCCACGTGCTTCGACATCAGGATCAGATTGGCCGCCGACAGGAAATTGGGTGCTGCGATCGAGAAGAAGATCAGGACGGCGATCAATGCGATGAACGTCCTCGCCTTCATCAGCGTCAGCAGGACGGAGCCGTTCGAGGCGGAGGCAACAGCCGCCTTGGCCGGGATGTCAGTCATGGGCGGGGCTCTCCGTGTGCGGGACCGGTCCGTGGCCAAGCGCCGATGCGGCGACGAGTGCCGCCTCCGTCGCCTCGGCGCGATCGAACATGCCGGTCAGTTTTCCATTGCTCATCACCGCGATCCGGTCGGACAGCGCCATCACCTCGTCGAGATCGGAGGTGGCGAACAGTATGCCCAGTCCGTCGCGGGACAGTTTGCGCATGGTGCGAAAAACGTCGGCCTTGGCGCCAACGTCGATGCCGCGGCTCGGCTCGTCCATCAGCAGCACCTTCGGTCCGGTGAGCAGCGCCTTGCCGATCACCACCTTCTGCTGATTGCCGCCCGACAGCGACGAGACCTCTTGCGCCGGATTGGCGACCTTGATCGCCAGCTCCCGCACCATCTGCGTCACCGCCTGGTTTTCCTTGGCGCCGCTGATATGGAACAGGCGCACAAACCGCGACAGGCTGGCCAGCGTCAGGTTGCTGGCGACGGAGAGTATCGACACCAGCCCTTCGCGCTGGCGGTCCTCGGGGATCAGCGCCAGTCCGCGCCGGATGCGACGCGTCGTATCACGTTCTTTCACTTTCTTGCCGGCAATGAAGATCGCCCCGGTGGCATGGCCGTGGCGACCCATGATGCAGTCGAACAGCTCGCTGCGTCCGGCACCCATCAGCCCATAGATGCCGAGGATCTCGCCGGCACGCAGCGACAGCGAGACATGATCGACCGCAAGCCCGCCGGTCACGCGCGGCAGGCAGATGTCCTCGGCGCGGAAGATCTCTTCGCCTGGAACATGGCCGTCGGCCTTGGCGAAGTCCTTGGCGTCCGAGCCGATCATCTGCCGCACGATCCATCGCGTGTCGACGTTTTTCATCTTCTCCTGGCCGGTGATGCGCCCGTCACGCAGCACGGTGATGTAGTCGCCGATGCGGATCAGCTCCTCGAGCCGATGCGAGATGTAGACGATTGCAACGCCGCGCGCCTTGAGATCGGCAATCACCTTGAACAGGATCTCGACTTCCGCCGCACTTAGTGCCGAGGTCGGTTCGTCCATGATCAGGATGCGCGCATCGAGCGAAACCGCCTTGGCGATCTCGACCAACTGCTGCTGGCCGATGCGCAGGTCCTCGACCAGCATGTCGGGCCGGATGCCGGCTTCCAGGCGCTCGAGGAATTCCGCCGCGCGGCGCTCCTGTTCTCGGCTGTCGATCTTGCGGAACCGGTTGGTGATCTCGCGGGTGGCGAAAATGTTTTCGGCGACCGTCAGGTTGCCGAACAGGTTAAGCTCCTGGAACACCATGCCGATGCCGCGGTTCACCGCGTCGCCGGATGACGAGAAGGAAACCTCCTCGCCCTCCAGGAGAATGCGGCCGAGCGTCGGCTGTTCGACGCCGGCGATGATCTTCATCAGCGTCGATTTGCCGGCGCCGTTCTCGCCGACCAGCACGTTGACCGCGCCCTTGCGCACCTCGAAATTCGCGCGCTTGACCGCGACGGTGCCCGAATAGACCTTCGAGACGTCTTCCAGCTTCAGGATGACATCATGATCGATGGCGGCATTCATGGCTTCGGCCCGATCTCTGCCTCCGCCGGCGTCACCAGCGGCAGGTCCTGGCCGCTGCCCATGACATAGGCGCCGACAATCCTAACGCTCCGGCCTTCCAGCGCTTCGCGCGGCAGCTTGGAAAGCACTGTCTTGTCGGCATGGATGTTAAACGCCTTGCCGAACTGGGCGAAGTCGATCTGGTTGGTGAAATCGTTGAACTGGATGAAATCGAGACTGTCGCGCAGCGCGGTGCCACGCATCGCGGGTCCGATCTGCACCCGTGCATCGGCCTTGCCGTCGCCGTCGGCATCAACGTCCATGGTCGCCGCGCGCGATTGCGTGTTTGCGGCGACCACCTTGCCTTCAAGACGAACCGCGAAGGTCCACGGCGAATTCGCCTGCTTCTTTGGATTGCCGTATTTGGCGCCGGCAGCCGCTGGATCGGCTTTCGCCAGGGCGTGAACCTCGGGAAACGATCCGGCCTTCTGCTGGAGATAGGGCACGACCTTGGCAGCCCAGATATCCCCGACCATCTTGTCCGCATTGAAGGCTGGCGCATTGCCGCCGTTGTCCCCGGACGGTGTCGGCAGGATCTTGCAGGCGGTCAGGCTAATGCCAACGATCGACGCGGCAAGGATCGGCCAAGTCTGCTTGTTCAACATGTCGGCTTGTTCGGCATGGCGGTCAGGGCACCCAGGAAAATGGAAGCAAGGGACGAGCCGGAAGCTCGTCCCTTGCGATTGATGTCACGCCGGCTCAGTTGGTGAGCGCGAAGGTTTCCAGCTTCGCGGCATTGTCGCCATTGATCAGGACGCAGTCCATCAGCTGCTTTTCCTCGGCCGGAGACTTCTTGTTCTTGATGAAGTCGTTGGCCTGCTCGACTGCCATCTGCGCCTGCGCATAGGCCGGCTGCAGGACGGTGGCCTTGATGCCGCCTGAGGCGATCGAGTCGCGCACGTCGTTCGACCCGTCGAAGCCGACGACGATGACGTCTTTGCGTCCGGCGGCGGCAAGCGCGGCATAGGCGCCCATCGCCATCGTGTCGTTGCCGGAGATCACGCCCTTGATGTCAGGATTGGCCTGGAGGATCGATTCCATCTTGGAATAGGCCTCGGTCTGGCTCCAGTTGGCCGACTGCTGCGCCACCATCTTCAGGTCCGGATAGTCGTCGATGACATCGTGGTAGCCCTTGGAGCGGATGCCGGCATTGGTGTCGGATTCCTTGCCGACCAGCTCGACGAAATTGCCCTTCTCGCCCATCAGCTTGACGAACTCCTGCGCGCCGAGCTGGGCGCCCTGGTAGTTGTTCGAGACGATCTGCGCGACGGCGACGCCGGTGGCGTTGATCTCGCGGTCGATCAGGAAGGACGGAACGCCGGCGTCCTTGGCTTTCTGCACGGCGGCGACGGTGGCGTCGGCGCCGGCATTGTCGAGGATGATTGCCTTGGCGCCGCGGCCGATCGCCGTGTCGATCAGCTCGGACTGCTTGTTGGCGTCGTCGTCATGGACGAGCACCAGCGCTTCGTAACCGAGTTCCTTGGCCTTGGCTTCAGCGCCGACGGCTTCGGCCTTGAAGAACGGATTGTCGTGCGAAGGCGTGATGATGGCAATGAGATCCGCCGCATAAGCGGGTGCGGCCGTGCCGAGTGCCAGCATGCCGGCAAAAGCCGCAAGCGTCATTCTGCGAGTGAGTTTCATGATTTCCTCCCGTTTTGAAAACTATGCCTTGATCAACCCAAGGCTGCTGTCTGCATGCAATTCATTTAGATGGCTCGGGCGCGGATAGACTGGGTTCAAAGCCGTTTGCCGGTTCATCTCAACGGAACGTCGCTCCCCAGCCATCCTCCACCCCAGGCCCGAATTTGCTTCGAAGCCTGATGGTCCTAGCCACCGTACAGCTAAGCCAACTGGTATAATGAGTCAATCACTAATTCAGATGACATGTGTCGGCACGCCCGCGACTTTCCTTCTCCCCTCGGGGAGAAGGAAAAGGTCATCTCAGGTAATCCGCTGAATGCTTGCCGCAATCTCTTCCGGCTCGAAGACCCGCTTCCAGTCGTCGCGCATCAAGACCGGCTTGCCGAACTCGATGGCCTTGTTGCAGGCGTCGGAGAACACGCCCTTGGTTTCACCGAAGATGACGGCGCCGAGCACGTTCATGTGGCCAAGCAGGAAGTCGAGCGCCGCCTGCTGGTCAACCCCGCGCGCGACGACCTCGTCGACCGCTTCCTTCATGACGACGAGCAGCGAGGCGCAGACAGTCTCCGAAAGGCCCGGCTCGAGCAGCGCCATCTGGTCGACCGTGACGCGATGCGACCGCATGACCGGAGCCCATATGATCTTGGCGATCGCTTCGCCCTTGGCGAAATCTTCCTCCGGCCCCTGCATCAGTGCGCTGACCATATGCTGCTTAGCCTTGACGCCGCCGAAATAGTCCTTCTTGGCCGCCATATCGGTCTCGTCGTTGAAGATCGGCGGATGGCAGGGATGGGTGACGAAATAGGTCAGGTCCGGCCGCTTCGGCAAATGGCCGGCGAAAGGTGCTGCGGCGTCGAGCACGACCACCATCGTGCCGGCAGCAAGCTTGCTCTCGATGCTGGCCGCGACCTTGCCGATATGGGTGTCGGGAACCGCCAGGATCACCACCTCGGCGCTATCAAGGGCTTCATCGGCGCTGACCGCGTCGATGCCCAGCCCCGTCTTTAGTCGCTCGCAGCCGGCATCGCTGACCTCGACATGGCGTATCGTATAGGGAGAGCCGCGAAAATTGGTCGACAGGCGGTAACCCATTTTGCCGCCGGCGCCAAACAGCGCAATCGTTGTCATCTAGCCGTACTCCTGATCTCCAACGATGGCCCTGCCGATCGTCATCTTAGTAGCTGGTATAATCACCCTACCATATTTTGGCAACCGGATAGGAATCGGATGCGGCCAGTTTCGGCCGGCCCCTTCGTCAGTGCCTTTGGTTGTTATCGCATCGATGGACGATCGCCTCGCCTTAGCCGGCTGCCGGCGAGGCGAGTATCAGGATGTCAGGCAGAATCGTCCGCCGTCAAAATGCCGGCTGTCAGAAAATGAGCTAATCTGGATGCACCCAAGCAGCGCCCCTGCCACGGATATGGACAGCTGGCCTCGCTTATCCGCTGATGCCGCTTTCGAAAGTCAATGAAGCCGAATCAGCGTCCGGGGAACATCGCCTTCAAGCCTTCCCGCGACGCCTTGGCGACGCCGCGTTCCGTGATCAATCCGGTGACCAGTCGCGCCGGCGTCACGTCGAAGGCCGGGTTTGCCGCGGGCGTCGTCTCCGGCGAGATGCGGACCTGCGCAATCTCGCCACTCGCGGTCTTGCCCCAGACCAGCGAGACCTCGTCGCTGGAGCGCTGCTCGATCGGGATTTCGGCCAGCCCGTCGCCGACCGTCCAGTCGATGGTCGGCGAGGGCAGCGCGACGTAGAACGGCACGTCGTTATCCGCCGCGGCCAGCGCCTTCAAATAGGTGCCGATCTTGTTGCAGACATCGCCGTCGGCGGTGGTGCGGTCGGTGCCGACGATGACCATGTCGATCTCGCCGCGCTGCATCAGATGGCCGCCGGCATTGTCGACGATCAGCGTGTGCGGCACGCCGTGGCCGGCCATTTCCCATGCTGTCAGCTGGGCGCCTTGGTTGCGTGGGCGCGTTTCGTCGACATAGACGTGAACGGGAATGCCCGCTTCCGTTGCCAAATAAATCGGCGCCGTGGCGGTGCCGTAGTCGACGGTGGCCAGCCAGCCGGCATTGCAGTGGGTCAGGATGTTGACCGGCTCGCCCGGCTGCTTGCGCGCCACGATTTCCTTGATTATCTCAAGCCCATTGGCGCCGATGGCGCGGTTGAGGCTGACATCCTCGTCGGCGATTTCGCCTGCGCGCCGGTAAGCAGCCTCGGCGCGTTGCCCAGATGGAAGCGGCCGCAGGAAATTGCGCATCTCGTCGAGCGCCCAGCGCAGATTGATCGCCGTTGGGCGTGTTTCGTGCAAGACCTCCCAAACGCCGTCGAGTGCTGCATCCGAAGGGTCGTCGGCCATCTGAATGGCGACGCCATAGGCTGATGTGACGCCGATCAGCGGTGCGCCGCGCACCCACATGTCGCGGATCGCGGTGGCGATGCCGGCAACGGTGCTGACTTTCTCCACGCGGAAATCATGCGGCAGCCAGCGCTGGTCGATGATCTCCACCGAACGCCCGTCGTCGCTCAGCCAGATGGTGCGATAGTGGCGGTCGCCGACGTTCAAATCCTGTTCTCCCGTTCGATCAGCGCGGCCAATTTGTTGACCTCATCGATGCTGTGAATCTGGCGCCGGTTGACGGCGATGTGACGGCCGAACTTCAGCGCCTTCGCCTCACATGTGGCGCGCAGATCCTCGTCGGCAATGGTCTCGAAATCGGCGTTGTGCGCGAGGCCCAGAATGCGCCGGTGCACCTCGACGCCGGCAAAGCCCAGCATGTCGGTCCAGACCTGATGCAGCATGTGGTCGAGCGCCTGTTCAGCGCCGAGCCTGTCGCCCTGATCCTCGAACAGGCTCTTCTGGTAGAGCATGCCCGTGCGCTCGGTCCGCCACAGATGCGAGAACTCGGTGCGGAACACCGACCATGTCTCGACCGTGACGTCGAGCAGATAGGCGCGCATGGTGTCGCGCTTTCCATTCTGCTCGTGGCCGCGCTGCGAGAAGAAAGCCATCCAGAAATTGGCAAGCAGCATGCCGACATCGAACGCGATCGGGCCGTAAAAGGCGAATTCGGGATCGATCATCCGCGTTTCGGTGTCAGTGACCATGATCGACCCGGAATGCAGGTCGCCGTGCAGCAGCGTCTCTGCATTGGCCGCGAAGATGTGCTTCAGCCGCTGCGCCTCGACCTTGAGGTCGCGGTCGGCGCGCAACTCGGCGACGATGCGGTCGAGCTGTGGGCTCGTATGCCGGTTCATCTTGGCATCGAAATAGGGGTCCGAGAAAACCAGGTTCTCGGTGATGTCGCAAAGCTCGACATTGTTGGCGAACAGCGCCAGATCGGCTTTGCGGTCCTTGGTCGCCATATGCAGGTCGGAGCCGCGAAACAGGGTGCGGGCCATGAACAGGCCGATGTCTCTGGCGATCTTCGGCAACTGCCGGCCCTCGATCAGCGCGCGCCGCAGGATGATGTGCGGCGACAGATATTCCATGATGATCAGCGCCTGGCCTTCGTCGAAGTGATGGATCGCCGGCACCGAACCGGGCGCTCTCGCCTGTTGTCGTGTCAGCGCATGATATTCGAAGAAGGAGCGCTTCAACGGCAGCGGCCAGCTGTCACCGACCAAGCGGACATAGGGCAGGGCCTGCTTGACGACGGCAGCACCCGTGGCGCCCTCGACGATAAAGACCAGGTTCAGATTGCCGTCGCCGACCTCGCGAACCTTCCAGCGGCTTGTATCCTTGCCGATATGCGAACACAGGGCCTCGTTGGCGCCGAGGCGTGCCGCCAATGTCTCGACCGACAGTGCTTCGAATGGCAATTTCGCAGTCATCCTCACCCTCCCGCTTAGGTGCTCCCATCATAGTGAAGCCATGGCGGTTGGTCCAAGCTAGGAAGCTCTCTGGCAATTGTCAATCGTGTTGACAATTGCCGGGACAGCCCCTAGCGTCACGGTCAGGGAGGAACGAATGGGCAATGATGCCGTGTTCCGCGTGGACGGCCTGAGGAAGTCCTTCGGCCATATCGAGGTGCTTGGCGGCGTCTCGCTCGATTTGCATGCCGGCGAAGTAACCGTGCTGATGGGCGCCAACGGCGCCGGAAAATCCACCCTGGTCAAGATCATCAGCGGCGTCTACGAGCGCGGCGGCGGCACGATGAGCCTCGCCGGCCAGGACTTCGCGCTCCAAGACTTCGCGCCAAAAACGCCGGCGGAAGCGATCCGCGCCGGCGTCGTCACCGTTCACCAGAACATCAATGACGGGGTCGTCGCCGACCTCGACGTCGCCACCAATTTGACGCTGGACAGGCTGAGCGGCAGCGGCGCGCCGACCCTGTTCAATCCGGGCCGGGTGCGCCGCGAGGCAAAAGCGGTCGCCGACCGCATGGGACTGACGATCGACCTGAAAGCCAGGATCAGCGATCTCTCGCTGGCCGACCGCCAGATGGTGGCGATTGCCCGTGCCATGGCGCACCAGCCGAAAGTGCTGATCCTCGACGAGCCGACCTCCTCTTTGTCCAGCGCCGAGGCAGACCGGCTTTTCGCGCTGCTCGACAGGCTTCGCGAGCACGGTGTCGCGATCCTCTACATCTCGCACCGCATGTCCGACATCAGGCGGCTTGCCGACCGTATCGTCTCGATGCGCGACGGCGTCATCTCGGGCGTTTTCGACCGCAAGCCACTCGACTATGAGGGCGCGGTCAATGCCATGCTCGGCCGCAAGATCCACCTCGACCGGATCGTCGCCAGGAACTCGGCCAGGCCTGTCCTGACGATCGACAGATTGCGCATTGTAGACGGTTCCAGGCCGATCTCGCTGACGCTCGGCGACGGTGAGGTCGTTGCCATCACCGGCCTCGTCGGCGTCGGCAAGACCGCGCTCGCTGAGACGCTGTTTGGCGTGCGCAAGCCGCTGTCCGGGACCATGGTGCTGAACGGGAAACCTTACGCACCGGGTTCGACGGGCGAGGCGATCGCCGCCGGCGTGTTTCTTGTCGCCAAGGACCGGGGCGAAAACGGCATCGTCGGCGACTTCAACATCCAGGAAAATATTAGTCTCCCGTTCCACAAGCGGATGTCGCGTCTCGGCGTGCTCAAGCGCCGCATCGAGCGCGCCACCGCGCGCCGGCAAATCCAGGAGCTGGGCATCGTCTGCCGCTCGGAGAAAGATGAAATGTCCGCCCTTTCCGGCGGCAACCAGCAGAAGGTGATGGTCGCCCGCTGGATGTCGCAGGCCGCAAGACTGTTCATTCTGGACGAGCCGTTCCAGGGCGTCGACATTTCGGCCAGGCGCGATATCGCGGCCAAGCTGCGGGCGAGCGCGAACGGCCGTGCGACTCTGCTGTTCGTCACTGAACTTGACGAAGCGCTGGAGACCGCCGACCGCATCCTGGTGATGTCGGAGCAGACGATCGTCGGCGAACATCGCAACGCCGACATCGACCTCGAGCGTCTGCTGGCCGAAGTGGCGGGCGGGCCGTCGCAGAGCGCGGCCTGAGAGCGGGCAGATGGTGAGAATTGGAATGGAGAGGGCATGAGTTCGGGTTGGATTGAGATGGCAGCCGCGCGCGACCTTGCCATCCGCTACGGGTTCATCGTTTTGCTGTTTGGGTTGATCGCCTATTTCGCGATCGCCGCCGGCGGCTTCGTCTCGCCGCAAAGTGCCGTCTTCATCTTCCAGTCGGTCGCCATCACCGGCGTGCTGGCGCTTGGCGTCACCGCCACTCTGGTCGTCGGCGGCTTCGACCTGTCGATCGGCTCGGTCGCTACCAGCGCCATGATGGCGGCAGCCTATGTCATGGTGGTGCTGGAGCAGAACGCCGTCGTCGCGGTTATCGCCTGTCTCGCGATCGGTGTCATCGTCGGCCTCATCAATGGCTGGCTGATCGTCTATATGCGCGTGCCGGACCTTCTGGCGACGCTCGGTATGATGTTCCTGCTCGTCGGCCTGCAGCGCATCCCGACCGAGGGCCGCTCGATCGCCACCGGCATGACGATGCCCGATGGCTCGGTGGCCAACGGCACGTTCAGCGCCGCGTTCCTGGCGCTTGGCCGCCACCGCTTCGATTTCTTCATCCCCAACCTCATTCCCGTTTCGGTCGTCGTCCTGCTCGTGCTTGCAGTGCTGATCTGGTTCTTTCTCGAATACACCCGTTTCGGCCGCATGATGTACGCGGTCGGCAGCAACGAGCGGGCTGCCGAGCTCGCTGGCGCGCCTGTCAAGGCATACAAAATCTGGGCCTACGTTATTTCAGGAGTTTTTGCTTCGATCGGCGGCATTTTGCTCGCTGCCCGGCTTGGACGCGGTGACATCGCCTCGGGTAATAATCTCCTGCTCGATGCTGTCGCCGCGGCGCTCATCGGCTATGCGGTCCTCGGGGCCGCCAAGCCGAACGCTTTCGGCACGGCCGTCGGTGCGGTGTTTGTCGGCGTGCTGCTGCAGGGCCTGACGATGATGAACGCGCCCTACTACACGCAGGATTTCATCAAGGGCGTCGTTCTCGTGGTTGCCCTTGTCTTCACCTTCGCCCTTTCCGGCAGGGGCAAGAGGTAGGATTTCGACAGATAGGATTTCGACCGGCTGAAATTTGAGTTCAACAAGTGGAGGAAGAAACATGAAGATCACAAGAAGACTATTGGGGGCGGCAGCGCTTGGGCTTGCCGGCGCCGCGCTGCTTATGCAGGTGCCGGCGATGGCGCAGGACAAGCCGGCGCCGTTCGATAAGCCCGGCGCCGTCAAGATCGCGCTGGTCCGCTATCTCTCGACTGGTGACTTCTTCCAGGCCTATCTGTCCGGTGTCGAAGCGCAGGCCAAGGCGCTTGGCGTGGATCTGCGCGTCCTCGACAGCCGTCAGGATGCCGCCCTTCAGGCAGACATGGTCGACCAGGCCATTGCGCTGGGCGTCCAGGGCATCATCATCCAGCACGGACTGACGGAATCGATGAAGGAAGCCGCCCAGCGCGCGGTCGATGCCGGCATCAAGGTGGTCGCGTTCGACGTCAATGTCGAAAACCCCAAAATCCCGCAGATCGAGCAGTCCGACCGCGACCTCGCCCGCCTCGCGCTCGAACAGGCGATCAAGGACAATGGCGAGAGCTGGAAGGCCGGCTATGTCTATGTCGCCGGCATCGCGCCGCTCGACCGCCGCAACGAGACCTGGGTCGACTTCAAGAAGAAATATGCGGGCATCAACGAGGCGGCGATGTTCGGCACGCTCGACAATCCGATCGCCAATTCCGTCGCCAACCAGGCTCGCTCGGTGCTGTCGGCCAACCCCGACATCAAGGTGATGTTCGCGCCCTATGATGAATTCGCCAAGGGCGTGAAGATCGCCGTCGACGAGGCGGGATTCAACAAGGACATCAAGATCTATTCGGCCGACATCTCGACCTCCGACATCGCCGCGATGCGCGAGCCCGACAGCGCCTGGGCGGCAACCGCCGCCACCAATCCGGCCGTCGTCGGCCAGGTTTCGGTGCGCGCGCTGGCGCAGCTTTTGGCCGGCGAAGACCCCGGCCATAATGTCATCGTGCCGCCGACGCTGATCACCCAGAAGGAGCTGATCGACAAGGACATCAAGAACATGGAAGACCTTTCGGCCAAGCTGCCGCAGTTCGCCCATGCCGATGTCGCGATGCCGGCCTGGATGCCGAACCCGAACGCCAAGTAGGTTTCGATCTCAGGCAGAAGAAAAGAGCGGCCCGCGTGCCGCTCTTTTCCAGGTCTGAATGCCCGATCCTTCCACCTCTCCGGTTTACAGCCAGTGCTCCGGATCGCGCATCCCGTGGACGATCGCCACGACCAGGATGCTCTCCATCTGCGGTTCGTAGATGACGAGGTAGCGGCCTTCGATGAGCACGCGGGCCGTCACGCTTAACTCTGGCCTGGCTGTACCCATCTTGGGATGCTCCGCCGCCAGCTCCAATTTGTCAAAAATGCGCATAAGCAGCTTGTCGGCCGCCTTTTCATTGTCGATTGCGATGGTGCGCCAAATATCCCGCAAATCCTGCGAGGCGCGTGGCGTGAGCCGATATCTAGCCACGGGCGCGGCGTTCTGCCTTCAAACCACGTATGAACTCGGCGGGTTCGACTTCCACCGGCCTGCCGCTGGCCATGCCATCGGCATAGGCCCGTTTCAAGTGTTCCAACTCCAAGGCGCGCAATTCCTCGCGCTGTTCCCACAGGCGCAAGGCGTCCCGGACAATCTCGCTGTTGGAGGCATATCCCCCGCCTTCAACAGCGCCTTGCAGGCGGGCCGCCTGCTGCGGGGTGAGAGATATTGTAAGGGTGCGCATCGGTCCGGTTTTCATGCCGACTATATATCACGCCTCACAAGAACTAACAATATTTGTTAGGTTTCTAGCATCCGTGTCTTGATCCCGTGCTCACGGCAGGGGTTTTGCCTACCTCAACGCCGCCGCAATGTTGCCGCCATCCACCGTCGTCACATCGGCGGTGGTCCGCTCGGCCAGCGCATGATGCAGGAACGCTTGGGCCACGTCTTCGGCCGTCACTTCCTGCCCAAGCAGGTTGCCCGCCATGTACTCCTTCTCCGACACGCCGCGCGCGCCAGAACGGCTGGCGATCATCGCGTCGGTCAGGAGCCCCGAACGGATGCGGTCGGCGTTGACGGCATTGGAGCGGATGCCATGCGCGCCGTAGTCGAGCGCATATTGCCTGGACAGGAAAAGCGTCGCCGCCTTGGGGATGCCATAGGCGCCGAACTTCGGACCCGGATTGATCGCCTGCTTGGAGGTGTTGAACAGGAGCACGCCGCCGGTGCCCTGTTCGAGCATGATGCGCACTGCGTTCTGGGCCGCCGACTGATGGGCGAAGAAATTGAGCTCGAAGCTCTTGCGCAAAGTGGCGTCGTCGAGTTCGCCGATCCTGCCTTCCCAAGCAGCACCCGCGTTGGAAACCAGGATGTCGAGGCCGCCGAAGACGGCGACCGCCTTGTCGAACGCAGCGCGCATCTGCGCCGGATCGGTGATGTCGGCGCCGATGCCGATCGAACTGTTGCCGGCCTTCTTGGCCGCTTCCGTCGCCCTTGCCGCATCGAGATCGACGACGACGGCATGGGCGCCATTGTCGGCGAACAGCTTTGCGGTGGCGGCGCCGATCGCGCCGGCGCCGCCGGTGACCAGCATAACCTGGCCGGTCAGCGGCTTCGGCTTGTTGGAGGCGAGCTTGGCCTGTTCCAGCGACCAGTATTCGAGCGGGAACAGGTCGGCTTTGGACAGTGGACGGAAATCGCCGACTGCTTCGGCTCCACGCACCGCCTCGATCCACATCTCGCCGACGTCGGATGCGATCTTCGCATCCTTCAGCGTGCGACCGTGGCCGAACATGCCGAGGCCCGGCACCAGCGTCAGCCGCGGCATCTGGTCGAGCATCGTGCGCTTCACATCGTCGAGCGCGTCGTTGGTTTCGAAGTAGGCGCGATAGTCCTTGGCGAATTTTTCGACATGCTGGCGGATGGCGGATTTGTAGTCGCTGATCTTGTCCGCGTCGGGTGCCGGCAGCGCCATCGGTCCGGTCTTGATGCGGATCGACAGGTCGGGTGTCGATACGCCGCGCCCGGCATAGTCGGCAATCCTGGCCGAATTGATGAAATCGACGATCGCGTCTGACGTGCGGAAGTCGCTGATCATGCGGTCGAAGCGGCCTTCGCCGCGCGCTACGGCCACCGCGCCGCGCAGCATCGGCGCAATGTCCGCGGGCTTGGCCAGCCTGGCTGGCAAGGCCGATTTTTCGGCAAGCGGCTTGCCATTCCTGGCGATGAAATCCTCGGCGACGTTCACATAATGGATCATCCGGTCGTAGGCCTGTTTGGCATCGTCGCCGAAAGTGAAAATGCCATGCTTGTCGAGGATCAGGCCTTCGACCGTCGGGTCGGCGTCGAAGACATCGGCAGCCGCCTTCGCCAGATCAAAGCCCGGCATGATATAGGGCACGTAACCCATCTTGCTGCCGAAGACCTTCTTGCTCAGCGCCTTGCTGTCGTCCTGGTCGACGATGGCCAGAATGGCGGTCGAGTGCGTGTGGTCGACGAATTTGTGCGGCAGGAAGGCGTGCAGCAGCGTCTCGACCGAAGGGTTCGGCGAAGACGGATCGATGAGGTTCGCCCGCTGCAGCGCGACCATGTCTTCGTCGGAGAGCTTTTTGAGCGACCGCGCCTTGAGCAGGGCGCCGAGCTTGACCGCCGGCAGGCCCTGCGGCTCGATCACGCCCATGTCCCAGCCGCTGCCCTTGACGCAGAGCACGTCCCATTCGTCGCCGACGAGGTCGGTGGCCTTTGTCTTGCAGGAGGTGTTGCCGCCGCCATGCAGGACAAGCCGCGGTTCGCCGCCCAAAAGCCTGGTCGTATAGACGCGCAGCGCCAGGTCGCGGGCCACGCCCTTCTTTGCATAGTCGGCAACCAGCTTCTCCGCGTCGCCGTCATTCCATAGGTTCTTCATGTTCGCTTCGTCCGATTTCTCTTTTTGTTGTGAACAGGAACGCCGCGACGCTTTGATGACAATGCGCCCGCGGTAGTTTTGCGTATCTAGGCGACCTTTTCCGCTGCCGATCCGGCATGGTCGAGCAGCCGTCGCGCCATCCGTGCGCCGACCACCAGATGCGTGCACAGCCCACCCGCGATCGCCGCCATCAGCGGTCCGAACTTGCTGTCCTCCTGCACCACCACGAGGCGCTTTTCAATCTTGCGCAGCGATGACAGCTCTGCCGAAATGACCCGCCGGTTGTAGCTGCAGTCGAGCGCCTTGCCTTGCGCATCAATGATCTGGCCGGCGATGACGCCGGCAGCGCCGGCACGGCGCAGAACATCCATTTCGCTGGTAGTCAGCGCGCCGCATTTGACGACATGGCTGTCGGCGTCGACGGTGCCGACCGAGTACAGCGCCAGGTCGCATTCACTGATGCCCGACAATTGCTCGCGGATCACCGGCTCGGCGCGCAGGCCGCGTGCCAGTTCTTCCGTGGTCAGCACCAGCGGCGCATAGAAGTTGAGCCCCTGGGCGTTGAGCCGGCGCGCGATTTCCATGGTGCATTGGTCGGGCCGGTAGGAATAGGGGGCTCCGAGATTGCCGCAGAGTTGCACCACCGTGACGTCCTGCAGGTCGGCATAAGACATGATGTCGGCGATCGTATAGACGGTCCGCCCCCAGGCGACGCCGATGCGGTCGCCCTTCTTGACCAGCTCGAGAAAGACGCTCGCCGCCAGCACAGCGATGTCGGTCGACGGATCGGCGACATGGCCGTTTTCTGGCGCGATCCAGACGGCATCGAGCTTCAACGCGTCTTCGAGCTTGCGTGCCAGGACGTCGTCAGTGAAAAGCTGGGTCGAGGTCGAGATGTTGACGATGCCGGTCTCGCGCGCCTTGCGCAGATACATGGCGACCGAGGCCCGGGAAATCTTGAGTTGGCTCGCCACCTGGTCCTGGCGCAGGCCATGGGCATAGTAAAGCCAGGCGGCCTTGTGAATAAGCTGTTCTGCCGGTCGGATCGCCATGCCATCTCCTCGCTGACATTATTCACGGCTCTCGACAAAAGTCAAATTGAGCAAGGGCAAACGATGCTCTTTCGTTTGCTTTATCTAGATCATCCTTGTGCCAAATGCGCTCTATCATGGCATCGTTGGTGGTGACGGGCGGAAAGCCTATGGATAGAAGATCTCGATGACGACGTTACGGGAGGACGGGATGGGCAATCCCTACGAACAGGATCTTGACAAGAATCCGGCCAACCACCAGCCGCTGACGCCGCTGACCTATCTGGAGCGGGCGGCACAGACCTTTCCCGACCATGTCGCCATCATCCATGGCCGCCAGCGCACGACCTATCGCGATTTTTGGCGGCGGTCGCTGAAGCTTGGCTCGGCGCTCTCCAAGCGCGGCATCGGCAAGGGTGACACCGTCACCGTCATGCTGTCCAACACGCCGGCGATGCTGGAAGCGCATTTCGGCGTGCCGATGACCAAGGCGGTGCTGCATTCGCTCAACACCCGCCTCGACGCCGCGGTCATTGCCTTCCAGCTCGACCATGCCGAAACCAAGGTGCTGATCGTCGACCGCGAATTCGCAAATGTCGTCAGCGAGGCGCTGGCGCTGGCCAAGGTAAAACCGCTGGTCGTCGACTATGACGATCCCGAATACGCCACTGACGCCCCCTATCCCAAGGGCGAGCGGATCGGCACGCTCGACTACGAGGACTTTGTCGCGGGCGGCGACGAGGATTTCGCCTGGTCGATGCCAGACGACGAATGGGACGCTATTGCGCTCAACTACACGTCCGGCACGACAGGCAATCCGAAGGGCGTCGTCTATCACCATCGCGGTGCAGCACTGATGGCCTACGCCAACACCATCCATGCCGGCATGGGCAAGCATGCGGTGTATCTGTGGACGCTGCCGATGTTCCACTGCAATGGCTGGTGCTTTCCATGGACGCTGGCCTTGCAGGCCGGCACCCATGTCTGCCTGCGCTGGGTGCGGCCAAAGCCGATCTACGACGCCATCGCCGATCACGGCGTCACTCATCTGTGCGGCGCGCCGGTCGTCATGTCGGTGCTGATCAATGCTGGGGAGGAGGACAAGCGGCAATTTCCGCAGGCGGTCACCTTCAACACGGCCGCGGCACCGCCGCCGGAAGCGGTGCTGTCGGGCATGGCTGATGCGGGCTTTGCGGTCATCCACCTCTATGGCCTGACCGAGACCTATGGCCCGGCCGTCGTCAACGAATGGCATGGCGAGTGGGACGGGCTCGAAAAGGGTCTCAGGGCGGCGAGGAAGGCCAGGCAAGGCGTGCGCTATGCCGCGCTCGAAGGCCTGACGGTGATGGACCCCGAGACGATGGAGGAGACGCCGGCCGACGGCGAGACGATCGGCGAGGTCATGTTCCGCGGCAACATCGTGATGAAGGGCTATCTCAAGAACCGCAAGGCGAGCGACGAGGCCTTCGCCGGCGGTTGGTTCCACTCGGGCGACCTCGGTGTCATGCATCCCGACGGCTACATCCAGCTTAAGGACCGCTCCAAGGACATCATCATTTCCGGCGGCGAGAACATCTCCTCGATCGAGGTCGAGGAGGCGCTCTACAAGCACCCTGCCGTCGCCTCCTGCGGCGTCGTTGCCAGGCCCGACGACAAATGGGGCGAGGTGCCGGTCGCCTATGTCGAGCTGAAGCCGGGCAAGATGGCGACCGGGGCCGAAATCATCGATCACTGCCGCGCTCTGCTCGCCCGCTTCAAGGTGCCGAAAGCGGTGATCTTCGCCGAAATCCCGAAGACCTCGACCGGCAAGATCCAGAAGTTCCGGCTGAGGGAGATGGCCAAGGGAGCCTAGCCACGCGAAGAGCAAAAAACATCACTCAGTGTCGGATCGAGTGCCTCCCGATCGTCCTCGATACAGAACCAACTCGACAGAAGAGGATCTGGCAGGAGGAGAATTCTAATGGAGAACATGGAGCGTGACGCCGAGGCATATATCCGGGCGCTGATCGAGCGTTGGGCGAACGCCGTGCAGCAGCAAGACCTGGAGACAATCGTTGCGGACCACGCGACGGACCTTCTGATGTTCGATGTCCCACCGCCGAACGAACTCAGTGGAATTGAGGCCTACCGCGATAGTTGGGGTCCATTCTTCGAGCACTTCAAGCAGGGCGGCGTTTTCGCGATCGAGTGGCTGGATGTCACGGCGGGAGACCGGGTCGCTTTTGCGACCGCATTGCTGCGGTGCGGCACCAGGGAAGAGCTTGAAAGGGACCCGGCAACCCGCCTCCGGCTTACCGTCGGACTGCGGAAGGAAGGTGACCTTTGGATCATCGCTCACGAGCATCACTCATACCCTTACAAGCCGGACTGACAGCGCATCGATTAATCGAGCGACCGTGACAGCGGCGATTGGCCAGCCGCTAGGGGCAAGGGATAAATTTACGACGCGGGCGGTGCAATTGGCAGTTGGAGGAGGAAACTCATGCCGGTTCTCAGAACATCAGAGCCTGAAGGTCAAGACGGGACCCTTTCTCGGCCATGGGCGCGAAGAGCCGCCGCGGTCAGGACAGCCGGGCGGATCGTCGCCCTCATCGGGGTCATACTGCCGCTTCTCATGATCGGCGGGATGAAGTTCACGGCTGTTGAGATCGAGGCGTTGAGGCCGCTAATCGGCGGCACGCCTTGGCTCGCCTGGATGTATCCGGTATTTGGTGAAGCCGGTGCTTCTTACGTGCTTGGCGTCGTCGAGATTGCGACCGCGCTTCTGCTGATTGCGTCCCCCTGGTCGGTGCGCGCCGGTGTGGCCGGCGGGGCATTGGCCGCCCTGATTTTCCTGGTCACCTGTTCGATCATGGTTGCCCTGCCGATCTGGGAGCCTACGCTGGGCTTTCCCGCGCTCGGTCCCGCCGGTCAGTTCCTGATCAAGGACATTGCGCTGCTCGGCATCGCGCTTGTCATACTGGGCGAAAGCCTGAACAGATTAAACAGATCGGCTACCTAAGCGAATCCAGTCGAAGACGAGTGGCGTCGACTAGATCGAAAATGCCCCGCTCGCCACTACAATGCCGCGCCCAGAAATGCTCACTGAGCCGGCATCTACATCGACCTCAATGATGCTGGTACGTCCGAGAGCCGTGCCTTGCTCGATCTTGATTACACCGGGCTGTGCAAGACCGTGTGCAACGAGATGTGCGGCGAGCGGACCAGCCGCCGTACCGGTTGCCGGATCCTCAGAAATGCCGACGGTCGGGTTGAAAAAGCGTGCATACGCCGTGGTTCCGGGTTGTAGCGGATCGAGCGAGAAGACGTAGCAGCCTTCCCCGCCGACCTCGTCGAGCAGGTCGAAAAGCTGTTTAGCATCAGGCAAAATCCGGTCGACGGCTTCGCGATCGCGGATTGGCACCAGGAGATGGGCGGCTCCAGTCGAGATCACCTGGCAAGGCACGATATCAGCCACTATTTCTTCGGTACGAAGGCCGAGTGCGGTGGCAAGAGCGCCAAGGTTTGAGAGCTGCCGGCCGGCCAGTGGGGCCTCTTGCTGCATGATGATCTTTTCGAGCCGTCCTTGGCTCTGCCAGATCGCCAACGGATATACCAAGTCGCCGATCTGTTGGTGGAACCATGTTGGGCCATCGCCCAGATCGAGCCGCCCTGCTGCAGCGAGCCACCACCAAGCCCCTAACGTGTTGTGGCCGCCTGCACCGAAAACCTCTACGCCCTTCGGCGTGAAAGAGCGCAACCTCCAGTCGGCGTTCGCCCGGGTCGCCGGTAAGACAAAGGTGGTTTCGGACTGGTTGAACTCACGTGCAATGTTCTGCATGAGCTCAAGCGCCAACTCGGCGCCGCCGTCAACCACCGCCAGTGAATTGCCCGTCAGCGGCTCTACCGCGAAGACATCGACGAAATGAAATGGGATTGTTCTGCTCATGTTTCCTCCGATGACCGCAATTGGGCTAGCGAAGATGCGTGAGCACGTTGAGCAGCTTTCCGGTCGGGTCGGCAATGAAGAAACGTCTCACGCCCCACGGTTCGTCGGTCAAATCGTAGACCACTCTGCAACCGATCTCTTTTGCGCGAAGATACACCTCGTCCACATTGTCGACCTCGATCGACAGATCGGGCACGGGGGTGCCTGAGCCGCCCTCGCTGGCGATGCTGATCTGAGGGATGGTTGTTTCGCGGGACGCCAGCGTGACCAGCCACCCGTGATCCATGACGGCGTCGAGCCCGAACAGGTCGGAATAGAACTTCCGAACATCCGGAATGCTGTCTGTTGCGATATTCGTGACGATGCGCAGTACGGTCATCCCATGATCTCCTTTCCGCGGCATCGGATGACAATGCATAGTTCCGCGGGCTCAGCATAGATGGCGAGGGGCCCGTGCACTGCCCGCAGCAGGCTTCATTAACGCTGTTCACGCCGAGTGGTGTCAACAGATGTCACCAGTCGCCCAAGACCGATAATGTCACGTGTTGACATTCCGTCGATTTCGAATTACGAGTGACGAAATTCAAAATTCGTCATTCGTAATGAGCTGATGAAACAAGATGTATGATACTCTCGATACGACGGCCGACCTAGTCCGGCAGGAGAATGTCGCGCGCATCCTCGATTGCGCGGAGCGACTGTTCCGCCACTACGGCTACGGCAAGACCAATGTCGCCGACATAGCGCGCGAACTCGGCATGTCGACGGCCAATATCTACCGTTTCTTCGCCTCCAAGGTCGAGATCCACCAGGCCGTTTGCGGCCGCATGCTCGCTACCTGCTACCAACTGACCTACGACGCCTGCCATAGTCCCGGAACCGCCAGCGAAAAGCTTCGCCGCTACGCGCAAACCCACTATCAGTGGACCCGTGACACCATGCTCGACCAGGAGAAGGTGCACGAGATGGTCGTCGTTGCCATCGAACGCGATTGGCATGTCATCGAGAAGCACATCGACCGGATCCGCAGCCTGGTGGCGGAGGTGATCATCGTCGGGATCGCAGCCGGCGAGTTTGCCGACCAGGATCCGGAAGTCGCTTCGCGGTGCTTCGGCGCAGCTATCATCACCCTCTGTCACCCGCAGATGGTCGCCCAGTGCCTTGCCAAAGAGAACCGGGCAATGCCGGACGATCTTATCGAGTTTGCGATCAGGGCCTTGAAGAAATGACCGGCGGCGTCCGTCGGTCCTCGACAATTCATCTTCAGTTCGGGAGTATGCAAGTGCCTTTGTCCAAATCCATCATGAACAGGCTGTCGGCCGTCGGTCCGGCTCTGGTCGTCGTCGCAGCGCTCGGGCTCGCCGGCTGCTCGCAAGAAAAAGTGGAAGTCAAGGACATCATTCGGCCGGTCAAGGTCGTCGAGATCGCCAAGGCCAACGATACCCGTGAGCTTTCCTACTCCGGATCGGTGCGCGCCCGCACCGAGATGAATCTCGGGTTCCGCATCAACGGCAAGATCACCGAGCGCCTGGTCGACATCGGCCAGCGCGTGAAGCCGGGCGACGTTCTGGCCCGCATCGATCCCGCCGACTATGACCTTTCGGTCAACAGCGCCGAGGCCAGCCTCGAGGCCGCCGAGCGGCAGGTCGAGACAACAGGCCTTGCCCGTCGTCGTGCCGAACAGTTGTTTGCCAAGAACTTCGCGTCGAAATCGCAGCTCGAACAGGCAACGCTCAGCTATGACCAGGCGGTCGCCACCCGGAATTCCGCCCGCTCAACGCTTGACCAGGCGAAAAACCAGGTCCTCTACACCGACCTCAAGGCGGACAGGAACGGCATCGTCACATCAGTCGCCGCCGATGTCGGTCAGGTGGTCGGCTCCGGCACACCGGTTGTGACCGTTGCCGTCGATGGCGAAAAAGAAGTGCTGATCGCCGTTCCGGAAATGGATATCGCCCAGTTCAAGCCGGGCAAGGACGTCAAGGCAGGCTTCTGGTCGGACGATGCGCTGACGCTCGACGGCAAGGTCCGCGAAGTCGCCGGCAGCGCCGATCAGCAGTCGCGTACCTTTGCCGTCCGCGTCAGCCTGCCCAACGATCCGCGCGTGCTTCTCGGCATGACCGCGAACATCGAAGCTTCGGCGGCCAACAACCGCCCACAAAGCGTATCGGTCCCGTTGAGCGCGCTGGCGCAAAAGGATGGCCAGCAGATCGTCTGGACCGTGGATCGCAACGGCGAGACCGTCCACGCGCGTCCGGTCAAGGTCGCCGAGTTCACCGCCGACGGCGTGCATGTTGCCGAAGGATTGAAACCCGGCGACGTCGTCGTTGCGGCGGGCACACAATTCATGACCGAGAATCTGAAGGTCAAGCTGACCGGCGATGCGGTGCAACAGTCCGCATCTGCGGACGATGATGGCGATGCAGCCAAGCGCGTGCGCTGACGGCCAAGAATAAAACGGCTTTTCCTCGCATCGGCGCAAGCCGCGAGGTCAAGCGGTTCATGGTTTCCGGGCGGCAGGTGCCCGATTGTCGAGACGTCGGGTCGATGTAACCCCCACATCGATCCTCGCGTCCCACCGCGATGAGTGTCTCTCCGCTCGGAAAGCCTCGCCGCCCGGAAGCCAGCATTAGAAGTTCCGTGGGCATGCCACGTGCGTGCGCTGACGATCAGACAAATGGACTGGCGCTATGACCACCGACACCAATGAAAAGCGGCCCTTCAACCTTTCGCGCTGGGCAATCGGGCATCCGAGCATTGCGCGGTTCCTGTTCGGCCTGATCATCGTTGCCGGCGCGCTCGGCCTGATGCGCATGGGCCAGAAGGAAGACCCGGATTTCACCTTCCGCGTCATGGTCGTCCAGGCTGTCTGGCCGGGTGCCTCGATCCAGAACATGGAGGACCAGGTCGTCAACAAGATCGAGCGCAAGCTGCAGGAAACGCCGCATCTCGATTTCGTCCGTTCCTACACACGCGCCGGCAGCGCCATAATCACCTTGCAGGTGGAAGGCGACACCAACCCCGCGCAGGTCGCGGATGCCTTCTACCAGGTGCGCAAGAAGGTCGGCGATATCGCCAACGAGCTGCCTCAGGGGCTGCTCGGGCCCTACTTCAACGATGAGTTCGGCGACACTTTCATCACTTTGCATTCGATCAGCGGCGACGGCTACAGCTATCCCGAGCTAAAGAAATTGGCCATCCAGGCGCGTGACATGCTGCTGACGACGCCCGGCGTCGAGAAGGCCGTGATCATCGGCGACCAGCCGGAAAAACTCTATATCGACGTTTCGTCCAAGGCGCTTGCCGAGCGCGGCCTGACGCTCACCGACCTGCAGAACGCGATCAAGGGCCAGAACAATGTCGATCCGGCGGGCTCGGTCGATACCGGCACGAACTCAGTGCGCATTTCGGTCGAGGGCGACGTGACCAAGGCGGCCGATATCCGCGAACTTCGCCTGCGCGCCGGCAACCAGGTGACCCGCCTGGGCGACATCGCCACCGTGACCTCCGGCCTCGAGGATCCCTATCAGCGCAAATACCGCTACAACGGCCACGACAGCGTCCAGGTCGGTGTGGTCATGGCCAAAGGCTTCAATGTCACCGATGTCGGCAAGGACGTCGAGGCGACCTACCACCGCTTCGAAGAGGCGCTGCCTTACGGCGTTTCGGTCGATCAGATCGCCGACCAGCCGGAAGTCGTGCGGGAAGCGGTAGGTGAGTTCATGAAGGCGCTTGGCGAGGCGCTGCTGATCGTGCTTGTCGTCTCGTTCCTGACGATCGGCTGGCGCTCGGGCCTGGTGATCGCGATCACCATTCCGCTCGTCCTGGCCGCGACCTTCGCCATCATGTACGAGATCGGCATCGACCTGCAGCGCATTTCGCTCGGCGCGCTGATCATAGCGCTCGGCCTGCTCGTCGACGACGCGATGATCGTCGTCGAAATGATGGAACGCAAGCTCGAGGAAGGACTGGTCAAGGTCGAGGCGGCGAGCTTCGCCTATACCTCGACGGCCTTCCCGATGCTGACAGGCACGCTGATCACCACCGCCGGCTTCATCCCGGTCGGCTTCGCCGCCTCGACGGCCGGTGAGTATGTGCGCACGCTATTTTATGTCGTCGGCATCGCGCTGGTCGTGTCCTGGTTCGTGGCGGTCTATTTCACGCCGTGGCTCGGTAACATGATCCTCAAGCAGCGAAAACACGCCGGCAACCATCACGATGTCTTCGACACGCGCTTCTATCGCCGGCTTCGCGCCACCGTCAGCTGGTCCGTGCGCCACCGCATCATCGTGCTGGTCATGACACTGGTGACCTTCGCAACCAGCCTGTGGGCGTTCCAGTTCATCCCGCAGAATTTCTTCCCGCAGTCGTCGCGTCCGGAAATCCTTGTCGACCTCTGGCTGCCGGAAGGCACCAGCATCAAGGAAGTCGAGACGCAGGCCAAGGCGCTCGAAACCAAGATGATGGACGACAAGGACAAGCGCTTCATCGCCACCTATATCGGCGAGGGCGCGCCGCGCTTCTTCCTGCCGCTCGACCAGCAGCTTCGCAATCCGAATTTCGCCCAGCTTCTGGTGATGGCCAATGACGAACCGGCCCGCGAGCGGCTGATCGTCAAGCTGCGCACCGTTCTGGCCGAGGATTTTCCGTCGGTCCGCGCCAAGGTCGACCGCCTGTTCCTCGGGCCGCCCACGGGCTGGCCGGTGCAGATGCGCGTCATGGGACCGGATCGCCAGGAGGTGCGCCGCATCGCCGACGAAGTGAAGGCGAAGTTCCAGGCAAATCCGCTGCTCGGCGCCGTCCACGACGACTGGCTGGAGCCGGTGCCGGAGATGAAGCTGGTGATCGACCAGGATCGCGCCCGTGCGCTCGGCGTCTCCTCGCAGCGCATCCGCCAGATGCTGCAGGCAACCATGTCGGGCGCGCCGCTCGATGATTTCCGCGACGGCGAGGAGACCGTTTCGATCGTCGCCCGCGAACCGGAGGCGAGCCGTCACCTGCTGTCGGCGGTCGACTCCGTTTCCATCCCGACGGATTTCGGTGGCTTCGTGCCGCTGTCGCAGGTCGCCAAGGTCGTGCCGGTGCTGGAGCAAGGCGTCGAATGGCGGCGCGACCGCCTGCCGACCATCAGCGTGCGTGCCACGCTGCCGGATGGCGTGCAGTCGAACGACGTCGTGATGAAGATGTACAGCGAGATGCAAGGCCTGCGCGACGGTCTGGCGCCCGGCTACGCCGTCGAGATCCAGGGCGGCGCCGAGGATTCGGCCGAAAGCCAGGCCTCCATTGCTGCGAAAGCTCCAATCATGCTGGCCGTCATCGTCGTGCTGCTGATGATCCAGCTGCAGCATTTCGGCAAGGCGATGCTGGTGCTGGCGACCGGTCCGCTCGGCATCATCGGTGCAGCCGCAGCACTTTTGATCAGTGGCGCGCCGTTCGGCTTCGTCGCCATCCTCGGCGTGATCGCGCTGCTTGGCATCATCATGCGCAACTCGATCATCCTGGTCGACCAGATCGACCAGGATATAGCGGCCGGCATGGAACGCTCGGAGGCGATCATCGGCTCGGCGGTCCGCCGCTTCCGGCCGATCATGCTGACGGCGCTGACGGCGGTCCTGGCGCTGATCCCGATTTCGCGCGGCGTCTTCTGGGGTCCGCTCGCCTACGCCATGATGGGCGGCATTCTCGTCGCCACAGTGCTTACCATCCTCGTGCTTCCGGCAGCCTATGCCTTGTTCTTCGGCAGGGAGCGCAAGAAGGCCAAGGACGTGGAGCAGGCGGCCGAGCCGGAGCTGGCAGACAACGACGACAGGCCGCGACTGCCTCTGGCCGCCGAATAGAGTGGCGGCCGAATAGAGCTGTTGGCAGATGTGATATCCAGGGGTTAAATCCGCCCACCGGCAGGAGCGCTGGAGGAGGACGTCATGACCATAGCTCAGACATCGGTGTCACTGCGCCGGCCGATCGACGGTCGCCATCGCCAGATGTTCGTCGATGGCGCCTGGGTCGACGCCCGCTCGGGCCGCACCATGGAAACCCGCAATCCGGCCACCGGTGCGGTCATTGCCACGGTGCCGCGCAGCGATCGCCAGGATATCGAGCTGGCGGTGGCCGCGGCGCGCAAGGCCTTCGACGGGCCGTGGAGCCGGTTCAAGCCCTATGAGCGGCAGGTGCTGCTCCTCAAGATCGCCGACCTCTTCGAAAAACATTGGGAGGAGATCAGCCGCTCGGACACGACCGACATGGGCATGCCGATCGTGCGCACCCGCGCCAACCGCAACCGTGTCATCGGCATGCTGCGCTATTACGCCGGCATGGCGACGTCCCTGCATGGCGAGACGATCGAGAACTCGCTGCCGGGCGAGATCGTCTCCTTCACCCGCAAGGAGCCGGTCGGCGTCGTCGGCGCCATCATCCCCTGGAACGCGCCGACGGCCGCATCAATCTGGAAGATCGGGCCGGCGCTGGCCACCGGCTGCACGGTGGTGCTGAAACCTTCCGAGGAAGCGCCGCTGACGCCGCTGCTGATCGCCGACATCATGAACGAGGCCGGCGTTCCGCCAGGCGTCGTCAACATCGTGACCGGCACCGGCGCTGAGGCAGGGGCCGCACTTGCCGAGCATATGGGCGTCGACAAGATCGTCTTCACCGGCTCGACGGCAACCGGCCAGTCGATCGTCCGGGCGTCGGCCGGCAACCTCAAACGCGTCTCGCTGGAACTCGGCGGCAAGTCGCCGGTCATCGTCTGCGCCGACGCCGATCTCGACAGAGCGGTGCCGGTGGCGGCGATGTCGGTGTTCGCCAATTCCGGCCAGATCTGCATCGCCGGCTCGCGCCTGTTTGTCGAACGCTCCATCCATGACGAGTTCGTCGAACGGCTTGCGGCCTATGCCAAAGGTCTCAGGATCGGCGACGGCATCGACCCGGCGACCGAAATCGGCCCGCTCGTCTCCGAAAAGCAGCTGCTACGGGTCACCGGTTACCTCGAGGCCGGCACTGCGGAAGGTGCGACCCTCGTCACCGGCGGCACACGCCTTGTTGAGGGTGCGCTGGCCGCCGGCAATTTCGTCGCGCCGACGGTCTTTGCCGGTGTGTCGGACGACATGAGGATCGCGCGCGAGGAAATCTTCGGGCCGGTCATTTCGGCGCTGCCGTTCGATACGCTCGATGAGGCGATCGAGCGGGCCAACAACACGCCTTATGGTCTCGCGGCCGGGGTCTTCACCCAGAACGTTGCCACAGCGCACCAGCTTGCGCGGAAAATTCGCGCCGGCTCGGTCTGGGTGAACACCTACCACGCCATCGATCCGGCCGTGCCGTTCGGCGGCTACAAGATGAGCGGTTACGGCCGTGAGGGCGGCGCCGAGCACCTCGACGAGTATCTCAACACCAAGGGCGTGTTCATCAAGATCGACTGAGCAGTCCGCCGAATAGGCCCTGAAACGAAAAACCCGCCTCGGGCGGCGGGTCATCGGTGCCAATCGGCACTACAGCGAAATCATTAGCATAACTGCCGGCACAAAGCAAGAACAAAGTATGCAAGGGATCGAGCGCATCGCGCGCTTGATCCCTTCAGGCGGGGTCAGATGACGAACAACCAGTTGGCGAGCAGCATCACCACCACGCCGGCGATCAGCGTCAAATAGGGCAGGATGCCCGCCTTTCTGACCGCGAGATCGGACGACGTCATGCCGAGATCAGCCAGCATGTGGTCGGGGAATTTGCCCTTGTCCTGGATGTAATGCCGGAAGCAGAACACCGGGATGATGAGGGCAGCCGTGATCAGCCCTGCCCACAGCGCCATCGGGTTCCAGATCTTTGCACCGGCGCCCATGAAGATCATGTTCACATAGGCAAGGATGGCGCCGAGGCCAAGCAGCCAGCTCGGTGCCTTCCAAGACCGCGCGATATGGCCGTTGTCGATGCGGTGGATCCATCCGGCGTTGAGGTTGAGGAAGTTGAAGATGATGTATCCGCAATTCGACACGGCGAGGATGAAGAAGAAGCTGGTCGCATCGGCCGAAGCGATGGCCAGCACGAACAGATTGAAGATGAGGTCGGTCCACATCGCCCGCGTCGGGGCGCCATGCTCGTTGACGTGGCTGAGATAGCGCGGCAGCCAGCCATCGACCGAGCCCTGATAGAGCGTGCGCGAGGACCCCGCCATCGCCGTCATGATGCACAGCACCAGTGCCAGGATCATCAGCATCACCAGAAGGCTATGGATCAGCTGTCCGCCGCCGACCATGCCGGCCAAGGCATCGGCAACACCGGAGCCATCGACGATCGGGGTCGCCAGCATGCCGTTCAAGCCGAGCACGCCCTGGAAGGTGAACGGCACCAGGATGAACAGCAGCATGCACAGCAGGCCGGAATAGAAGATCGCCTTGAAGGTGTCGGTGCCGGGATTCTTGAACTCCGACGTATAGCAGACGGCTGTCTCGAAACCGTAGGTCGACCAGGCGGCGATGAACATGCCGCCGAGAACGAGGGTCCAGCCAGCGATGTTCCACGCCCCGGGCTCCGGCGCGTAGGCGGCAGCCAGCGGCACCAGTGGCGAAAAATTCGCCCAGTCGATCTGGCCGGTGACGATCGGCACGACGCCGACGATCAGCATCGGAATGATGACGAACAGGCCGATATATTTCTGCACATTGGCCGTGCCCAGGATGCCGCGATGCTGGATAGAGAAGATGATCAGCATCAGCACCGCGCCGATGAAGAATGTGGCGTTGAAGGTGAAGGAGACCGGACCCAGCGTGTGACCGTAGAGCGTCCAGTTGCGGATCGCCGGTGTGGCCGCCGCGGTCACCGCCGTGATGGCGTCGGCGGCACTCGTTCCGGCATTAGCCGCGATATAGGCGGCGACTTCCGGCGAGGTGTCGGTAAACAGCGGCACCGGCGCCAGCGCGTTGAGGATGTAGGCGGCGGCGATCGAGCAGCCGAGCGACAGCACCGGCGACCAGGCGAACCAGTTGCACCACACCGAAAGCGGCGCGATGAATTTGGAATAACGCAGCCAGGCGGTGGCGCCATAGATCGAGGCGCCGCCGGACTTGTTCGGAAACAGGCCGGCGATTTCCGCATAGGTGAACGATTGCAGGAAGCCCATGATCATGGACACTGTCCAGATTAGGAAGGCCAGCTTCCCGGTCGTGCCGGCAATGCCGCCGATCGAAAACAGCACAAGGGCGGGAACGCCGCTTGCCACCCAGAAGGCACCGCGCCAATCGATGTTCCGGTGCAACTTCCCTTCGGCAGCCGGCACCAAGGCAGAGACTATCGTGCTCATTTACGTGAATTCCCCATTTTTGATGTTCCCCATCGGCGACGGCCGACACCTCGCGATGCGTCACCGACGCACGCGTTGAACGACCTCAGGCATTTTCCGCTCAGTAGTATTTTTTTCTTGGCAGTGAAGATTGATCGGTCACGCTTTCACGTCAAGCGTTTTGTGAAACTGTGCACATCGCAGATGTGGAACACGCAAGCTTCTCGGCGTGCTGCACGACGGTGCGGCCTTTCCTTCTCCCCCTTGTGGGAGAAGGTGGCCGAGCGAAGCTCGGTCGGATGAGGGGTGTTCCAGCTTGGCACCGATAGCGCTCTGGCCAACACCCCTCTTCCGTCTCGGCGCTGCGCGCCGATCCACCTTCTCCCACAGGGGGAGAAGGCAAGGGGTGCTGCCGTCAGGAACGCGGTCTGATCTTTTGTGGGTCGTAATGGGCGAAGGCGACGACCCGCGCCGGCAGCCGCTTGCTGTGGCCGTCGAGCTTGCCGATCTCGACCCCGGTGCCGATGGCGGCATGGGTGACATCGAGCCTGGCCAGCGCGATGTTCTTGTTCAGCACCGGCGAACGCGTGCTCGAGGTGACCTCGCCGATCCGGGCGCGGCCGACATGGACGCAATCGCCATGGCCGACCGCGACATTGGCGTCGATGTCGAGGCCGACCAGCTTCTTCTGCGGGTTTTCCTTGCGCCGGATCAGCGCCTCGCGGCCGATGAAATCGTCGGCCTTGGTCTTCAGCGGCACGGTGAAGCCGATGCCGGCCTCGAACGGATCGATCTGGTCGGAAAATTCATAGCCGGCAAAGATCAGCCCGGCCTCGATGCGCACCATGTCGAGCGCCTGCAGTCCCATCGGCTTCAGGCCGTGCGGCCGGCCGGCCTCCCAAATGGCGTCGAACACCTTTTCGGCATCGCGCGGATGGCACCAGATCTCGTAGCCGAGTTCGCCGGTGTAGCCGGTGCGCGAGACGACGACCGGAATGCCGTTGTCACCGCCGATCCGCGCGACGGCGAAACGGAACCATTCGAGTTCCTCTATCGATGGCTGCAGCGGCGAGGTCCAGATGATCTCCTTGAGGATGTCACGGCTCTTCGGCCCCTGCACGGCGACATTGTGCATCTGGTCGGTGGACGAGCGCACCAGCAGGTTGAGGCCGAGCTTGGTCGCCGTGTCGCGCAGCCATTCGCCGGAAAGATCGTCGCCGCCGACCCAGCGGAAATTGTCCTTGCCGAGCCTGAGCAGCGTGCCGTCGTCGATCATGCCGCCATGCTCGTAGCACATGGCCGAATAGACGACCTGGCCGACGCCGAGTTTTTTCACGTCGCGGGTCAGGGTGTATTGCAGCAGCGCTTCGGAATCCGGGCCGGTGACCTCGAATTTGCGCAGCGGCGACAGGTCCATGATCACGGCATCTTGTCGGCAGGCCCAGTACTCGTCGATAGGACCCTCTTTGGCGAAGGAGTTGGCCAGCCAATAGCCCCTGTACTCGACGAAGTTGCGGGTGTGCTTGGCAAAGCTCGAATGAAAAGCGGTCTCGCGGGTCATTTTCGGTTCCGAATCGGGCGTCATGCGTCTGGCGATCGCTCGCGAGAATTTGTGCTGGCCGGAATAGGTCCGCACATGGATGTCGGTGAGGTTCCAGCCATTGGCCGGTGTCGTGTCGTCGGGGCAGGCGGACGAGACGCAGACGATGTCGGTGAGCGCCCGCAGCAGCACATAGTCGCCCGGCCGCGACCACGGCTCGTCCGACACCATGACGCCATGCGCGTCGATCGCCGTGTTGAAGAAGAAGTTGATTGCCATCCAGCCGGCGCGGGGGCTCACTCCCTTGTCCGACAGCGCACGGTTGAAATTCTCCGAGCAATTGGGGTGACCGGGATAGCCGATGTCGTCGTAATATTTGGCGGCGCAAGCGAGCGCAAACGCATCGTGCCGGCCGCATGTGTCCTGCACCACCTCGACCAGCGGCTCCATGTCCTGGTCGTAATATTTCGAGTGCAGGCCGGGCATCGGATAGCTCAAGCCCATCAGGGTGCGGGTGGTCGTCACGTCGAGCGGATGGTCGCGTCCCTTGTCCAGCTTGCGCGCCGAAAAGCACTGGAAGTCGGTGGATTGGCGCCCGTCGACATCGATGATCTGCAGATAGTCGCCCGCCTTGACGAAGTAGGATTCCGCGGTCGCCGAATGGACGCGCAGATCGAGCACCGGATCGGCGAGCGGATCGCCCAATTGCGACTTCGCCGTCGGACGGATCGTGGCGCGGCGGACGATGACGCTGAGCGGCGTCGCCGTGTCGTGTCCATCAACCAGCATCGGCCCGCCCGGGGCGGCGATCAGCATCGACCCGTCGCGGGCGACGGCAAAACCCTGTTCGGTGCCGGCAGGGGTGGCGCCGCCGAAGACGCGGACCGCCTTCGCCTGATCAAGCTGCACCTGGCGTCGCTCCAGCCCCCGGCGCAAGGAAGCGAGGCTGTCGTCGCCAACGGCCAGCAGCGCCTTGATGCCGGCGGCATTGCTGTTCGATTTCTCGCCTAGAATGTTGGGGTCGGTCGCGCCGCTCTTGTCCCATGCCAGCAGCTCGCAAGCCTGCCCGCCTTCGACATTGCGCACGCTGATCGTGTCGCCGGCCTCGATCTCGATGAGCACCGCGCCATTGCCTTGGACGCAATAGCGCTCCATGCCGGCCGGCAGCGCGATCTGGCCGGGCCGCAGGATCAGGCTCGGCCGGGGCGGTCCGGCTGCGACGGCGGGGTAGGGCGACTGGCTCATCTCGACCCTGTGTCTTGAGAAACAAGTTTGCCTGTGTGTGAAATTATTTTAGCAGCAAGAATAGGCGGCAAGGCCGGATTTGGCAAGGTGAAGGTGGCACGCCTGCTCTTCCTTCTCCCCCTGTGGGAGAAGGTGGCCGAGCGAAGCTCGGTCGGATGAGGGGTGCTCCAGCTAGGCATTGCCGCACTCCGTCCAACACCCCTCATCCGTCTTGGCGCTACGCGCCAATCCACCTTCTCCCACAGGGAGGGCTTTGCACGGGGAGCGAAGTGGATTTCGGTGGTCAGTGAGGGCCTTTTTGAAGGCCGGCAGAGCGGTTTTCCGCGGCCCTTGCGGGGCCTTTGTCGGTTTAGGCAGCCATCCTGCCGGATTGTGGACGCACTCCTCCCTCATGTCCGCCTCTCATCGGGTGGATAGAGGACGCCAATCATGGTGCGCAGATTGTAAGCGCAGGCGGCCAGTATGC
>NZ_RZPG01000028.1:0-95454 GCF_004022765.1 Mesorhizobium sp. M6A.T.Cr.TU.014.01.1.1
GGTGCAAGCCGTTGGGGGTGGGCAGTCTCACCTGAACTTCGGCTTGGCACCAACTGCGGATATGCAAGCACTGACGAACCTGGCAGGTCGAGGCTGAAGGCCACGAACGAGGAGGCGGCGCAATGAAATTTCCGGCTTGGGCGGGCGAAAGAGGTTCGCTCTACCTTCTATGGCTTCCGCTCGACCAGCATGTAGCCGATCCCACGGACCGTCTGAATGCTAGCCGATGCATCCGGTCCGAGCTTGGCACGCAGATAGCGAATGTATACCTCCACGATCTTGGTCCCAGGTTCGAAGCTGTATGACCAGACGTTGTTGAGGATGCGCTGGCGGCTGACCACCTTCCCCGCATTGAGCATCAGGAAATGCAGAAGGTCGAATTCACGTCGGGTAAGGCGGATTTCCCGGTCGCCGTCCGTAGAACGGCGAGCACTCGTGTCGAGGTCGAGGCTGCCTACTCGAAGCAACTGCCCCTCCACTGCGCCCGGACGGCGTCGGCGTAGGGCGTCAATCCTGGCCACCAGCTCATCAAAGGCAAACGGTTTCGTCAGGTAATCGTCGGCGCCGCCCTTGAGCCCATCTACGCGATCTTGAATTGTCTCCTTGGCGGTCAGCATCAGGATGAGAACCGGCCACTGCTCCAATCGCACGATCCGGCACAGCTCAAGGCCGTCCAGATAGGGAAGCAGACGGTCCAGGATCACGAGATCGAATGGGTCCGTGCGAATAACGGCCAGCCCCTCGCGGCCGTCCTCCGCGATACTCACGTGAAAGCCTTCGGCCTCCAGCCCCCGGCGGAGAAAGTCGGAGACACGCCGGTCGTCTTCAACGATCAGGATTCGAATCATCGGTGTGTTTTACCAGCGGCAGTCTGATTCTGAGGAGGGTTCCTGAAGGCTCCATTCCTTCAAGGCCGATAGTGCCATCGTGCCTGTCTATGATCTCCTTGGCGATCGCGAGGCCAACACCAAGCCCCTCGGCCGTGGATCTCCCGCTGCCACGCCCGCGATAATAACGGTCGAACACGAAGGGGAGATCGTTGGCATCGATCCCTGAGCCGCTGTCGCTGATAACGATCTCAAGCATTCCATGGCGCTCAGTCATCTCGACTGCAATCGCCTGGTATGGCTTTGAATACTTTATGGCGTTATCGAAGCCGATCAGCAGCGCTTGCTTTAGGCGCTGCGCGTCACCCCGAATGAGGAGATGGTCTGGGTTGAGCGACAGATCGACGGATATCTGCTTGGGACCGGCGAGTACGGAAGCCTCCTGAACGGCCGCCTTCACAACCTCACCGGAATCGATGTTGTGCAAGGAAAACCGGAAATCTTCGGCTTCGGAGCGGGCGAATGCCAGAAGGTCCCCCAGGTTGCGAGCCATGTCTTCAGCATGATTGCGGATTCGGCTCAGAGCTTCGCGATAAGGTCCAACACGCGGTTGGCCGCGAAGGGCAACGTCCGCCTCTCCGCGGAGGATCGTCAGCGGCGTGCGGAGCTCGTGGCTTGCCTCCGCAAAGAATTGTGTGCGTCGGCTATTGAGAGCCCTCAGTTGCTCATTGGCTTTCCGCAGTTCGCTCGTGCGCAGCTGAACTTCCGCCTCCAGGCGGTCCTTTACCGAAATCAGAGCGGCACGTTCGATCTCAAGGGCCTCGGCCATGCTGTTGAAACTTCGCGACAAGGAAGCGAACTCGTCGCGTCCGGTCGCAGAGATGCGATGGTCGAGCTTACCTGCAGCGATGGCCTTGGCGCTCTCATTCAGCTCACGCATAGGTGTGGCGATTGACCGTCGCAGGACGAGGCCGGAGCCGAGACTGCCCAGCATGAGCAACGCAGAGAAGCCGCCGGTCAGTAGCAGCAGACGCCATTGCGCAGCACGGACGCGGGCGAGCTCCTCTCCAACCTCCCGGCGCTCATCGTGCAAGGCGGCTTCGATCATTTCTTCGAAATCGTTCTCTAGTCGATGCTCCACATCGTTGCGGAACGCGTCTACGATGCCGGTTGGCTCCGGCTTTGTTCGCTGACTGAACAGTCGCTGGGCAGCCAGATCGATCGCCTCAAACAGCGCCTTGATGCGGCCTACGAATCTGAGTTCGGTCTCCTCCTCGCGTCTATCGCTCCAATATTGGAGAACGCCGAGCTCCTCGCGCGTCGCGCCCTCCAGTTTGTGGAATCCGGATTTCAGTGCTCGTCGTGCCGCTTCGAAATCCGGCATCTGTTCGGGCCCAAGCAGCAAAACCTCGGCGAGTTGCTCGGTGTAATTGTTGGACTGCCCGTTGAGTTCGGCGAGCGCTTCGAACCGCCCGTGGACGCTGTCGATGCGGCGGACGAATTCCTCTGTCAGATGGAGCGTTGCGAACGCCAGTCCTGAAATCAGCCCGACAAGGGCGAGAATGACGATTTGAAATAGGAGGATGCGGCCTCGAACGGTCATGCGGTGATCCTGCCGGCGATCGGATAGCGTCTCTCACCAAATTCTAACCGGAGCTCTGCCGAGCGTCTAATCGGAACATCCTAAGTTCGAGCGCGGGGCCGTGTTGCGCCCCCGCCGCCACATCGGCGACGAGCTCGAAGAGGTTTCGGTTGGCACAAGTAGATTTTCAGACTGACATTGACGCCACGCTTCGGGACGCCGCTCCTCGGGAAAGGACACCGCCGGCGCTCTGGCCGATATGGCGAGCCGCACTGATCGGAACCTGTGTGTCCCTCTGCGTGGCCGTCATTGAATTCGGCCTCCCCGCGCTTCCGACCGACGCTCGGCGAGCGCTCGAGATCCTGCTTGTCGCGATCATCGGATGGACCTTGACGCCGTTAGACGACACCTTCGTTGCAATTGCCGCTGGACTGGCTATGGCGCTGCTTGTCAACCGTGATTCCGCGGCGCTGTTTCATGCGCTCGGGGATGAATTGATCTGGCTGTTGCTCGCCTCCTTCATGCTGGCGGCCGCCTTCAAGGCAAGTGGGGTCGCAGATCGCATCCTCGGCCTCGTGACGGGGCGCATGCGGTCGGTTCGCACAGTCGCCTATTCTTTGACGGCTGTGATGGTCGCCACAGCCTTCATCGTTCCGTCGACCTCGGGTCGCGCAGCTTTGATGATCCCTGCCTATCATGCGATCGCTGGGCGCTGTGGAAGTGCTCGGTTGCGAAGAGCGTTCGCGCTGCTGTTCCCCACTGTTATTCTGCTCTCGGCCATTGCGTCGCCCGTTGGCGCCGGTGCCCATCTGCTGGCGATCGAAATGGTCGGCCGCCTCTCGGGTGTGAAAGTAAGCTACCTGGAATGGATCGCTTTCGGCCTGCCGTTTGCGGTCGTGAGCACCTTCCTTTCGGTCGAATGCCTGCTCCGGCTTTTCCTGTCGCCGGTGGAACGGCGGATGGCACTTTTGCAGCCGACGACCATCAACAATGCTGGTGCCGGGTTGGCACGGCAGCCGATACTCTGGATCGCCGGCGGCGTTGTCATCGCATGGCTGACCGAACCTGTTCACGGGCTCGATGCCACCGTCATCGCTCTCGGCGGCGCTCTCTTGGCCACGCTTCCTCAGGTCGGCCCCGTGGCGTTTGGCGATGCGATCAAGAGCGCGGAGTGGAAGCTGCTCTTGTTCCTGGCAGCGACGATCTGCTTGGCAGACGGCCTGACGGCATCAGGCCTCCATCGGTGGTTGATCGAGACGATGGTCGATCCGCTGCGCGGCACTGGCTTGGGGCCGCTGGCCCTTGTCTCGTTGCTAGCCTTGCTAGGCCTTTTCAGTCATCTCGTGATCCACAGTCGCACGGCGCGCGTCTCGGTGCTGCTGCCCCCGGCGCTGATGCTTGCGTCGACAGTGCGGCTCGACCCGCTGCTTGCAACGCTTGTCCTCGTCTCGGCAACCGGCTTTTGCCAAACCCTCATGATCTGCGCGAAGCCGGTGGCGCTTTTCGGGGGCGTCGACGACGAAGGCTACGGCCCGAAAGACCTGGCCCTTCTGAGTTCCATCCTGCTGCCGGTGCAATTCATTCTCATCGTCGTGTTCGCAGTGGCCGCTTGGCCAACCATCGGAGCCCTGCTCACCACGCTCGATCCGCAACTTCCGGGAAGGCCTTAGAATGTCGAAAAAGAAAGCGTCGAAGAAAAGAAGACGGCTTCGAGTGTTGGTCGCACCCTCTGGCTTTAAAGAGAGCCTCGGCGTTCGTGACGTCATCGACGCATTGGCGCGGGGCGTCCGCAATGCCGTTCCGACAGCAAAGATCCTGGGCCTTCCGATGGTCGATGGAGGCGAGGATTTTACGCGGACTCTTGTTGAACTGTCCCATGGCGAGCTGCATTCCGTCACGGTGACGGGACCGGTGGGGCAACCCGTGGAGGCTACCGTCGGTTTTCTCGGGCGAGGAAAAAAGCGGACAGCCGTTCTGGAAATCGCGGCGGCTGCCGGGCTCCGGCTTGTCCCCACGGACATGCGGGATCCGACCCGCACCACAAGTTACGGGGTCGGCGAGTTGGTTCGTTTTGCGCTCGATCTTGGCGCGGAAAGAATTCTGATCGGCTGCGGTGACTCGGGCGTCAACGACGCGGGAACGGGCATGGCCCAAGCCTTAGGCGTGCGTCTGCTCGATGGCGGTGGCATTCCCATTTCGGGGAGCGGCTCGGCGCTTTCATCGCTTGCTCACGTCGATCTTTCCAGTCGTGACCATCGCCTTTTGAATGTTCGTATCGATGTCGCTGTGAACCCCTATAACATGTTGCTCGGTGAGAGAGGCGTCGCCCGGGTGTTCGGCCCGCAAAAGGGTGCAACACCTGATCAGGTGGCTTTGCTCGAGCAGGGTATGGAAAATCTCGCTCACGTCGTTCGCCGCGACCTCGGCATCGACGTGGCGCCGCTTGTCGGCGGAGGAGCTTCCGGTGGACTCGGCGCCGGACTTCACGCCTTTGCTGGGGCCCGGCTGCATCCGCGCTTCGATCTGATCCTGCGGTACATGGATCTCGATCATCGACTGGCAAACACCGACATCGTCATGACGGCCGAGGGTGGCCTGGATGGCCAGACGAGCTTTGGAAAGGTGCCAGCCGAGATCGCCCGGCGCGCGAAACGTCACAATCTGCCCGTCATCGCCTTAGCCGGAACCGTCGGAGCAGGCGCCGAGGCGACCCACGAAATCGGCATCGATGCCTTCTTCAGCATTCTGTGCCGACCGTGTTCCCTCGAAGACGCGATCCGTGACGCCGACACGCTGCTGGCGAACGCAGCCGAACAGGCATTCCGGCTGATGTGGGCAACGCGCGCATTTAAGTTCAGATAGTGGATCCCGTGCCAAGCAATGGCCCGTCAACGCGTGCAGCTGTTACGGATTGTGAGCCAATCCGTCGCCGCAAGGGCTGCTGGCGATCGACGGCTGCAGAGAGGAACGATAGGCAATTTCGGGTCAACCATGTCGGCGGCCGTTATAGGTATCATCGTTGGTCTTGCCGGGCTTGCAGCCGGAGGGCGGCGGCAGGGGCCGACCGCAACCGATTCGCCGCCCGGATCATCCATCCGTGTGCAGTTCGGTTGCTGACTTGCTTTTATCGCTCAAGCCGTCAAAGCGAAGATCGAACTCGTCCTCCGCCTTGAGCACTCTGCCCTTGAACTGACCAGCAGACTGCAGGAGATCGATCGTATCCTGCTGACGCGGAATGATCTCGGATTTCCAGTCCGGGATTCGGCTTTTGCCGGTCTCGGATTCGATCACCGACTTTGCGTCGGCCTCGCTCAGTCTCTGATCTTTTTGGAGATACTCACTTTTCCAGACATCGAGATGATCGTTCTTCCATAGGTGAGCCCGGTACCAGTGGACGACAAGGTCGCGGATAGCTGCGGCTTGCGCGGGATCGGCGAGCGCGGTCTTGCTCGCGTAGAGGATCTTCAGGTTCTTGTTGCTTTCCGGAGCGTTGTCTAGCTCGATGGCGTTTGTGCCTGCGACTGATTTGAGGTAGCGGGCACGATCGGGCTGCTTCAGGACGGCAACGTCGATCTGGTCGGCGCGCAACGCATCGGCGAATTCGGCAAGGCCCAGGTTGATAGGAACGATGTCGTTGGCGGTCAGTCCAACCGATCGCAGATTTCTAAAGACGATGGCCTGCTGTGCAGTGCCAGGATTGATGCCGATCTTCTTGCCCTTCAGGTCCTTGAGTTCCTTGATGCCTGATCCAGGAGCCGTCGCAATGATCGTTGTCGGTCCTTCGGTGACCACAACACCGACGATGACGACGTCAGCACCGGAATATTGCGCAAGGATGGGAGGCACATCTCCCACGGCTCCGACCTGCGCCGCGCCTGCCCGGATAGCCTCCAGTCTCAGCGGTCCGCTGGTAAAATTGGCGAAAGAGACGTCGGCGGCGAGCTTGTCATATTCTCCGGAGAGCTTCAGCAGGCTCGCCGCGTTGTTGGCGTCATCCGCCAGCACGATCTTGGCTCCTACCGGCACCTTGGTGGGCAAAGAGGCGTCCTGGGCCGAAGCGACGCCGGCAACGAGGGCTGCGAAAAGTGCGACGATGCCTGCACGAAATGCTTGACGACGATCTGTCATTGGTGGGCCTCTCAATGTCTGTCTATGGGTCTGGCTATGGGAAACGGCACGCCGAGCCGCTCCAAGATCTCGTTGCGGAGCTTTTCGGAGCGGTCGAGAGACGTGCGGGCGGCGGCAACCTCGTGGTTCGACGAGACGACGCCGTCGGATATGATCAGCACCCGGTCGGCCAACCTCAATGCCTCCTCCACATCGTGCGTAACGAAAAGAACGGACGGCTGGTGGCGCCTGCACAACTCCAGGAGAAGCCGCTGCATGCGGATCCTGGTCAGGGCGTCGAGTGCGCTGAACGGCTCGTCGGCGAGGAGAAGGTCGGGACTGCGCACGAGCGAACGCGCCAGTGCGACGCGCTGCTGCTCGCCCCCGGATAACGTCTTCGGCCAGGCGGAGATTCTGTGCTGAAGCTCGACTTCTCTCAGCGCGGATAGGGCCCGCTCGCGCACATCCGGCCCATCGAGGCCGAGCGTCACATTCTCGATGACGCTCTTCCATGGCAACAGCCGCGAATCCTGAAAGAGCACCGATCTGCGCGGCGGCACGGTGATCCGCCCCGCCCCGTCTGCTCCATCGTCGAGCCCGGCAAGAGCCCGCAGGATCGTGCTCTTTCCAGAGCCGCTCTTGCCGAGGAGAGCAACAAATTCGCCCCGGCGAATATCGAGGTCTACGCCGCGCAGAACATCATGACCGGAGAAACGCCGGACGAGCCCCTCCACTTTTACAACGGCGACGACCGGCAGTGACCGGCTCAATGATCGAGCGACTGACGCCACGAGAGCACCCTTCTTTCGATCAGACGCACGACGGCGTCGGACAGGAAACCAAGAAAACCGTAGACGATCAGTCCGAGCAGCACGACTTCGGTTTGTCCGTAAGTGCGAGCCTGGCCGATCATGTAGCCTATGCCGCTCGTCGCGTTGACCGTCTCTACGACGACGAGCGCCGTCCACGCGCCTGTGACCCCCAACCTAAGGCCGGTGAAGAAGCCAGGCAGCGAAGCCGGAACGACGATGTCGCGAATGAAACCTAGACGCGAGAGCGAGAGAGTCTGGCCGAGCTCCACATAGCGGCGGTCGATGCCCCTTAGAGCAGCGTGGGTGTTGATATAGATCGGCACCATAACACCAAGGGCGATCGTCATGACCTTCATCGTCTCTCCGATGCCGAGCCAGATGATGAAGAGCGGGATAAGCGCGAGGCTGGGGATCGCCCGCTTCACCTGGATATTGCCGTCGATGAGGGAGTCGCCCAGCCTGCTCAAACCAGCGAGGACTGCGAGGAGAAACCCCGAGAAGACACCAATGAGGAGACCGATCGACGCCCTTTGCAGCGACATCAGCATGTCGGAGGCGAGGACGCCGCTTCCTGCGAGCTCGAGGAAAGAATCGAACACTGCGGCGGGGCCAGGCAGCTTGGCTTGGGATATCCATCCTTGCGCAGAGGCGGCATACCAGACAAGCAGCACGAGAGCGGGGCCGAGAACCCTTTGCCCAGTGACCGATTTGCGCGGCAGCAGCCGCACGCCCGACCGCGCATCCGTTATTGCGGTTTCGGCGACACGGCCCCTAGAGGGGTTCGAGAATGAGACGAATGTCATTCCGCAGCCGCCGCGAAGGCGCGCGAGGCGCTCGGACGGTCCAGGCCAAGATGCTCCCTGAGCGTTGAACCTTCGTATTCGCTGCGGAACAGGCCTCTTCCCTGAAGAATCGGCACAATCTGGTCGACGAATGTCTCGAGCGACGAGGGAAGGGCTGGAGGGATCAGGTTGAATCCGTCCGCGGCCCCATTCTGAAACCATTCGACGATCGTGGCGGCGATCTGCTCCGGCGTGCCGGTTGCTATCCGGTGGCCCCGCCCTGCGCTTAGCCGCCTAAGGAGCTGCCGGAGGCTCAATGTCTCCGTGGACGTCAGCTTGTGGATGAGATCGTGACGGCTCTTATGGTCGATGGCGACATCTGCTCGCGGAGGAATTCTCACTGTGTCGTCCAGATCATGACCGGAGAGGTCGATGCCCGTCACGCGCGTGAGTTGCGCGAGGCCGTATGTGGGCAGCGTCAGATTTTCGAACGTGTCCTGCAGGCCATGCGCCTCCTCGTCGGTTCCGCCGATGAAGAAAGAGAGGCCCGGCAGGATGAGAACCTTCTCCGGATCGCGGCCATGAGCGAGCACCCGCGACTTGATTTCGGCGTAGAAGGCCTGAGCGTCCTCGATGACGGGCTGCGCCGTGAAGATGGCGTCAGCGTATCGCGAGGCAAGTTCCTTGCCCGGTTCCGACGACCCCGCTTGGAACACGACCGGACGCCCCTGGGGCGAGCGCGGCACCTCGAGAGGTCCTGCCACTTTGAAATGCTTCCCGCGATGGTCGATGCTGTGGATGCTGTTGGGATCGACGAAAATGCCTTTGTCCTTGTCGCCGAGCACGGCGTCGTCGTCCCAACTGTCCCAGAGCGCATTGACGACCTGCAGGAACTCGGTCGCCCTCTCGTACCGCGCGTCGGGATCTGGGTGGTGCTCGAAACCGAAGTTTGCAGCCGCGGCGGCATTTGCCGTGGTCACGGCGTTCCACGCTGCACGCCCCTTGCTGACATGGTCGAGCGTGGCGAACCGCCGCGCCAGCCCATAGGGATCGTTGTAGGTCGTCGAGGCTGTCGCCACCAGTCCGATGCGGCTGGTGACGCCCGACAGGGCCGCTATCAGCGTGAACGGGTCGAGCGCATCCCAGGGACGGTCCTGCGAGCGGTCCTTGAGGACAGGATGATCGGCAAAGAAGATCGCATCCAGCTTGCCTCTCTCGGCCACCGACGCGAGGTTGCGATAGTGATCGATGTCCGTGACTGAGGCGGTTCGGGTCTCCGGCAGTCGCCATGCGGCCTCGTGCTGGCCGACGTTCCTGAGAAAGGCATTGAGATGGATTTGACGGGGCTTGGGCATGGTCCCTCCTTTCTTGTAGTCTATATAGTTGACAGACTTAGTAGATATTACGAGGGAGGATTTTCGGAAATTCCGAAGCCCGTTAGGAAATGTCGCCAATTTCGTTGCTGCCGAAGAGAAAAGTGTGGCGTTCCTCGGAGTTCCGAGGCCAGGTATTGCACGCCTTGCAATCAACCCGCGAGCACGTAAGCTCAATCTGGCATTCGTCCGATTTCGCCGTGGGCGCCGGCGGCATTCCGCTCAAAGCGATGTAAGGCAGGAAGTCACCCGCCCGTCATCCGGGCCAGGCGATCCGGTCACAACCTCACCAGACCGAGGCCGGCAAAAACCAAGGCGATTCCTGAGGCGATGGTTCGGGCCTGGTTCCAGAACTGCCATCGTTGTGAATAATCCTGCCAGATATGGCGCGCAGTCTCGATATCGTCGGGAATGGCAGTTGCGGCCAATGCCTCGTTCATTGGCACGTTCACCGTCAATGTGAGGAAAAGGCCTGATGTCAGATAGACGAGCGCTGCCGCCGCGAACCAAAACGCAGGCGACTTGCGGCCATCGAAACGCATCGCGGCAGCCGTGAGCCCCAGGACGACCGGCGTCAGAAAGAATGCCGGAAAGAACACGGCGTTGCGAACCGACGCATTCATCGCTTGCATTGCCTCGATTGCCACGCGCGGATCAGTCTGATCGAGGCCCCACATTGTGGAGCAGACCCAAGCGTAGAAAAATCCAAAAATCGCTCCGCAAAAGATGATCGATGTGATCGACAGTCCTACCACTATCCCAGGCATCGCTGCTTCCACCAAACCGTATCGCCGTGTACGCTTTTACATATGCGTACAAACGTGTACGGTTTTGGTCAAGCAGTTTCGAAGCTTGGCAGTTTCGCAGATTGGCAGTTTCGGAGATTGGAATGCGCGAGGACACCAAGGCTGCGCGTCGAGCACAGATCGAGAGGGCAGCCTACAAGCTTCTCAAGGAGAGAGGCTATGGCGGGACTTCCATGCTTGGCATAGCCAAAGAGGCAAAGGCGTCAAACGAAACTCTCTATCGCTGGTATGGCGATAAGAAGGGCTTGTTCAAGACGATGGTCGAGAACAATGCAAGGACCACGAAAGCGGCACTGGATGCGGCAATCAGGGACGAAGCCGATCCTCTGGTAACCCTTGAGGATGTTGCTCCGATCCTCCTTTCGATGCTGCTTGGCGAGCGGGCAATTTCCCTTAACCGCGCGGCTGCTTCTGACGAAAGTGGCGAATTGGGTGCGACGATTGCCGCAGGTGGTCGCGATTCGGTATTCCCGCTGATCGAGAAACTGATCCAGCGCGGCTTGGAGAGCAGCGCGCTGACCGGCCCATCTGCGCGCATCGCGGCCGATTGGTTCTTGAACCTGCTGATTGGTGATCTGCAGATCCGGCGGGTCATTAGCACGCTGCCGGTTCCTTCAGACAAGGATGTCCATTCGAGAGTGGTTGCCGCGATCAGTGCATTTAGAAAGCTCTGCAGCACATGACGGCAAAATTGCTCGATCTGTGGTTATGCATAGGGCGAGCAGGAATAGGTCGGTTTCCAAGGCCATGCATGGAGGCTCGGCGCTACGCGGCGATCCTGACCGGCTCGAAGTCTATGTCGAGAACCGAATCCAACTGCCGGTCCATGAAACGCTCAGGGATGCTCTTCACCAGCAAGTTGCGGAGAGGGACGACAAGCGGGTTCCGCAATTGCGCAACTCCGGCGTAAAAACGCGATTCGGATGCAACGCGATGCGCCCTTTCGAGGCGACGCTTGTCATATTCGCGGATTGCCTGCCCGATCGGATGCCGTCCGAACAAAGCCGCAAGCACCGCCGCGTCTTCAATCGCGAGTCCCGCTCCCTGTCCCAGATCAGGGGTGACGGCATGGGCGGCATCGCCAAGCAGGACCACTCTGCCGCGGGTGAACGCAGGCATTGGATCGAGATCGAGAATGTCCGTCCAGATCATCGAGCCGGCAGGTGTCCGATCGAAGATTTCCGGAATCGGATCGTGGAAACCGGAAAACATTGCGCGCACCTCGGCAAGATCGGCCTGCGCCAGTTTGGGATCGCCGACGCGGTCGGCGCCGCTGCAGGCAAACCAGTAGACTCTTTCGCCGGGAATCGCCGCTAGGCCGATCCGTTTGCCGGCCCCCCAGCTCTCGGTCAGGCGGGTGGGGTCCATTCCTTGCGGAAGGCCGGGCGCGATTGCGCGCCAGCAGACATAACGCGCGAAGCGCTCCCTCGATTGCGGAAACAGCGCCTTGCGAACCACGGAGTGAATGCCATCGCAGGCGAGCACCAGATCGCTCTCCACGCTCTCCTCATTCGCGAAGCGTAGAACGATGCGATCACCCAAGTCACGTGCATCGACGCATTCCATATCGGTGTGAATTATCGAGTGGGGTAGCTGCGAAAGAAGGGCCTTGTGAAGGTCGCCTCGGTGCAGCACAGCCATGCTGAGATGACCGTATCGCTGGCTAAAGCGCTGAAAATCCGTCGATTGAAGAACCTGACCTTTGTCGTCAAGAAGGTCGAGCCGGTGTATCGCCTGCGCATTGGCCACAACCGCATCGTAAAGCCCAAGCGTGCGCAGAGCCCGAAGCGCGTTGGCGCTCAGGCTGAGACCTGCGCCCAAAGGCTTCAATTCGCTCGCCTGCTCGAAAATCTCGACCTCCCAGCCGAGGAGCCGAAGCCCCTTGGCAATCGAAAGTCCCGCAATCCCGGCGCCAACGATGACTGCCCGCATGACCTCCATCCCTGAGAATTCTGAGTAGCGCTGTGATTGGTGTATCCAATCCTGGCCTCGTTCTTAACGAGCGCCTTACCGCGCGAGTTCCCATCGAGTTGCCATTTCGCGCGGCCTGACTTGGGGGAAAGCCGAGGTCCAACCCAAGCTTCACCCGATCGTGGACTCGTCCTAGAGCTTCGTCGCTTCCTTCATGTTGGGAAGAAAAACCGTCAGCAGGCCGAGCAGCGGCAGATACGAGCAGACCTGGAAGACGAAATCGATGCCTTTCATGTCGGCGACGACGCCGAGCACGGCGGCGGCGATGCCGCCCATGCCGAAGGCGAAGCCGAAGAAGATGCCGGCGATCATGCCGACCCGGCCCGGCACGAGTTCCTGCGCGAAGACGACGATGTTCGAGAAGGCCGAGGACAGGATCAGGCCGATCAGCACGGTCAGCACCATCGTCCATTCGAAATTGGCGTAGGGCAGGGCCAGCGTGAAGGGCAGGACACCGACGATCGAGAACCAGATCATCGGCTTCTGTCCGTAGCGGTCGCCGAACGGGCCGCCGAGCAGGATGCCCAGCGCCGAGGCGCCGAGGAACAGGAACAGCATGACCTGCGACATCTGCACCGAAACGCCGAATTTATCGATGGCGTAGAAGGTGTAGTAGCTGGCGAGGCTGGCGACGTAGGCGTTCTTGGTCAGCACCAGCAAGGTCAGCACCGCCAGCGCGCTCATCACCTTGCGGCGCGGAAAGGGCGAGACGAAGGCTGCCGCCTTGCGGTTGGCGAGCGAGGCGCGAAGGCGGCTGTACCAGCCGCCGACCCGCCACAGCACGATGATGCCGATCAGCGAGCCGACGGCAAACCACGCTATGCTGGTCTGACCGAAAGGCACGACGATGAAGGCAGCCAGCAGCGGTCCCAAGGCCTGGCCGAAATTGCCGCCGACCTGGAACAACGACTGCGCCAGGCCGAACCTGCCGCCCGAGGCAAAGCGGGCGATGCGCGAGGATTCCGGGTGGAAGATCGCCGAACCGATGCCGATCAGCGATGCGCCGATCAGCAGCAGCGAATAATGCCCGGCATAGGCCAGCACGATCAGGCCGATCAGCGAGGCCGCCATGCCGTAAGGCAGCGAATAAGGCATCGGCCGCTTGTCGGTGACCATGCCGATCAGCGGCTGCAGCAATGAGGCCGTCACCTGGAAGGTGAAGGTCAAAAGGCCGATCTGCCAGAAATCGAGACCGTAATTATCCTTCAGCAGCGGATAGATGGCCGACAGCAGCGACTGCATGATGTCGTTGACACAATGGCAGAAGCTCACCGCAAGGATGACTGTGAAGGCCGTCGCTTGCGCAGAAGCGTGGCTGGCCGGCGCAGGCGTGGCGACGGTGGTGGCTGTCGTGTCGGTCAAGGCGTGCTCCGTGGCCTTTTTGGCGGGCGCTCCCGCAGGCGTAGCCGGTTGCCTTATAAGTCACTTGCCGGGCGACTTCTTTCGTGGTTTGGTCCAATAGTTTCGCGAGTGGGCCATTACCCAATGCCGCACGGCAATGAAATCTTCAAAGCTGGCGACACCGATCTCGGGCAGTTGCATGAGCGCCGCTGGCAGTGGCTGGAGCAGGCCGTCGGGCCGGCGGTGGCCCTGCCGACCGAATATCCCGACGGCTACCACGTGCCGCAGCACCGCCATAACCGCAGCCAGTTGCTGCATGCGCTTGTCGGCGTGGTGCTGGTGACGACGCGACATGGGCGCTGGATGGTGCCGCCCGATCATGCCATGTGGATTCCCGCCGGCACCGAGCATTCCGTCGAGATGCTTGGCGATGTCAGCATGCGTTCGGTCTATGTGATGCCGGAGGCGATCCCCGGGTTGCCTGAAGGGCTGCGGGTCGTCGGCGTCACCGACCTCATGCATAGCCTGATTGTGGAATCGGAAAAGCTGCCGCAAGGCGGCGAGTTGGAGGGGCGCGGCGGGTTGATCATGAGCCTCCTGCTGCATGAAATCCCGAACCTGCCGGAACGGCCGCTCGGCCTGCCTTTTCCTTCAGATCCAAAGCTTGCGGCGCTGTGCCGGCGCTTCGTCGCAGCACCCTCGCCGCATGCGACGATCGACGAATGGGCCGATATCGTCGGCATGAGCCGCCGTTCCTTTACGCGTGCCTTTCATCGCCAGACCGGATTGTCGCTATCGACGTGGCGCCAGCAGGCCTGCCTGTTCGCGGCCTTGCCGCGGCTGGCGGACGGCGAGCCGATCACCAGAGTGGCGCTCGATCTCGGCTATGACAGCGTGCCGGCCTTCATCACTATGTTCAAGCGCATGCTAGGAGCATCGCCGCGCGGCTATATGCGCGGCGCGCGGGATGCCGGCGAAGGCGTTCGCCGGCCCAATGTGCCGGCGCGGGTCCTGTAGCCTAGGAGTGGCGCGCCCGATGGTGGGCTTTGATACGTGCGAGAGCATCCCTATCGAGGGCTGAAAATCGTTTCGTGGTCGGTGCGCTAGTCGAACAGGCTCGACACCGATTCCTCGGTCGCCGTGCGCGAGATCGCCTCACCCATTAGGTCGGCGATGGAGATGACGCGGATGTTGCTGGCGTCGAGCACCGCCTGGGTCGGCTGGATGGAATCTGTAATGACCAGTTCCTGCAGCTTCGAGGCGCCGATGCGGGCGATGGCGCCGCCGGACAAAACGCCGTGGGTGGTATAGGCGGTGACGCTGGTGGCGCCGCCGGCAAGCAGCGCATCGGCCGCATTGCACAAGGTACCGCCCGAATCGATGATGTCGTCGATCAGCAGGCAATCCTTGCCGCGCACGTCGCCGATGACGTTCATGACTTCCGATTCACCGGGGCGCTCGCGACGCTTGTCGACGATGGCAAGCTGGGCATCGATGCGCTTGGCGAGCGCGCGGGCGCGGACCACGCCACCGACATCCGGCGACACGACCATGACATTGGCGAGCTGCTTGTATTTCGCCTTCACGTCGCGGGCCATGACCGGCACTGAGAAGAGATTGTCGGTCGGGATGTCGAAAAAGCCCTGGATCTGGCCGGCATGGAGATCCAGCGTCAAGACGCGGTCGACGCCCGCCCGCGTGATCATGTTGGCGACCAGCTTGGCCGAGATCGGCGTGCGGCCCGAGGCGCGGCGGTCTTGCCTGGCATAGCCGAAATAGGGAATGACCGCCGTGATGCGCTTGGCCGATGAGCGCATGAAAGCGTCGATCATGATGAGCAGTTCCATCAGGTGATCGTTGGTCGGGAACGAGGTGGACTGCAGGATGAAGACATCCTCGCCGCGCACATTTTCCTGGATCTCGACGAAGATCTCCTGATCGGCGAAGCGCCTGACGCTGGCTTTGCCCAGCGGGATGTTGAGATAGCGGGCGACCGCTTCGGCCAGCACTCTGTTGGAATTGCCCGCGAAAAGCTTCATGCACCGTTCCTGGTGAAGGATGGAGACTCTGGCAGACTCTCTTGAGCCTCTTAAGTCGGGCTTTTAGCGGCCCGTGCCGGTATTGCAAGCGTCGTGATCGGGAATCCGCCGGCTAATCTCAATAAACGTTTACGGCGAGGGCAGCCTGCAACGTGTCAGCCCGCCTGACCGCCAAGCCATGTGGCAAACTGGTCGATCGTCTGATCGGCGATCGCCTGCATGGTCTCCGGCGCGACAGCAGCCCAGCCTTCGCCACCATTAACCGACGGCGCCTTCTGCTGGCCGTTGATGCGATGCAGCCGGTTGCCTGCCGGGTCATAGACGTCCCAGACATAGATGACGGTGGTATCCTTACCTTCCGACATCGTCGAGAAATAGCCTTTCAGCACGTGCGTTGGGGTCTGCCCGGCGCTGCCTGCCAAGATGATGCCGCGCTGCTTGGCTCGCGTCTGAAGCTCCGCGGTCAACGGTGTGGCGGCTTCTACCGACGCGCCGACGATCGGCGCCACCTGCAGGCGGGTTCGTGCGATGACGGCGGCGCTTTTTGCGGGCGGCACGGTCGTGGTTGCGGGCTGTGCAGGGGCGGAAGGTTGTGCCGTCGCGGAAGGCTGCGGTGCTGCAGCCGTGCCGGCTGCGGGCACGGCCTGTGTCGACTGCGGGGCGATGGCCGAGGGTTCGAGAACGTCCTTCGCATTGGTGCAGGCGGCCAACGCCAGCGCCGCGAGCAATGACACGGTCGTCACATGCGATCGCCTCATTTGCCTCAAAACTCCTTGGCGATGAACGCCCCTTTGAATCCTTATCATTATGGATTCACTGCACGATCAAGTCGAGATCATGGCGGGACAGCGGCTTCGGCTGCGATTCGGTCGTCAGATAGGTGCGGCCAAGCGTCATTGCGGTCTCAGTTTCGGAGTCCATGATGATCATGTGGGCGAACAGCGTCATGTTTGGCGCGATGGGTTCGGGATTGCCCTGATAAAACATCGGCATGTCCATCCATGACGGAGTGAAGCGGGCGCCGAGCGAATAACCGCAGGCATTGAGACGGTGCTTGGTCAAATTGTGCGCCTCGAGCGTGCGGGCATGCGCGTCGAACACGTCGCCGAAAGTATTTCCGGGCGTCATCGCCTTTTCTACGGCCAGAAGCGCAGCGCGCGCCGCATCGAACAGTTCCTGGTGACGTTTCGACACTTTGCCGGTCAGCACCGTGCGCATCATCGCCGCATGATAGTGGTGGAAGACGCCGGCCCATTCGAGCGTCAGCTGGTCGTTTTTGGTCAGCTTGCGGCGGCCGGCCTTGTAGCGGCAAAGCAGCGCGTCCACCCCCGAGCCGATGATGAACTCGTTGGCCGGATAGTCGCCGCCACCGGCAAAGATCGCTCCCTGCATGGCGGCAAGGATCAAGGCTTCGTCGCCACCCTGCTTGATCAGTGGCAGGGCCGCGTCCAGCGCGTCGTCAGCGAGGCTCGCGGCCTTTTCCGCCTTGGCGATCTCGGCCGGGCTCTTGAACAGACGCAGCCGGCTCACGATGCCGGAAGCGTCGGCGATCTGGCCAAAGGTCTGCAATTGTTCGTCCAGGCGCCGGCCGTTGTAGGCGGTCAGGCCGTGGGTGTCGTATTCGACGCCGATGCGGGCGCCGAGCAGGTCGAGGTCGTTGAGCAAATTGCGCAGGTCAATCGCCGGATTGGCGCCGTCGCGGTCGGTCCACAGCACGATATTGTCGATGATTGAGGTGTGGCGCGCCTGGCGCAGATCGGCCGAGCGCGTCAGCAGGATCATCGAACCGTCTGCCTTCACCACCAGGCACTGGAAGAAGCAGAAGCCGAACGTATCGTAGCCGGTCAGCCAGTACATGCTCTCCTGCGCAAACAGCAGGACGGCATCGAGCTTCTTTTCGGCGATCTCGATCATCAGCCGATCGCGCCGCGCGTCAAATTCCGACCGTTCGAAATGCAGCGCCATTATTCTGTCTCCAAAACGATTGCCGAAATCTGCCGCCCGTAATCCGGCTCGTTGCGATGCGTGGTGCGCCGGTAGGAATAGAACAGATCCTCCTCGGCGTAGGTGCAGCGGCTAAGCCCGTCGGCGGTCACGCCAGCCCGGCTTAGCCGATCGACCGTATAGAGGTTCAGGTCGAACATTGCATGTCCCGACTTCGCCGACGGCGCGAAGTAGCGGATGTTGTTGGCATCGGCCTCGACGAAGCGGGCGACGAATTCCGCCCCGACCTCATAGTTTTCTGGGCCGATGGAAGGACCGAGAACGGCGACGATGCGCTCGCGCCGGGCGCCGAGGCCTTCCATCGCTGCAATGGTATTTTCCAGCACGCCTGACAAGGCGCCCTTCCAGCCGGCATGGGCCGCACCGATGATACGCGCCTCCACATCGGCGAACAGGACCGGTCCGCAATCGGCGGTCGAGGCGCCGACGGCGATGCCCGGCCGGTCGGTGACGATGGCGTCGGCCCTTGGCCGCTCGCCGGGAAAAGGCTCCCTGGCGATGACGACGTCGGGCGAATGGATTTGGTGGGCGGTCAAGAGATGGGTTGAAGGCACGCCCATCCAGTCGGCGACGCGGCGGCGGTTCTCGGCTACCTGCGTCTGGTCGTCGCTCGAGCCGGTGCCGATGTTGAGGCCCTGATAGATGCCGCTGGAGACGCCGCCGACGCGGGTGAAATAGCCGTGGCGAATGCCTTGCGCCCGCGCCTTCTCCAGCAAGTGCGACCGAACGGGATCCGGTTTGGTCTGATTCAGCATGGCGGCGTTGTTGTCCGTGTGGGCGATTTCGTCAAGCTACAGTCCAAAGATGGGCGAAAGTCCAAAGTTGGGCGACAGTCGGAAGTTGGGAGAGTGGGAGAGGCGGCAGCGAAAAGTCCATCCGCTGGTGCAAAGGGCGGAACGGCGATTTCGGCAGGCAGGACGGCAAGCACCTTGAAGAGGTCACCCATGGCTTGCGGGCCGGCGAGGCGCTCGACCTCGCCTGCAATCTTTTCGCGAGCCGCCTCATCGGCATTGGCGCCGAGTTGGCCGGCGCGTTCGAGAAGGCCCATTTCCACCAGGAATTCGCCTTGCGTGGAGAGATGGGCATCGAGGCCGTGCGCCCGCACAATCGCGGCAAGGGCGGCGAAATCGACATGGGCGGTGAGATCGGCTTCGCCCGGATTGGCCAGCACATCTTCGTGATCGTGCTTGCGCAAGGCCTGCAACGTGTCGCCGATCCCTGGCCGGAGATAGCCATAGTCGAGGAATAGGCCAGCGCCACCGAGCCCGGCCAATCGCTCAGCGATGGTCGCCATCAGCGCGGCTCGGGCCGGCGCGACCTCGACAATCGCGCCCTGTGGCGCATTTTCGGCATCGTTCGGCAACAGCGTCGGATCGACCGAGCCGGCGCCGGCGAAGAAGTGCAATTCGTCCGCGCCGTCGAGGCCGATCATCCGTTCGCGCCAGCCTGTTCCAGCGTGGACGAACTGTCGGATGGGCACTGCGTCAAACAATTCGTTGCCGACGATGAAAAGCGGGGTCTGCGGCAGCGTGCCGATGCTTTCGTGCCAACCGATCGTGGACGGCGTGGCGGCAAGCGTTTGCTTTTGGACATCTATCAGCCGCGGGCTGGTCTCGACCATGGCGAAGGATGCGCCGGCGGTCAGCGCCGGATCGAGCCGCGAAAGCGTGCGCAGCATGTCCTTCATCAGCGTGCCGCGGCCAGGGCCGATCTCGGCGATGGTGACCGGCATCGGCCGGCCGGTCGCCAGCCAGGCTTCGTAGAGCCAGACAGCGACCAGCTCGCCGAACATCTGGCTGATCTCCGGCGCGGTGACGAAGTCGCCGGCAGCCCCGAACGGCTCGCGCGTCGTATAGTAGCCGTCCTGCGGATCGAACAGGCAAAGCGCCATGTATTGGTTGACCGGGATCGGTCCCGCCGCACCGATCAGCTCGACGATGCGGGTTTTCAGCCGGGTCATACCGGCTGGGGTTGTGTTACCGGCTTTGCAGTCGCCATCGCCCAGACGCCGGCAAGCACCATTGGTAGCGACAGCACCATGCCCATGGTCAGCCAGCCGGTGCCGAGGAGGTAGCCGAGCTGCTGATCGGGCTCGCGGAAGAATTCGACGAAGGTGCGCGACAGACCGTAGCCGGCGATAAAGGCGCCGCCGACGAAGCGCGGCGTCTTCAGCTTGAGCCTGGAATGGGTGAGGAAGCGCAGGATCAGGAACAGCACCAGGCCTTCGAGCAGCGCCTCGTAGAGCTGGCTCGGATGGCGCGCAAATGGCCCGCCATTGGGGAATTCGACCGCCCATGGAACATCGGTCGGCCTGCCCCAGAGCTCGGAGTTGATGAAATTCGCCACGCGGACGAGACCAAGGCCGACCGGCACGCCAGCTGCAACCACGTCGAACAGCGACCATGTGCGGATGCCGCGCGACCAGGAAAACAGCGTCATGGCGAGAATGACGCCGAGCAGGCCGCCATGGAACGACATGCCGCCCTGCCAGACGGCAAGAATGTCGAGCGGGTGGGCGATGTAGCGCGGCAGGTCGTAGAACAGCACGTAGCCGGTGCGCCCGCCAAGCACCACGCCGATGGCCGCCCAGACGATGAAGTCGTCGAGATCCTCGGGCTTCATAGGCACGGTGCCGTCGGGCCAGAGCCTTGCATTGGTGACGAGCCGCTTGGCATACCACCAGGCGAAGAGAATGCCGACGATGTAGCCGACACCATACCAATGCACCGCCAGCGGCCCGATCCGGACGATGACCGGGTCGATGTTGGGGAAGGGCAGGGCCGCCAGCGGCAGCATAAGATACTCGCTCAACAGGATCTCCCGGTTGCGGATCACGTTCGGGCGCGACCATGCGGCAGGGTTTTGGCGGGGTCAAGGCGACGTGGCTGCTTGCATTCCGGGTCGCGCGCCACTACGTCAAATCGACCAAGCGAGGATTTGCCATGTCGACCGGACCGAACCGCATTCTCGATGAATTCGCCAAGCTGATGACCGACGCCGCGGGTGCCGCGCAAGGGGTGCGGCGCGAAGTGGAAACCGCTTTCAAGGGGCAGGCCGAGCGCGTTCTCAACTCGATGGACCTGGTGCAGCGCGAAGAATTCGAGGCCGCACGCGATATGGCGGCGAAGGCCAGGGAAGAAAACACCCGCCTTGCTGCGCGCCTCGAAGCGCTTGAGGCAAAGCTCGCCGAATTGACCGGGCAGGCCGCGCCTGCGGCCGCGGCAAAGCCCAGATCAAAAAAATAATCGTTAAACTTTTCCACAAAGCACAATCGCAAAAAGCGCTTTGTCGTGAATCGCTTACCGGCATTGCGTGAATCTTTGTGACAGCGGCTTTCCACATGCGAATGACGCGGTGCGAAAAATTGGGCTGGTCACGCGACTCCCGATCAATAGACTGAATTTGTTGCATGATTCGAAGCAGGGTCATGCGCCGGGCGGTGGGGTCCGGTCTGGGGTCTTTGCGTTGACGAAGTCCCGGCCGTCCGAGTTCTAGACAAGATTGTTCGTTGTGTGTGCCCCGCGGAGCGTGTGGCGCTCACTAGAGCGACGTGCGTCCACTTGGACGCACAAAGTACGCTCTAGAACTTTGAACGTTCGCATCGTGCTTTCCGAAAATCGAACCGATTTTCGGGCCGATGCGAAGGAACGACAGGAAGCATTCCATGGAACTTCTCGAACTCGACCTCTCTCGCGAAATCCATCCGGTGGATGTTATCGAGCAGGTGGCCCACAACAACGACTGGTCCTTCGAACGGGCCGGCGACGACGAGATTTCGATTTCGGTTGCCGGAAGCTGGACCGACTACCACGTCTCATTTTCCTGGATGGAGGATTTCGAGGCGCTGCATCTGGCCTGCGCTTTCGACATCAAGGTGCCGGAGGCGCGCGCGCTCGAAGTGATGCGGCTGCTTTCGCTGATCAACGAGCAGATGCTGTTCGGCCATTTCGACCTCTGGGAACAGGAAGGCGCGATCATGTTCCGCCAGTCGCTGCTGCTTGCCGGTGGGGTCGAGCCGTCGAGTCAGCAGGTCGAGGTGCTGCTGTCGTCGGCGCTGGAAGCCTGTGAGTGCTATTTCCAGGCGTTCCAGTTCGTCGTCTGGTCGGGAACCTCGGCCAAGGAAGCGCTGGCCGGCGTCCTGTTCGAGACCTATGGAAACGCCTGAGCCAGGTCCTGACCATCAATGAGCTCGAGCAGCCAGCGCAAGCCCGAGATCAGCTTCGCCGATTTCGACCGTGTCGATATCCGCGCCGGCACGATTATCGAAGCCGAGCCGTTTCCCGAGGCGCGAAAGCCTGCGATCAAGCTGAAGATCGATTTCGGCGCTGACATCGGTGTGAAGAAATCGTCGGCGCAGATCACCAAATATTATGCGCCCGAGACGCTGGTCGGCCGGCAGGTCTTCGCGGTGGTCAATTTTGCGCCGCGGCAGATCGGCCCCTTCATGTCGGAAGTGCTGACGCTTGGCTTTCCCGACGAGGAGGGCGCCGTCGTGCTTGGCGCGATCGAACGCAAGGTGCCGGATGGCGGCCGATTATTTTAGCTTCGTCATCCACGGGCGAAGCGGACGCGCAACCCCGAGAATCCATGCCGTAGCAGTGGTCGAAGAGTAGGACGGTCCAGAATCGCGTTGTTCTGGCCGCTCCTGTGGGGCAAGTGCGGCTCGTCGCCTCAACCCAACAAGTTCTTCACCGAAGGGGTCGCTCGCAGGTCACGGCATGGATCCTCGGGTCTGCGCGTCGGCTTCGCCGCCGCTTCGCCCGTGGATGACGAAAGGTGGTGTCAGTTTGCGCGTGGTGCCCAGCGCCTCTTCAACCGCCTCCAGGAACATTTCCGCGCAGGCTTTCCAGCTATAGCGCATTGCCCGTTCGCGCGCCTCGGCGCGGTCGACGTGGAGCGCGGCGAGCGCTGCCTCACGCAAATCATTCGACACCGCTCCGCCAACCCCGTCGCCGACAATGTCGATTGGCCCCGTCACCGGATAGGCTGCGACCGGCGTGCCGCTGGCCAGCGCCTCGATGATGACATTGCCGAATGTGTCGGTGCGGCTGGGGAAGACGAAGACATCGGCCGAGGCGTAGATCTCGGCCAGTTCGTCATTCGGGCGGTGGCCAAGGAAATGGGCAGCGGGGTATCTGGCCTTGAGCCTGGCCAACTCCGGCCCCTCGCCGACGATCACCTTGCTGCCGGGCAGGTCGAGATCGAGGAAGGCGGCTAGGTTCTTTTCGATCGCGACGCGGCCGACGCAGAGGAAGATCGGTCCCTTGAGCCCCAGTTCCTTCCTCTTGTCCGGCCGGAAATGGTCGGTGTCGACGCCGCGCGTCCATGGCCTCAGCTTGGTGAAGCCGCGTGCCGATAGATCGTCCGCCAGCGACTGGGTGGCGACCAGCGTGCCCTGTCCGGAATTGTGGAAATCGCGAAGCCAGCGGTAGGCCCAGGCCTCCGGTATAGGCAGCCGCGCGCTAAGATATTCCGGGAAGCGCGTGTGATAGCTCGTCGTGAACGGCCGGCCTGCCTTGCGACAATAGCGCCGCGCCATGATGCCGAGCGGGCCTTCGGTGACGATATGGATATGATCGGCATTGCGCGCTTCGATCAGGCGCGCGACATGGCCCGGCGTCGTCAGCGCCAGCCGGATGTCCGGATAGGTAGGCAGGGGCAAGGTGCGAAAGATGTTCGGGGTCAGGAAGTCCGTCTCGACGTCGAAGGATTTCAGGGTTTCCGAAAGCCGCTCCAGCGTGTGGACGACGCCGTTGACTTGCGGGCGCCAGGCGTCGGTGACCATCAGGATGCGCATAGCAGCCCTTTGCTTGAAATGTCGTCGGTTTCCTTGATGCGAGGCCGCAAGGCCGAATCAATCAGGATCGCACGCTTCATGCGCGCTCTTCAGCATGGTTTCATGACGGGCCGATGAAGGCGCAAACCGGCGGTCGTCCGCAGCTGCCAGAAAAGCAGCGCGTCGTCCCGAAAATCGAATTCGATTTTTGCTGCGCTGACCTTCGGTTCGGAAAGCACGGTGCGTAGGTTCAAAGTGTTAGAGCGTACTTTGTGCGTCCAACTGGACGCACGTCGCTCTAATCAGGCCGGAACCTTGATGACGGCGCGCAAGCCGCCGAGCGGGCTCTTGTCCAGCATGATATCGCCGCCATGGCTGCGGGCTATGTCGCGTGCGATGGCAAGGCCAAGGCCGGTGCCGCTGGCGTCGAGGTTGCGGGCCTCGTCAAGCCGCACGAAAGGCTTGAACACGTCCTCGCGCTTTTCGGGCGGAATGCCCGGACCGTCGTCGTCGATGGTGACGAGCAGCGAGCCGCGGCCATGATTGGCGTTGATTTCAACCGTCTTGGCGTAACGGAAGGCGTTGCCGACGATATTGGACAACAGCCGGGCAAAGGCGTGGGGCCGCACATGCACATTTGGATCGCCGGCGAGCGCGGTCGACAGTTTGCGCTTGCGCAGCGTGGCCTCCTCGCCCAGCTTTTCGAAATACGCTTCAAGATTGAAACGGCCGGCGTCTTCCGTTGCCTCGCCGCGAGCAAAGGCGAGATAGCCTTCCAGCATGGACTGCATGTCATCGATGTCCTGGCCGAGCGCCTCGGTGTCGGCCTTGGTCCCGGTCAGCGCAAGCTGCAGCTTGAAGCGAGTGAGGATGGTTCTCAAATCGTGGCTGACGCCGGTCAGCATAGCGGTGCGCTGTTCGAGCTGGCGTTCGATGCGTTCGCGCATCTGGATGAAGGCAAAGCCGGCGCGGCGGACCTCCTCGGCGCCGCGCGGACGGAAATCGCGCGGCATCGGCCGGCCCTTGCCGAAACTTTCGGCGGCCTCGGCCAGCGTCAGGATCGGCCGGATCTGGTTGCGCAGGAAAGGGATGGCGATCATCAGCAGCACCAGCGAGGTGCCGACCATCCAGATCAGGAAAATGTGCGTGTTCGAGGCATAGGCCTGGCTGCGGCGCACGAAGGCGCGCAGCACCTTGCCCTCGAGCTGGACGCGGACCTCGATGATATTGGAATTGCCGACCGTGTCGATCCAGAACGGCCGGTTGATCTGATGGGTGATCTCGGACGAGAGAATTTCGTCGAGGATCGAGAAGAACGGCTTTGGACCGGGCGCCGGCAGCGGATCGGGCGGAAGCAAGTCGATCTTCAGCTGCATGCGATCCTGCGCGATGCGGATGATATTGGCGTAGTCGGCGTCGTTCGGATAGGTTTCAACCAGGTCGACGATCGCGGCAATGTCGCGGACCGTGGCCTGCGACAGGCGCTGCGTCACGGTCTGCCAGTGGCGTTCCATGAAGACAAAGGCGAGGACCGATTGCAGCAGGATCATCGGTGCGATGACGATGATCAGCGAGCGGGCATAAAGCCGCTTCGGCATGTAAAGCGAAACGAGGCGCCAGAACCGTTTCCAGGCAAGCGGCACCGCCTTCAGCGCCCGCCTGGCGCGAGCGCTCAAGCCGCTATCTTCCGGCCGTTCCAGTTGCGTGGTCGCCATTCGCCCTTTTTGCCCATCTGCAGCTCAACAAGGGACCCGCAAGCGCAGTGCTGCGCTTGCAATTTTCGACTTTATGCATGTCGTCGTCCCAAAACCGCTTCGCACTTTTCGGCGACATGCATTGCGGCAGTCTATTCCACGCTGAGCCGATACCCAATACCACGCACGGTCTGCAGCCAGACCGGGTTGGACGGATCGCGTTCGATCTTGCGGCGCAGCCTGTTGATCTGGACGTCGATGGTGCGCTCGCCGACTTCGGACTCGTCGCCGACAAGTTCATGGCGCGGTATCGTTTCGCCGGCCCGCGCCGCGAAGATCGCCAGGATCTCCTGCTCGCGGTCCGTCAGCTTCAGAGCCTCGCCGCCGCGCTTGAGCTCCCGCCTGGCGATCTGGAAGGTGTAAGGGCCGAAGACCAGTTGCTCGACCTTGGGCGTCGTTGCCGGACCGCCGCGGCGCAGGATGTTGTTGATGCGCAGGATCAATTCGCGGGGATCGAAAGGCTTCGGCAGATAGTCGTCGGCGCCGGCCTCGAGCCCGGTGATCCGGCTGTCGGTCTCGGAAAGCGCGGTAAGCATCAGGATCGGCACGTTCTTGGTCGCCCGCAACGCCTTGGCGAGGTCGACGCCGGTTTCGCCCGGCATCATGATATCGAGCACGAGCAGGTCGAAATCGAGGCCGGCGAGCTTGCGCCGCGCTTCGCCGGAATTTCCGGCAACGGTGACGCGAAAGCCGTTTTCGGTCAGATATTGTTTGAGAAGATTGCGGATACGGGTATCGTCATCGATCACCAGCAGATGCGGCGCATCATCATCCGGTGCTGCCGGTTGATCAACCCTTTCAATGGTCTCCATGGCTTTTCCCTGACATTTTTGCGGGCACAATGTCGATCTGCGCCCTTAGTTCCGGATTGACCATCGCTTCCAGGAAGCGTTCGATCAAGGCGCGTTCGGTGGCTCCGAAATCTTCCAATGCAGCATGGATGCGGCGCGACTGTGGCCGTGCCAGCGCCAGCGCCAAGGCGCGGCCCTTGGCCGTCGGATAGAGTTCGCGCTGGCGGCGGTCGCGCGGGCCCTGCAACTGGACGACATGATCGGTGTCGATCAGTTGCTTGAGCACGCGTGCCAGGCTCTGCTTGGTGATCTTCAGCACGTCGAGGAGTTCGGCGACCGTCAGGCCCGGCCTGCGATTGACGAAATGCAGAACCCGGTGATGGGCGCGGCCGAAGCCATAATCGGACAGGATCTGGTCCGGATCGGAGGTAAAATCGCGATAGGCGAAGAAGAACAATTCGATGATGGCAAAGTCGATGCCGTCCTCGTCGGTGACCGCCGTCCTGATCGGTTTTCCGGCTGGGTGGCTGCGATCCGTCATCTTTTCTCCGTGCGAAAGGGAAATTATGTCAGTACTATTGACGTAATTTCCCGGCAATGGTAATTTTTGACAAGCTTTTCGGCGGATTGCGAACGAAAAGGCAAGGGAAAGCCGTTTTTCCGGAACTTCCTGTGTTTGCCAGACCTTATATATCCGCCTACGCTTCGAGATACCGGCCGCCCGGTGCGGCTGATAAGAAACGCGCAACGACACAACGATGTGCGGGCGGCCGCCCGCGGGAGGTTACCATGGCATCCGTTCCCTTTGACCAAATGGACGGCTTTATCTGGATGAACGGCGAGTTCGTCAAATGGGCCGACGCCAAGATCCACGTGTTGACCCATGGCCTGCACTACGCCAGCGCGGTGTTCGAGGGCGAGCGCGCCTATGGCGGCGAGATTTTCAAACTGACCGACCACAGCGAGCGCCTGCATGAATCGGCACGCCTGCTCGGCTTCAAGATTCCCTATTCGGTTGCCGAGATCGACGACGCCTGCCGCACGCTGTTGAAGAAGCAGGGCTTTCAGGATGCCTATGTCCGGCCGATCGCCTGGCGCGGCAGCGAACAAATGGGCGTTTCGGCGCAAAACAGCCGGATCAACTGCGCCATCGCCATCTGGCAGTGGCCGAGCTATTTCGATCCGGCACAGAAGCTGAAGGGCATCCGTCTCGATCTGGCCGAATGGCGCCGCCCCGATCCGCGCACTGCGCCGTCGAAATCGAAGGCTGCCGGCCTCTACATGATCTGCACCATGTCCAAGCATGCCGCCGAAGCCAAGGGCTATGCCGACGCCATGATGCTCGACTGGCGCGGCCAGGTTGCGGAAGCGACCGGCGCCAATATCTTCTTCGTCAAGGACGGCAAGATCCACACACCCACCCCCGACTGCTTCCTCGACGGCATCACCCGCCGTACAGTCATTGGTCTTGCCAAGGATCGCGGCTTTGAGGTGATCGAGCGCACCATTATGCCGGAAGAGCTCGAAGGCTTCCAGCAGTGCTTCCTCACCGGGACCGCGGCCGAGGTGACGCCCGTTTCAGAGATCGGTCAATACCGATTCGAGGTGGGTGAAATCGCCAAGACTCTGATGAACGACTATTCTGCGGCCGTTCAACCCAAGCATGCGATCGCCGCAGAATAACGAAAGTCACAGCTTTTTTAACAAGTAGGGGCAGTTTTCGGGCTGCCCCTTTTATTTAAGTACTTCTGCATTTGACTTTCGTCCAATTCGGCGTCTCATGATGGTGTCGGCCCGGGAGGCTGGCAGCTATGGAGGGACTGGTAACATGGACATGAACACGCTTCTTCCGATCATTATTCAGGTGATTACGGGTATCATCGGTGGTCAGGCGGTTGGCGCGGCGATCAAGACAGCGGCAATGGGTCAGCTTCCCAAAATTCTGGGCGGCGCCGTTGGCGGCGTCGGCGGCGCGGCGATCCTCGGCAGCCTGCTCGGCGGCGGTACGATCGATCCGGCTGCAGCCGCAGCGGCAACTAGCGGATTGGGCAGCGCGCTGAATCTGCAAAACATCGTCGGCGGTGCCGGTGGTGGCGCCATTCTGACGGCCATCATCGGCGCGGTCATGAATGCGATGAAGAAGTAAGCTTGGCGGTTTCGGGCTTTCGCATGGGCGGCTTCGGCCGCCCATTTCTTTTGTGTCCGTGCCAACGGTGGACGCCGTTTGCATGTGTCTCTACATCAGGGGCGACACAGCGAAAGGACGATCATGGGTCAGCTCAATGCCAGTATCGTGCCGGTCACGGCCTTCCAGCAAAACTGCACCATCCTCTTCGACATGGACGACAGACAAGGCGTCGTCGTCGATCCGGGCGGCGACATCGACAAGGTGCTGGCGGTGCTAAAGGATAACGCGATCAACGCCGGCGCGATCTGGATCACGCATGGTCATATCGACCATGCCGGCGGCGCCATGGAGCTGAAGGAGGCGCTCGGCGTCCAGATCATCGGCCCGCATGAGGCCGACCGTCCATTGCTTGCCAACCTCGAGAACCAGGCAAAACTCTACGGCATCACCGATCCGGTGCGCAATTGCATGCCCGACCGCTTTCTCAGCGAAGGCGATACCGTCTCGTTCGGCCAGCACGCGTTCGAGGTCTTTCATTGCCCGGGTCACGCGCCCGGCCATGTCGTCTACTACAATCGCGCTGCGAAGTTCGCCCATGTTGGCGACGTGCTGTTCCGTGGGTCTGTCGGGCGCACCGACCTGCCGGGCGGCGACCACGCCGCGCTGATCGCGTCGATCAAGGACAAGCTTTTGCCACTCGGCGACGACGTCGGCTTCATCTGCGGCCATGGTCCCGGCGGTCGCTTCGGTGAGGAGCGCCGGAGCAATCCATTCCTGATTTAAAGCGCGTCGCATCTGAGGCGCCTCATGCGATGCGCGTCAGGCCCTTGTCTTGCGCATGCCGACAACAAAAAAGCGCTGGCCATGCGGACAGCGCTTTTTTAGGGCTGGGGAGGCCTTAAAGCGCTTTGCGCTTTAAGGCCTTTGTCTTTGTGCATGTCGTTATCCCAAAACCGCTATGCACCCTGGGGTCAGGCCCGTGCGCATGCTTTTGGGCGACATGTATTAGTTGGCGGTGCAGAAATGCTGTTCGCCGTCATAGCCGGTGAACGTGCCGGTCCGGGAGTTGAACGAGCGATAGCGATCCGAACAATATTCATACCAGCCACGGGTCCATGGCTCGGCGTAACCATCATTATAGGCGACCCGCGGTTCCGCGTAGTAGCGGCGCACCGGGGCTGGCCGTGGATAACGCCCATAATCATCATAGCCGGGATCGTAATAGCTGGGCTGCGGGTTGTTGAGCGCACCAACGATCAGGGCGCCGGCCGCGAGGCCAAGGACGCCTGCCGCGATCGCGTCGCCATTGCCATTGCCACGATGGTGGTGCCGGTGGCGCCAGTCGCCGGCGCTGGCCGCGGGCAAGGTCGCGAGCGTGGTCGCGACAATCGCGGCGGACAGGATGGTGGTCTTGAAAATTCGGTTCATGTCGGTCTCCTTCGTGCCGGCCCGGATAATTTGGGGATGCGGTCCGGCTTATCGAAGACTAGTAGGCGACCGTGGCTGAACGGGGGCTGAACGAAATTGGCGGGCTGGGACCAGTCGACATTCATCGATCAGGCTTGGCGCGAGCCACAAATATCGCACGCTCAACAAGGAGCGGACTTGCCCTGCGGAATCCGTCCGATGCTGTCTCGATCCCGGCTCAGCCGATCGACAGGTTGACGGCTTTCGGACCCTTGCCGCGCTTGTCCGGCTCGGTGTCGAATGTTACCTTCTGCCCATCCTCAAGACCGGGAAGACCCGACGCCTGCACGGCCGAAATGTGGACGAAGACATCCTTCGCGCCATCATCCGGCGTGATGAAGCCGAAGCCTTTGGCATGATTGAAGAATTTGACGGTGCCGGTCTGCGGCATGGGAAGCTCCTTTGATCCCATCAAGTCCAGTCTCGGGCCGGCAAATGCCCGAGTGGAAATTTGTCGTTTATTTTAGCGTCATCGGCAAGAGAAAGTTTTGCGCGCATTGGCTTGCCCACCCGGGCACGAAAAAAGGCGCGACGAAAACCGCCGCGCCTTCGAAAACTCGGATCCGGCGCTGAAAGCCGGCACAAGGCCTGTGGAGACCTCAGGCACAGTCCCTGAGCACGTCCGAGCGGACGTGCGCGCGACGGTTCAGTCGGCGCGGAGATTGACCGCCTTCGGCCCCTTGCCCATCCGGTCCGGCTCGACATCGAAGGTGACCTTCTGGCCATCAACGAGCGTGCGCAGGCCCGAAGCCTCGATCGCGGAGATGTGGACGAACACGTCCTTGGCGCCGTCATCTGGCGTGATGAAGCCGAAGCCTTTGGTTGCGTTGAAGAACTTAACGGTGCCGGTCTGGGCCATTGGGGAAACTCCTTCACCCGTGTCAGTCTTGTGGTTTGCCCGCCGCCTGACGCCGTGGGCAAGTCCCGGTGGTTGCTTCGGCAGTCATGCATTGGCGCATGGTCAAAACCCCCCGCCGAAAAACGGGGCCGTCAGAGATTCACAGTATCGGGGAAAGGTCGTCCAAAACGTTCCGCTCTCCGGGTCGCAAATGCCCGAACACGAAATTTATCGCACGGAAAGGTGATCGTTGCAAGGTAGCGCCCGCGGGCCTCCCGACGGGCGCATTCCGACGCATGGCACCGATAGGCTGGGGTGCTCGTCCGGTCATCGGCCAGTGCCCGCCCACGCATGGTCCAGCGGGCTGAGAGCTTGCAAACAGGGGTTGCATTTGGCGGTGGAATGGCGAGGATCGGCTTGGAGTAGAGCGCGTTTTGCATTTTCTTGTGCATGTCGTTATCCCAAAACCGCTGCGCACCCTCGGATCAGGCCCGTGGGCATGCTTTGGGCGACATGCATTGGAGCGGGGCTTGAGGGAGGTATAGTCATGAAATTTCTTGCGGCAATCTTCTCGCGGCAGGGTTTTGCCATCCTGTTGCTGTCGGCAGTTCTTGCGGCCTGCACCGCGGTGGTGGTGGACGAAGGACCGGGGTACCGTCCGCCAAGGCCCGGGCCGCAATTCTGCACCAAGCAATATGATCCGGTCTGCGCCCGGCGTGGCGGCGACCGCCAGACCTTCGCCAATGCCTGCCTTGCCGAGCGAGCCGGGTATCGCATCATCCGCGACGGCCAGTGCCGTGACGGCGGTGGCGGTGGTGATGAGGAGCAGACATTCTGCACCCGCGAGTATGCCCCTGTCTGCGCACGCCGCCGTGGCGACCTGCGCACCTTCCCCAACGCATGCGAGGCCCGCGCCGCCGATTATCGCATCGTCGAAGACGGCCCCTGCTAAGGGCTGGTTTCCTCCCCGTCCGGCGACGGGGAGGGGCCCATCTATCAACTGGACATAGGCGGGCGAAGGGCAGCTGGCGCCACTTGCCTCTACGCCGACAGCCTCGCCTTGCGGCAATAGGCGATGAACTCGGCTGCGGGCATGGGTTTGGCAAACAGCCAGCCCTGACCATAGTCGACGTCGCGTTCCATCAGATAGTCGGCCTGTGCCTGCGTCTCCACGCCCTCGGCAATGATCTTCAGCTTCAGCGTCTTGGCCATGTCGATGATATGCGGCGTTACGGAACTGGTGGCGGAATCCGTGGCGATCGTGTCGATGAACGATTTGTCGATCTTCAGCGCATCGAGCGGCAGGCCTTCGAGGTGGGACAGGCTGGAATAGCCTGTGCCGAAGTCGTCGATTGCGACCGCGTGGCCAAGCTCGCGGGCGCGAATGACGGTCGAGCGCGCTGAATCGACGTCGACGAAACCGCGCTCCGTCGCCTCCAGCCAGATCTGCCGAGGCTGAATTCCGGTGTGCTGCAAGGCCTTTTCGATGACCGGAAGGACCCTTGCCGTTCTGACGTCGGCCGGGCTGAGATTGATCGCGATGTGGAGGGAAGGATTGGCGACAAGAAGCTTTTTCAGGTCCAAAACGACAAGGGCTATGACCTGATCGGTGATTGCCGCGATCAGGCCGCTCTCTTCTGCCAGCGGGATGAAAAGATCGGCCCGGACCAGCGAGCCGTCGGGCCGTCTCCAGCGAACCAGCGCTTCGGCCCCCACGCAATTGCCGGTCCTGAGCTCGACGATCGGCTGATAGTGGACGATGAATTCGTGCTTGCGAACGGCAATCTGCAATTCTCCCAGCGGCGACAGCCTCCGCCGCGACAACCAGGCAACCATGCCGATGATGAAGGCGGCAATGAAAACGCCGAGAGGAAGCAACAGCAATTGCCGGCTGCGTACGCTGTCCACGATCTGGCTTTCCGGTTCGGTGGCGACGGCGATCCAGTCCGTCCCGCGCGCCGTGGCAAACAGATGACCGTCATCCAGGCCTTTGCCCGGGGTGGCGATGATCTTGGCGATGCGGGCGGGATCAGGCCCGTTCAACGCGCTGAGCAGGACGCCGGTGTCGGTCGCGAGGGCAAGCTGAATGTCGGGATCGACGACAATGTCGACAAAGCGCAGAGGATCGACAAGGACATTATGGTGCTTGTAGTGCAGGGCCATCAGCGGATGGGCCTGGTCGGCCAGGGGCTGTATCCGGGCAGTGACGGCAACGCCGTCTGCGGTGGTGAAATCCGGTGCGGCTTGCGCAACGCGTCCTTCGGTCGAGCCCCAGGATGTGCATTTGAGCAGTCCGGTTTCGAAATAGCCCATCTCTTCGATCGAGCGGGTGTTGATGGTGAGCTGCCGCATGCGGGCAATGTGGCCCACCGAACAGCGGTCGCCGGTGAACCGGTCGATCTCACGCAATGCGTCGGTTGCATCCTTGAGCGATATGCTGGCCCTGGCGATCGCGCGGTTGGCGAACAGATCCAGCCGTTGATGTTCTTCTTGAACCGCCAGAACCCATGAAAAGTGGAACATCGCCGCGATAGGCACGATGGCGCCGAGCAAGGCCAACACCACCGCAGTCACGATGATGCGCGGCCTGTCCATGTGCGCCTCCCTGCCTTCGGCTGCGAGCGACGATTTCGTGCGCGGCCTGCCGGGCAGCCAACCGTGATCGGGCCCGGTTCCAGCGGACCTTATATGGCTTTTGACGTTACGTGATCTTTAATTGGATCCGCTAGAGCAATTCCAGGAAAAGGTGCGTGGCGGTTTTCCCGGGAAAAGCGCGTAGCGCTTTCCCTGGGGAATTGCGTAAGAACAAATACTTAGAGCGGTTCGGCGATTCTATCAAAAGCAGAACCGCTAGTGGCTGAATGAATGCAGTGTTGCTCATCCGTGCGCTGGATACGCTCCATCGGCCGGGCCGGCATAGAGCTCGCTGCCGTCTTCGTCGGAAATGCGCAGGCGGTCCGGGATCTGCGGCATCGCCAGCGAGCGGAACAGCTCGGTGGCGCCCTGCAGGGCGGCGCGCAGGTTCGGCGCCTCGAGTGATACCCTGTCGAGGATCGCTTCGTCGGCGTCGCGCGATCGATAGAACTCGACAACGAAGTTCAAGCACGCCTCCGTGTTGCGGCGACGCAGTCCTGCGGGTGCACCAAAGCCGCTCAGGTGCACAAGCATGGTGAGGCGCGCGCGGCGCTTCGGAGCGCTAGCCCTTGGACTTCGGCTTCAAACCGGCTTCCGCCTGCTTGACGGCCGAGCCGAAGGGCGAGGCCGGCTTTGCCGCCGCCTTGTCTTTCTTGGGCTTGCGTGTCTCGCGGTTGCTGCGCTGTTGACCCTTGGCCATTTCTTGGTCCTCGTGATTGATGAACGTGGTGGTGGCGGTCGACGAGGGCCTAGGCGCTCGGATTGTCGGCCACTTCGAGATTGTCTTCCGTGGTGACCCGCTCATGGGTCTCCTCGTCGCTGCGGATGCGGTATTGCGGCGAGCCGTCCTTGACCGGCAGCTTGCTCTTGATCTGGAACAGCTCCGCGGTCTTCTGGACAAGGCCGGTGCGGCTCTTCATGCGAACGGTCTGGCCGATTGCGAAAAGATGCGCGGGCGTATCGGTGCGCGGGCGCGCGTTCTGCTGGAAGCGGATCATGCGGCATTCTCCTGGTCGCGCCTCAGCGCGGTTTCGAGGTCGGCGAGGTCGATGGCGACCAATTGGCTGGTCTGGCTTTTCACCGTTCTCGCCGGCAGATGGATGAAGGTGGCGACACGGCGCCAGGCAAGCCATGACATGCCATCGATAAGCTCCTCATCGTGGTCGATGTCGTAGTCGCCGGCCGGCAACTTTCCCTCCAGGCCGCCAAGCATGAAGGGCGCCTCGAAATGCGCGATGGAATGGGTAGTTCGGCCAGACATTCTCGTGCCTCGAAGTCTCGTTCCTGGCGTGATTCCGATAAAGTAGTGCCCGCTTTGCGGCATCGGGACTTAAAGTATCGTGCGTCCCTGTATCGGCAATTTGGGTATCGGCGATCTGGAATGAGTTTGGCGGGTCGAGAACCTCTGACGCCGCGAGATGCCAAGCTTGGCCCAAAAAACGATCTCAATTCATTAATCCGAAATTGCGGTTTATTCAAGAAGATTCATGCCCGGTGCCGATCTTGCGGCGAAATTACTTTTCTAGTGATATTTGTAGAATGATGATACGGTCCAAACTCTTCACAAGAATTGTCTGAAATTGTGCTGGAAAATTTCATCCCGGTATTAATTTTTATTTATGTCTGAAAGGAAAATCCATGGTTTCCGTGAAAACGCCTGATGGCTCGACCGTAACAATCAAGCCGATCATCAAGCCCACAAAAGTCATATCCGCGCGGCTGACGATAAGAAGTGACGAGGCAGCAAGGCGCAGGATTGCCGACACCGACGGCACGGTGCGGCGGGCGCGTCAGCTCGCCGAAACCCACCGCCTGATCTGACATGGCCGGCTTTGCCACTAATCAAGGAGCTTGAGTGTGACGCTCAATTTTCCCAACCGCAGCCGCTCCTACGACGCGGCGGCCAAGCGCATTCGTTTCGTCGGCCATGACGGCATGTTCGAAGTGCCGTTCTTTGTGGAGATTGCAGCGCTTTCGGCGGCAACGGCCACGAGCGGAGCCGAAGCCGAGTATCTCAGCGCGTTCGATGCGGAGCGCTCGTCGATCCAGGATGTCGCGCGCGAAGCCTATTCGCATGGCCGCAGGAACATGTATGTATTGACCCGGGCCGATTTCCGGTAAGCTGGCCTGCGACCCCTTGAACCTGTCGCGCCGATGGCCTAGATCGCGGCAGGCGGACAAAACACGGCAGGTTTCCCATCAACAGAGATCCGAGAAGACCGGCAGGCGCGGGCGCCAATTTCGGCTCAGGCGGACAGCCGCCGCTGGGGCTCGACCAGCGTGTGCAGCAGGCGCTGCAATTGCATCAGGCGGGGCGCCGGCAGGAAGCCGAGATGCTCTACCGGCAGGTGCTGGCGCAAAAGGCCAACCACGCGGCGGCAGCGCATTTTCTAGGGCTTCTGCTGCACCAGACCGGTCGCAGCGCCGAAGGACTGGATCTCCTCGAACAGTCGGTGCGCCTGCAACCCAAGAATCCGGATTTCCTCAACAACCTCGGCACGGTGATGCGCGACCTCGGCCGAGTCAGTGCAGCCGTGGATTTCTTCCGTGGCGCGGTGGCGCTGCGCCCGGACCAGCTTGCGGCGCGCGACAATCTCGGCTCGTCGCTAAAGCAGATGGGACAGTTCGAGGGCGCAGAGGAGATCTATCGCGGCACCCTCGGTCGCAACCCGTTCCATGTTCGCGCCCGCATCGGGCTTGCCGAAACGCTGCAGGAGGCCGGGCGGCTCGATGAGGCGCTTGCCGTCTTTCGGGAAGCGCTGACGATCCGGCCTAAGGATGCCGACTTGCTGCACGGGCTGGGCGTCGGGCTGATGGAAAAGGGCAAGCTCGACGAAGCGACTGACTTGTTCCGCCAGGCGCTGACCGTCAATCCCGGCATGGCCCGGGCCTGGCTGATGCTGACGCAGGTCAAGCGCCAGAAGGAGCGCGACGCCGAGCTTGCCGGCATGGAGGCGCAGCATGCCAAGGCGCCGCAAGACAGCCTGGCGCGCATGCAGCTTGCCTTCGGCCTCGGCAAGGCCAATGACGACCTGAAAGATTACCCGCGCGCCTTTGATTATTTCGCCGAAGGTAATGCCATCCGCCGCAAGGGCATCGATTATGATCCGGTGAGGACGCGGGCCGAATTCGAGGCGATGAAATCGGTGTTCGATGCCAGCTTCTTCGAAAAGCATAAGCCAAGCGCAACCGCCGACGATGCGCCGATCTTCATCGTCGGCATGCCGCGTTCGGGCACGACGCTGGTCGAACAGATCATCGCCAGCCATCCCCAGGTCTATGGCGCCGGCGAGCTCAGTATTTTGAAGACGGTGGTCGGCAAGCAGTTTCCGTCAACCATGCCAGGTGGCTTTCCCTGGGGCGTATCCGATGTACCCGACACGGATTTTGCCGATGCCGGGCAGGCCTACCTCGATATGCTGCATGCCCGCTATCCGCATGTCCGCCATGTCACCGACAAAATGCCAGGCAACTTTCTGTTTATCGGCTTTATCCGTCTGATGCTGCCGAAGGCCAGGATCATCCATTGCGTGCGCGATGCGGCGGCGACCTGCCTGTCGATCTACAAGGTGCATTTCCGCGGCGACACTCACCGTTATGGCTACGATCTCGGCGAGCTCGCCGACTTCCACAATCTCTACACCGATATCATGGCGCATTGGCACGCCGTGCTGCCCGGTGTCGTGCACGATGTGCGCTATGAGGATTTCGTCGCCGACCAGGAAGGGCAGACGCGGGCGCTGATCGCTCATCTCGGCCTGCCGTGGGACGATAGAGTGCTGTCGTTCCACGAGACCGACCGTCCCGTGCGTACAGCCTCGGCGGCGCAAGTGCGCCAGCCGATGTACCAGGGCTCGGTCGATCTGTGGAAGCGCTACGGCGATCGGCTCAAGCCGCTGCTTGACCGGCTAGCGTAATGCGTTGCGGGCCTACAGCTCAATGAAGGGCTGAAAGCCGCCAAAGATCATGCGCTTGCTGTCGAAGGGCATCGCCGATAGCTCTCCGTTCAGGCGTGGGTCGGCCATTACCTTGGCCATCACCGCATCGCGGTTCTGCCGCGATTCATAGACGACCCATGAGAAGACGACGACCTCGTCGTCCTTGGCCTGCACGGCGCGCGGAAACGAGGTGACCTCGCCATAGGGCACGTCGTCGCCTATGCATTCGACATAGGCGAGCGCGCCATGCTCCTTCCAGACGGTGCCGCCGAGCTGCGCCATCTTCTTGTAGGCATCGAGATTTGCCTTCGGCACGGCGAGTACGAAGCCATCGACATAGGACATTGTGGTTCTCCTTGATTGTGGGATTTTCCTTCTCCCACAAGCAAGGGGAGAAGGAAGGAATGCGCTACGCTGCCTTCACCGGCGCGTTCATCGCCCACTCGACGCCGAAAGGATCAGTCAGCTGACCCCAGCGGTCGCCCCAGAACATCACCTGCAGCGGCGTACCGACCGTGCAGCCGGCGTCGACGGCGCGCTGCCACCAGGCGTCGATGTCGTCGCTGCCGAGATGCAGCTGCATTGTGAAGCCCTGCGGCTTCACCGCCGCCATTCCATGCTCGGGATAGAAATCGGAAATCATCAGCGTCGAACCGTTGATGTGGAGATGGATGTGCATCGTCCGGCCCTTCTCGTCCGGCGGGTAGAAGAAGACCTGCTCGGCGCCGAAGGCCTTCTGATAGAATTCTGAAGCCTTGAAGGCGCCGTCCAGCTGAAGGTAGGGCGTCAATCCACCGAGGACTTTCGCGGCAGGCTGGGTCTGGGGCTGATCGTTCATGTCTTGCTCCTCTTTGGTTAGGCGTTGCGAACCACAGGACGAATGCGGCAGCGGCGATCCTACATGGCCGACGCGCTTTTTTGGTGCCGACCGTGCGACGGCCGGCTCTTGTCAAGGAGCCCTCTTGTCAAGGCGCCAGGCCAATCCGCGGGCTGTTCTGTGCGTCGATGACGATCTCCGGCCAGCCGATGTCCTTGCGCAGTTCGATCGGCAACGAAAGGATGGCACGCTCGCTGCGGTAGCGGGCGCGCGCCGCTGAGTAACGGGTCGCTATGCGACCTACGGATGACAGAATGGACATGATGCTCTCTCCTCGATTGGCGCCGGCATCACCGTGTCGGCATCCCAAGGACGGGGCGCGCGGCGATGATCCGACAGACCGCTGGAATTTTTTTGCCGCAAGGCTTCAACCGCCCGTCTCGGCGACCTCCCGGAAGAAATCCTCCGGGCTGTCGACCTCGGCCAGCCGCCGCTTCTCTATCAGCCAGAAGCGGTTGCCGATCGCCCTGATGAAGGAGCGGTCGTGCGAGGCAAGCAGGCAGCTTGCCTGATGGGCGAGCAGTTCCGTTTCCAGCGCTTCCTGGCCGTCGATGTCGAGATGGTTGGTCGGCTCGTCGAGCAGGTAGAAGTTGGGATTGGCGAGCCTCAGCGCCAGCATCATCAGCCGCGCCTTCTGTCCGCCCGACAGCACGCCGATCCCGCGCTCCTGCATGTCGATGCCGACGCCTGCGCCCGCCAGCAGAGAGCGGGCGCGCTGCTCGCCGACATCGAATCTGCGCGAGAGCATCGCCAGCGGCGTGTCGTCGCCGCTGATGCCCGACAGCGCCTGGTCGCTGTAGCCGAGCACCGTCGACGGCGTCACTTTCACGCCTTGCACTGCCGTCTCCGGCTCGACGATGGCGTTCCTGATCAGGCTGATCAGCCGCGACTTGCCGACACCGTTGCGGCCGAGCAGGACGATGCGGTCGCCTTGGCAGATATGGCGCTTGCCGGTCCTGAACAGCAGCGTGCCGTCAGGCGTCTCGACCGCCACGTCGTCCAGCGTGATCAGCACCTTGGCATGGGTGCCGCGATTGCCGAGCTTTATCGCGCCGGCGGATTTCTCGCGGTGCGCCGGTGCTGCGACCTCCTCGAGGCGCTGGGCGCGCTGGTTGAGCTGCTTGGTCTTGACCGTCAGCAGATCGCTGCCCGAATTGATGCCGATGTTGTTGAGCTTGGCCGCCTGCCGGCGCAATTGCTGCGCCATCTTCATGTCGCGCTGGAACTTGCGTTCCGTCGAGGCGTCGACTTCGCTCAAAGTGTCGCGCGCCCGGGAATAGGGCAGCGCAAACACCGGCGACTGCTCAGGGCGCAGGAACAGCGTGCGGTTGGTCGTGGCGTCGAGGAAGGCGCGGTCGTGGCTGGCAATCACCACCGGCACCTCACGCGGCAGCGCGTTCAGCCAGGTTTCGAGCTGGCTGATCTTGGCGAGGTCGAGATGGTTGGTCGGCTCGTCGAGAAGCAGGACGTCCGGATCGGTGACCCAGACTCGGGCGATCAGCGCCAGCCTTTGCCAGCCGCCGCTCAGCGCCCGCATCGGCCGCTCGCGCATCGGCTCAGGCACGTCGAGGGAGTCGAGCACCACATCGACGCGCCATAGCTCGCTTTCGGCCTGCTCGGCCGGCAAGGCGTCGGCCACCACCTGCTGAAAGCCGCACTCGGCCAGTGCTGTGGGAACGGCTTGCTCGACATAGCCGACCCGGAGGCCGCGGGTGCGGGTGATGTCGCCTGATGTCGGCTCCATTTCGCCAGTCAGGCACTTCAGCAAGGTAGATTTGCCGCGGCCGTTGGCGGCGACGATGCCGAGCCGATCGCCGGTGCCGATGGTGAGATCGAGATTGGAGAAGAGCGGCGCACTCATGGTGACGCCGAGGGATTTGAGGCTGATCAGGGCCATGTGGATTTCTCTGGTCTGCCCGGAATAAAGGTCCGGTTCGATGCACTTTAACGGTGCGCAGGCTGGCCATCAGAACAGGCGTTGCGGCACCACGAAGGGCAGACCAAGAAAATCGAAGCGGGAGAACCCGGACCGTCTCTGGTCAGCCCTGCAAGCAAGCTCGCAGGGCAGCGACAGGGCCGCGCTGACGGTGGTGGTCGAAAGACACGCAGCCCTCCTTTCAAGACGTTCGAGTGTGCGGAGCGATTACACCAAAGGCGGGGCTGGTGGCAAGCGGACTGATTCAAGCGATGACAGTGGAGTCCTTCCCTTCTCCCCTTGTGGGAGAAGGTGGCCTCGCAAAGCGAGGTCGGATGAGGGGTGTTCCAGGGAACGCAAACGTCTCACTCCGCTGGAACACCCCTCAACCGTCTCGGCGCTGCGCGCCGATCCACCTTCTCCCACAGGGGGAGAAGGGAAGGCGCTACTTTCCCGGCCGCCCTGTCTTGCCCGGCCGGCGTTTTTCGCGGCGGGCGTCGGCGGGGTCTTCGTAGGAACCGATGCCAGCGCGCTGGCGAACGATCGGCTTGGCGGAATCGCCCCCCACTTGGGGGGAGATCGGTTGTGGCTTGGCCGGCACTTTTCCCTCGACCGGCTTTTCGGTGCGGCGCACTGTCATCTCGTCCAGCGAGTTCTTCTTGAACAGCGGCTTGGTCGGTTCACCCGGTATACCGAAATCCGAGCCGTGCGCCTCTTGTGCCGACTGTTTCTTGAACAGCGAACGCGACACCGCGCCTGACGGCGTCGGCATGTCGGTGCCAGGCCCCATATCGTCCAGCGACGGCTTGGCAAACAGCGGCTTCTTCACCGGCACGGCGCCGTCGGCGCCCATCTCGTCAAGATGAGGCCTGCGGAAGAGATTGGGCCGGGCAGCCTTGGCCGCCTCTTCGGCGGCACGTGCCGCGTCCAGTTTGCGGAAACGCTCTTGTTCCTCTGATGTACGATGTTTGGCCACGCCCTTGTTGTGCTTGCCCTTCTCGCGGCCCGAAACCGGGCTTTCCATGTCGGCATATTTGGCCAGCGGATCGTCGGAGATGGACAGCTCCATCTCGCGCAGTCGCTTGATCTCGTCGCGGATGCGGGCCGCCTTCTCGAAGTCGAGATTGGCGGCGGCGTCGCGCATCTGCTTGTCCATCGCGTCGAGATGGGCTTTCAGGTTGTTGCCCATCATCGCGCCGGCGCTGTCGGTGAACTGCGAGATGTCGGCGCGGACATGATCCTTCTCGTAGACCGAGTCCAGGATGTCGGAGATGCGCGACTTGACCGATTCCGGGGTGATGCCGTTGGCCGCGTTCCACTCCATCTGCTTTTCGCGACGGCGGTTGGTTTCCGCCATCGCCCGCTCCATCGAGCCGGTGACCTGGTCGGCGTAGAGGATGACCTTGCCGTCGACGTTTCTGGCGGCGCGGCCGATGGTCTGGATCAGCGAGGTTTCCGAGCGCAGGAAGCCCTCCTTGTCGGCATCGAGAATGGCGACGAAACCACATTCCGGGATGTCGAGGCCTTCGCGCAAAAGGTTGATGCCGACCAGCACGTCGAAGGCGCCGAGGCGCAAGTCGCGCAGGATCTCGATGCGCTCCAGCGTGTCGATGTCGGAGTGCATGTAGCGAACGCGGATGCCCTGCTCGTGCAGATATTCGGTGAGGTCCTCGGCCATGCGCTTGGTCAGCACTGTGACCAGCGTGCGGTAGCCGGCTTTTGTCGTGTCGCGGATTTCGCCGACGACGTCGTCGACCTGGGTCTTGGCCGGACGCACCTCGACCGGCGGATCGATCAGGCCGGTCGGGCGGATGACCTGCTCGGCGAAGACGCCACCGGACTGCTCCATTTCCCAGCCGCCGGGCGTCGCCGAAACCGCGACGGAGAGCGGGCGCATGGCGTCCCACTCCTCAAAGCGCAGCGGCCGGTTGTCCATGCAGGACGGCAGACGGAAGCCGTATTCGGCCAGCGTCGCCTTGCGGCGAAAGTCGCCGCGATACATGCCGCCGATCTGCGGCACGGTGACATGGCTTTCGTCGATGAAGACCAGCGCATTGTCAGGAATGTATTCGAACAGGGTCGGCGGCGGATCGCCCGGCTGGCGGCCGGTGAGATAGCGCGAATAGTTCTCGATGCCGGCGCAGGAGCCGGTGGCTTCCAGCATCTCCAGATCGAAGCGGCAGCGCTGCTCCAGCCGCTGCGCCTCGAGCAAGCGACCGGACCGTTCGAGTTCGACCAGCCGGTGCTTGAGCTCTTCCTTGATCGACTTGATGGCCTGATTGAGGGTCGGGCGCGGCGTGACATAGTGCGAATTGGCGTAGATCTTGACGCTCTTCAATTCGCCGGTCTTCTGGCCGGTCAGCGGGTCGAACTCAGTGATCGCCTCGATCTCGTCGCCGAACAGCGAAATGCGCCATGCGCGATCCTCAAGGTGAGCCGGAAAAATCTCGATCGTGTCACCGCGCACGCGGAACGAGCCGCGGACGAAGTTGATATCCTGGCGCTTGTATTGCTGGGCGACGAGATCGGCGAGCAGCGCGCGTTGGTCGAGCCGGTCGCCGATCTGCATCTGGAAAGTCATCGCCGTGTAGGTCTCGACCGAGCCGATACCGTAGATGCAGGACACCGAGGCGACGATGATGACGTCGTCGCGCTCCAGCAGCGAGCGCGTCGCCGAGTGGCGCATGCGGTCGATCTGTTCGTTGATCGACGATTCCTTCTCGATGAAGGTATCCGTCCGGGGCACATAGGCTTCCGGTTGGTAGTAGTCGTAGTAGGAGACGAAATACTCGACAGCGTTTTCCGGGAAGAATTTCTTGAACTCGGAATAGAGCTGTGCGGCCAGCGTCTTGTTGGGGGCGAGGATCAGAGCAGGACGCTGCGTCTCCTCGATCACCTTGGCCATGGTGAAGGTTTTTCCCGAGCCGGTGACGCCGAGCAGCACCTGGGTGCGGTCATTGTCGTTGACGCCTTCGACAAGATCCTTGATCGCCGTCGGCTGGTCGCCGGCCGGCTCGAAATCCGACACCATCTTGATGGCGATGCCGCCTTCGGATTTTTCGGGCCGGGCCGGGCGGTGCGGTGTCCACAGCACGCCGTCCTTGTGCAGCGGGTTGCCGGATTCGATCAGCGCCGACAGCGCGGCGACAGTGGCGGTGACACCGCCGGAGGCCATCGTCTCGGCTTCCTCCAAGGAAACATCGAGGCCGGCGACCGGATTGAGGCCGGCCGCGGTGCGCTCCCTGGCCGAAGCCGCGCCGCCCATTGAGGTGCCTCGCGCCGTGCGGCCGGGGGAGGAGGAGCGCTCGGGGATTTTTTTCGCCTTGGCGCCTTCCCTCCCCCTTGAGGGGAGGGTGGCGGCGGAGCCGCCGGGTGGGGTCGGTGCGTCCGGGCTCGGCGGTCCCTTGTGCTGAGCACTTCCTTTGCCGACCCCCTCTGTCGCCTTCGGCGACATCTCCCCCTCAAGGGGGGAGATTTGGCGCCCTTCCCTCTCGGCTTCCTGCTCTATCTGCTCGGCCCAATCGGCGATCGAGCCGGTCAGCGGCGTGCCTGAGAATTCGGCCTGCGGCGCCTCGGCGAAGCCGCCCTTGTGCAATGGCTCCGATGCATCGAGGAAATCGGTCAGCGGGCTGCGCCGCTTGGGCGGCGAAGCGCGATCATCACGCGCCGGCGGCGGCGTCTTTTTGTCAGGAAGTTTGGCCATGCCCCGAATATGGGAGGTATCGGCCGAAATGGAAAGAGCGGAGTGACGAGGGGCGCGGGACGAACTTAAGCTGCTGACACAAGGGTGTCAGGAGCGATGTTGAAACACGCCCTCAGTTAAACCACAGCGCAAACGTCAAAAACCCGGCGCCGCCGAACTGGCGCTGGATCTGGTCGAACTCCTCGCTGGTGAGGATCTTCCCGCTTTCGAGATAGGGTGCGATCGCCGGGCCGGTGATCGACAGCACCAGATCGAAGGGCTTCGGCTCGTCGAAGAAGCGCTTCATGTTGATGCCTTTGTCGGCGATGCGGAAATGCGGCAGCAAGGTGCGACCTTCGAGCAGATCCTCGGCCATATCAAGCGCGGCGTGCCAGGCTTGGACCTGCTCCTCGCCGACCTCCAGGCCGGTGAGCGGGCTGGCACCTTTCTGTTGCGGGCCGGGCAGCCATTCACGGTCGTTGTCGGTCTCGGCGCGGATCGCCTTCCAGTCCTCGCGCGACAGCCGGATCATCTCCATGAGATGGCGGCGTGCCGCCTGCCGGCGCTCCGGCTCGACCACCGGCCAGTTAACCAGATGCACCAACGAGATGAAATCGGCCAAGCGCCATTCGGACGATAACATGCTTCCGCCCATGCCGCTGTCCGGCGGAACGAGCGTGTCCTGCAGCGGCAGCTTGGCGCGTGGGAATAGCATGTGGAAGGAGCCGTCGAACATGGTCCTGAAGTCATGCGCCAGCCAGAAGTCCGCCTGCGCCATCAGGAACTCGGCATAGCCCTGCAGCCAGTAGCCGTCGGCGCGGTCGAAGCGGAAGGTGAGGGCAGGTGCGGCCGCGTCTGGCGCACCGCCGCCGCGTGACAGAGACGCCATGATCGCGGCGGCACTTTCGTTCGGCGCGATCTGGCCGTCCTCGTTGAGATCGATGCCGAGACGCGTGAGGTCGACCTCCATGCCGATATCGGCACCGGCAGGCACGGACCCAAGTGTGGCGGCGGATTTCTGCAGCCGGTCGCGGAAGGCGACCAGGATGGCGCGGAAGTCATCGTAGGTCAGCGGTTCGGGATTGGGATTGTCCGGCACCGGCAGCCGCATCAGCGGCAGCATGAACGATTGCGGGCTCTCGAAACCGTGGCGATGCAGGCCGCCGGCCAGGATCTCCAGCGCGGTGAAGAATTGGCCGGCGCCGGCGGCGTAAGCCGACGCGGGATCACCGGGCGCGGCGGCTTCGAGTGCGGTAAGCGTGCTGTTGCGGTCCGCTACGGTTTTTGCCTCGAACAGGGCGGCCGGTTCGGGGGATGCGGCATCAGCGGAAGCAACCGGCAGCAGCAGAATAAGGGCGAATGCCAGCAGGCTCGAAAATCGCGTCATCTTGGTCCTCCAGGGCTTCATGCCGACCATACATGCATTTCGCGTGTCGCGCCTGTCGCAGGCGCCTCGCCCATATGAATCCGAACGGAAGCGCTTCGCTATATCGGGCTCATCGTCTACCGTGGCCGTTCATTCCGGTGCAGGCTGCGCGTGTCGAACTATCCGCTTTCCTACAAATTGTCTTGGCTGCCACGTTTCCTGAAGCCGACGCTTAGTGGCGACGGCGATGGTTTTGCGCCAGCGGCAGGAACGATGATCGAGCCGCCACCGGCGCGAACGGTGCGGCTCGCCTTTGTCGGTGATATCTCGGCGGTGGCCAATCGAACAGCGCCGCAATGCGACCCGGCTATCAAGGCGCTGCTCGCCTCCGCTGACCTTGTGGTCGGCAATTGCGAAAGCCCGGTGGTGGAGCGACCGAGCGCGGCGATGGGCACGAAGCTTGGCACCCATCATGCCATGACCGAGCGGTTTCTCGCCGAGGCGCTGGCGGCCGCCGGCATCTCGCATGAGAAGCTGGTTTTGTCGCTCGCCAACAATCATGTGCTCGACCAGGGCGTCGAGGGTTTCGACAAGACCGTGGCGGCGCTGAATCGTCTCGGCATCCGCAGCATCGGCACCGCCGTCGCCGGTCCGGTCGAGCGCCTTGCGGTCGGGCCGCTGACAATAGGCTTTGCCGCTTTCACGCTGTGGCGTAATGCCGGCGCGGCTGCGTTCGCGGGCCGTGTGTCAATGCAAGGCGACCCGGCACAATGGCCACGCGGCAGCGATGTTGACCTCGCCTGCGCGGTGCCACATTGGGATTGGGAGTTCCGGCACTTTCCCCAGGCCGCAACGCGGGCACTGGCACAGCATTTGGCCGCGCAAGGCGTCGGGCTGATAGCCGGCCACCATGCCCACGTCTTGCAGCCGGTGGAGCGGATCGGCAAGGCGCTCGTCGCCTATGGGCTCGGCGATTTTCTTGGCACCGCCTTTGCGCGCCAGCCCTGGCCCGGCCGCATCGGGGGCATCCTGACCGTGGATATCAGCGCTGATGCTGACACGCGTGGCGCCATTGTCGCCTACCGGCTGCACCCCTTCATGCGGCTGCGCGCCGGCGACCATGAGCGGCTGGTTCCGGTCGAGGCGCTGGAGGGTGCATTAAGGCAAAAGGTTTTGGCGCGTCTGGATACGGTTTTTGGTAACGGGAATTGATGGCTGTGTTGACTGGTGGCTCAGACAAATCGTGCGGGCTCACCATCCCACCGCTGTAGTCGCGCGACTTTCGGCAAAATCAGCTATTGTCCGAGCTGGGTGATCGGTCTTTCGACGGGGATGGCGATGGAAGCAGCGGATTTCATGCCTGACGAAACTGACATCGCCGGCATCAAAAGGAATCTCGAGGCCTATGAGGCCAGGCGGGCTTCTGCCTACCGGCAGGTCCGCTGGCGGGTGCCGTTGTTCGTCGGCCTGGTGCTGGTGTTCGTGGCGCTTATGGCTTGGCTCTTCAATATGGTCGCCGATCCCTACGAGCGATGGTTCTCGACGCCGCATGTGCTGCTCTATGTCGTCGGGTTCGTGGCGGCGATCCTGCTCTATTTCCAGGCGGTCAAGCCGACGAGCACGTTGCAGCAATCGTTCCGCAAGACACTGCTGCCGATCATCTTCGGTTTCATCAGGGATATGCGCTACGAGCATGACGTGACACCGAATTCGTTCGATCGGCTGCCGCGCGAGACGATCGGCACGTTCAACAGCAAGCGCTTCGACGACGTCATATCCGGCCGCTACGAGGGATTTCCGTTCGAGCTTTACGAAGCGGATCTCCGGCAAGGCACGGGCAAGAGCGGAACGATAGCATTCAAGGGGGTCGTCGTCGCCTTCGAGACCGTCGTGCCGTTTCCCGGCATATTGGTGGCGGCGCGGCGGACTAATATGGCCGTCGGTTTCTTCCGCGGCATGTTCGCCAGCAAGATGCGAGAATTGTCATGCGGCATGCCCGAGCTTGATGCCGCCTATGATTTCCGCACCGACAATGTCGAGGCGGCGCAGCCGCTGGTAAGCGGCCGGCTGGCGCAGGCACTGACATGGCTCAGCGAGACATGGCCTGATGATCCGGCGCGGGTCGCGCTCAATGGCAGCGACGGTTTTCTGCTGTTGCCGCAGACCAAGGACTTCTTCGAGCTGCCTGATATTTCGGTGCCGCTCGACTACGCCAAGCATGTCGCGCCGATGATATCAGACATGGGGGCGATGCTGGCGACGGCGGCGCTGGTGCGCAAGATCGGCGCAAGGGACGAGGCGGCGGGTTAGCCGCTGGGCATCTTGGCCGCCAGCCAGTCAGCCGACCGCTTTGCTAAGCCGATCGTTGCGGATGCGGCGCGGCCGAGGTCGGTCTTGACCACGGCGTAGCCGGTCTTCGTGCGATAGAGCACGGCGCGACCGCCATCGACCGCCGCTTCGTAGGCAACCGGCCTGGCAGCCTCCGTTTCCATCGCCGTTGCCTGCGCCCCGACCGCAACGCTGGGGCGACGGCTCAATTCTGAGGGGAGCGGGTCGGTGGCGTTCTGCGTTGCCGTCGTCAACTCAGGCGTGGAGGCCGTCGTGGCAAGCTGTGACGACGGCGTCTGCGTCGTGCGGCAGATGCCGGAGACGAGCGGATAGTTGAAATTACGCTGGTGCAGCATCTGGCTTTTCATGGCCGCTTCGCAATCGGCGATGGTCGACCACTTGGCCGGCGTCTCACCGATATATTCGCAAAGCTTGGCGTCGCAGTCGCAACCGACGATGGTCATCGCGACAAGCGCGGTCTTGATCACGGTTTTATGCCTTTTGAGTTGCTCTGCCAAATATCACTGGGATCGTTCGCGTGGCCGAAAAGGACACGCGACGCTGAAAGCTCATCAATCGCTGTGGATCAAGGCGGGATTTGGCCGCGATTGTGGAATGAGCGTGACGGGCGCCACGCAATTTTTCACGGTCGCCGACTGTGGCCGAAAGGTCTCACCAATCGTAGACGTGTTCGAACCTGACGGCTGGTTCAAGTGAAGCAGACGGTCGGATAGCGACAGGAGTCCAGAGACAGTCGGCGCCGGGATTTCTCCCAGCGCCTCCCTGTCAGATCAGGACACGGTCGCGGCAGCAACTTCCGTAAAGACGTCGCGCCATGCCGGCCTTGATGTTGACGGTCCTGCCAGCCACTGCCCGAGGGCAGCGTCCGTTCGGGACCTCGCCAGTCTCTACCCTTGCGAGCTTCGTCCAGCGCGCCATCGAAGGTTTTTGCCGTCCTTCATGGCAGCATCGGTCCGCCGTAGGCGTTCGCACGCTTTCCGCGGCCCCGTAGGTCTCGGCATCCCTCCTCAAAACAGGCAAGCCTGCTTTCATTCGGGGCCGTACGGGCCTCAGGAAATCCGCCGTTTCGCCTTGCCTTTCGACTTGGCGATCGGTAGCCGCCTGAGATGGGTTTAATATACGGGGGATAAGCGTTCGGCGAAACAGCGACGAGCCTGTGAATAGCGGGATTATCGGGGACTGAGCTCGGCGGCGCAGCGTTTTTTTGGACGAGATGCAGGGGGGCCGGACACGCCCTGATCTGCGGCGAGCAGCATGATCAGACATTCGGCCCTTGCTCCACAGAGCGGCGCGGGCTTCAATGCCGGCAAAGGGCTTTTAGGACAGCAGTGTCGTTGCTGGCCTTTGGGGAGGACGTTCTTGAAGGTCGGGGTGGTTCTCAATCCGATTGCCGGCGGCGGCTGGCTCAAACGGCATTGGCCCGAGGTCAATGCTTCGCTCAAGAGACATTTCGGCGATTTCGAGCTGCGCGAAACACAGGCGACCGGCGACGCTGAACGGCTGGCGCTCGTCCTTGCCGTCAGCGGCTTCGACCTGGTGATCGCGGCGGGCGGCGACGGCACCGCCAGCGAAGTGGCCGACGGGCTGTTGCAGGCGTTCGCAGAAAGCGGCCGGACGGCCGAGCTCGGCCTGCTGCCTTGCGGCGCCGGCATCGATTTCGCCCGCGGGCTCGGCCTGCCTGCTGAGGTCGACCTGACGCTGAAGCGTATCGCCCAGGCCAAAGCTCGCAAGGTCGATGCGGGCCGCATCTCCTATGTCGACGATCATGGCGCGCTGGCCAGCCGCCATTTCATCAACATCGCCAGCCTCGGTCTTTCGGGCGCCACCGACCGCGCGGTCAACGCCGACAAGCGCAAGGGCAGGGTGTCGGCCAAGGCGCTGTTCTACTGGCGCACCGTGTGGGAATTCATGCGCTACCGGTTTCAAGACGTTGTGATCACCGTCGACGACGGCGTCCCGGTCGAGGCGCGGGTGGCGCTGGTGGCGGTGGCCAACGGAAGATTCTTCGGCGGCGGCATGATGATCGCGCCGGATGCCGAAATGGACGATGGACTATTCGACATCGTCATCCTGCGCGCGGCGGGCAAGCTGAAACTGATCTGGGACATCCGGCTGCTCTATGGCGGGCGGCATCGCGACCATCCGGCAATCACCATTTTGCGCGGCAAGAAAGTGGTTGTCGAACCGCTCGGCGATGTGCAAAAGAACGCCGCGCTGGTCGACATAGACGGTGAATCGCCGGGGCGCATACCGGCGACCTTCGAGATCCTGCCCGGCGCGCTAACGCTCAGATATTGAATCAACGTGTTGAGAGACTGATTCAAGTCCTCTCGGGCGTGATTCCGGCGATCCGGCCAACATGCTGGAATTGCGTGGCAATTACCTGATGGCAGAACTCGATCTTAGCCGGAAACCCGGCGTGCGATGAAGGCATAGCTCTCGCGCGATCACGGCATCAACGGCGTCTGCATCATCTGCAAATGCAGGTCCGTGCCGGTCCAGGGATGCGCCTCGCAGACGGCCTCGTCGAGCTCGACGCCAAGGCCTGGCTCCTTCGACGGAATGACGTTGCCGTCCTGCCATTCGATCTTCTTCTTCAGCAGCTTTTCGTGAAAACCGTCCCACTGCTTCAGCGACTCCAGGATGAGGAAGTTGGGCAAGGTCACGGCAAGCTGGATGTTGGCTGCACCGACGATCGGCCCGCAATAGCAGTGCGGCGCGATTTGGATGTGATAGGCCTCGGCCATGGCGGCGATCTTCTTGGTTTCGAGAATGCCGCCGGAGCGGCCGAGATCCGGCTGCAAAATGCTCGCGGCGCGGTTCTCGATGACACGGGCAAATTCGAACTTGGTCGTCAGCCGCTCGCCGGTGGCGATCGGGATCGACGTGCCGCGCGCCACCTGCGCCATCACTTCTGGCATATCGGGCGGCACCGGCTCCTCGAACCACAGGGGGTCGTAGGGCTCGATGGCGCGGGCCATGCGCAGCGCGCCCGATGCGGTGAACTGGCCGTGCGTGCCAAACAGGATGTCGGCCCTTGTGCCGACCGCCTTACGGATCGCTTTGACCATGCGGGCGGAGAGATCGATGTCGACGAGGCGCGGCTGATGACCGTCAAAGGCGGTGTAGGGGCCAGCCGGGTCGAGCTTGACGGCATTGAAGCCCTGCTCGACATATTCGAGCGCGCATTCGGCCGCCAGGTCGGGATCGTTGTAGACGTTCTTGCCGCGCGCATCCTCCGAATGGACGCTGCCGGTGTGCGGGTAGAGATAGGTGTAGGAACGCAGCGTCTCGTGCACCTGCCCGCCGAGCAGCTTGTAGACCGGCTTGCCGGCTTCCTTGCCGATAATGTCCCAGCAGGCCATTTCAAGCGCCGAGAAACAGCCCATGGCGGAAACGTCCGGACGCTGGGTGAAGCCGGAGGAATAGGCACGGCGGAAAAAGTTCTCGATGTCATGCGGATCGCGGCCGACGAGATAGCGCTCGGCCATATCCTCGACCATCCTGGCGGTGACATGCGCGGAGAAAGTGGCGTTGTAGGCCTCGCCATAGCCGACGACGCCGCCGTCGGTGGTGAGCTTGACGAAGATGAAATACTTGCCGCCGATGCCGGGCGGCGGATTGCCGACGACCCAGGTTTTGACGTCGGTGATTTTCATTTTTGATCCTCCAGAACCAGTTCGGCGCCCTTCCATCCGGTCATGATCGAGGCGGCGTTGGTGTTGCCGGTGATGTTATCGGGAAAGATCGAGGCGTCGACGACGCGCAAGCCGGCGAGGCCGTGAACCCGCAGGCGCGGGTCGACGACGGCGCGGGCAGCGTCCGGCCCCATGCGGCAGGTCGAGACCGGGTGGTAGACGGTGCCGGAGCGCTTCCTGAAATCCTGAATGAGATCCGCGTCGGAGGTGATTGACGGGCCCGGCAACACCTCTTCCTCGATGATGTCGGCCATCGCCGGCATCGAGGCGATCTTCCTCACGAACTTCACTGCCGCCAGCATTTCGGCCACGTCCGCCTCGGTCGAATAGGCGTTGGCGACGATCTTCGGATAGTCACGCGGATTGCTGGAGCGGATCATGATCTCGCCACGGCTCGACGGTCGGCAGTTGGACAGGCCGATGGAAAAGCCCGGCCACCGGTCGGGCGTCAGGATAGGGCGCTCACCGCTCTTCGGGATGACGGTCGAGAACGCCTGGAAGTAGAGCTGCATGTTGGGCCGTGCCGCCGCCGGGTCGGTGCGGAAGAAGCCGCCGGCATTGTTCATCGACAGCGACAGCGGGCCGGAGCGCATGAGGATGTATTGCATGCCGACCATGAGCTTGCCCCACCAAGGGCGCAGGATCTGGTTGAGCGTCGGCAGCCTGCCCTTGAAGGTGTAGTTGATGCCGACATGGTCCTGCAGGTTCGCCCCGACATTCTCATTGGCATGGACGACGGGAATGCCGACAGCACCGAGCAGGGCCGACGGGCCGACCCCGGAAAGCTGCAGCAATTGAGGCGAGTTGATCGAGCCACCCGACAGGATGACCTCGCGGCCGGCGCGGGCGGTCTTCGTTTCACCGTTCTGCAGGTACTCGATACCAACGGCGCGCTTGCCCTCGAATAGGATTTTGGTCGCCAGCGCATTCATCTCGATGCGGACATTTTTTCGCTTCATCGCCGGGCGTAGGAAGGCACGAGCGGCCGACATGCGGCGGCCGTTTTTGGTGGTGATCTGATAAATGCCGACGCCTTCCTGTGACGCGCCGTTGAAATCCGGGTTGAACGGCAGGCCGGCTTGGCTGGCAGCCGCGAGGTAGCGCTTGGTCAGCGGATGGACAGCCTTAGAGCAATCGGTGATGTGCAACGGACCGCCGACACCCCGCCACTGGTTGGCGCCGGCCTGATTGTCCTCGAGCGCCTTGAAGGCAGGCAGCAGGTCGTCGAAGCCCCAGCCGGGATTGCCGGCCGCCGCCCAAGCGTCGAAATCCTCGCGCGCGCCCCGGATCCAGACCATGGCGTTGATCGAGCTCGAACCGCCGAGCAGCCTGCCGCGCGGCCAGTGGTCGACATTGCCGGCGAGGCCCGGGTCCGGCTCGGCCTTGTAGTTCCAGTTGACGGCCGGGTCGAAGAAGGTCTTCCCGTAGCCGAGCGGCATCTGCACGTAGAAGCGCCGGTCGGTGCCGCCGGCCTCGAGCACCAGAACCGAGAAGCGGCCCGAGGCCGATAGTCTTTCGGCCAGAACCGAGCCGGCCGAGCCGGAGCCGACGACGATGAAATCATAGGTCTGCATGATGGATGCGGCCGGCTCCGAATTTTTGCTCAACCTAGACGCCGCAAGCCGCCGCGATCACCGGAGCTTCCGGCATCGCTTGTGAAAAAAGCGACCGGCACATCGTTTGCCTTCGGGGTCCTGGTCGAAGTCGCCTTTGCCTTGTGGACAAGCGGTCCAAGCATCACACGCCATCATCAAGCATTTTGCTTGAGATCATAACGCATGATCGGGCGGGCTGGCACCCTGTGGGCGACGACCCTGAACCCGGCGCGAGCGAAGGTGGAGGCGTATCCACAGCCGGAGGCGCTGGGCGATACATCGGCATCAAAAGGATAGGCTTCGAGCGCAGGGGCATTCGCACGCCTTGCAGCTTCCAGCGCCGCTGCGATCAGGTGTGACGTGACGCCATGCCGACGGTACCTTTTTCGCACGTAGAGGCAGGACAAGGACCAGACCGGCGCATCATCCACACGCTTCAGCTGCCACAGCCGATCGAGCCAGGGCACGGCATCTCGCGGTGTCACCTGGCACCAGCCGACGGCAGTATCGCCGTCGAAAGCAAGTATGCCTGGGGAGGGACCATTCTCGACGGCTTGCTGGAACGCGGCCCTGTTTTCCTCACCTGGTCGCTTTCGATAAGAACTGCCGATACGCCCGTACATACACCAACAGCGACTGCAGGCGGCACTCTCACCGAACAGGTCTTCGAGCGCGGGCCATAGATCTGATGTCAGAGGGTGAAAGGTAAGCTTCATGTCAGGTGCTTCACGATGAAACCACAGGTCTGCATGATGGACGCGGGCGGCTTCGGAATTCAGGCTCTACCATAGACGGCGCACGCCTCTGGCGTCACTGAGGCTTCCGGCTTCCCTTGTGAAAAAGGTGACTGGCCCTCAAGTCCTGTTGCTTTTAGGCGTGTAGAAACGACGTCAAAATCCCCTCTCGAACGTTGTTCCAGCGACGCTATGGGGTCAAGTCCAAGACTGCTGTCCGGCTCCGCATGTCGACGGGGAGGGAAACATGCTCGTGCGTGATCGTCCATCTGTCTCCAGATCGACGAAATGCATTGCTCACGCGCACCCAGTAGCCGACATTCGCGCCTGTTTTCAGGGCGCCATGCGCTCGGATAAGCATCCATGCGGCGGCAACCGCGTCGCCGGCCGCAACATCCAGTTGGCCAAGCTCCTGGCCAATCGGACCAGACCAGCGGGGAAACCAATCTAAGAACCGCTCGCGAAGGGCGTTGGATCCCACATAGCGAAGCGGCGGTACGAGGTCGAAATAGACTATGTCGTTGGAGTAAAGGGACATAAGCCACTCGATGTCTTTGGCGCCCATGGCGGCCGATCGACGCTCCAGCAGATCCCTAATCGCGGCTTCAACGCCTGGCATCGTCTCCTCCAATCTCATCGTTTCGCCCGCTTGCCGGCATGAGGCTGTCCTCCCAAATTGCCATCAAGGTAACCACCGATGGTGCTCCCCGACAACCGGCGTTCACCACTTGAAACAATCACGGAAATCATCCTGGCGGGCGACGCGCGAATCCGGTGGCACAAGCGCCGAGACCTCCCGCGGTCGGCTCCATCCGCTACGCGCTCATTGGCAACGGACGCCAATAGCCGAGCTTCAAACTGCGACATTGCCGGCTGGCGGCGCGTTGACGCACCGTTGCCATCCCGATACGGGATCGGGAGAAGATCGATATCGAGGAAATTTGGCGCATGGTGCATTATGCGGATGGACGGCCGATCGGCGATCTGACGCTCAGGACGTTGGCCATGCCTTCGGACGCCAATGCGGCGGGCGATATCTTCGGCGGCTGGGTGATGGCGCAGATGGACCTTGCCTGCGGCATCCGCGCCGCCGAGCGCGCCAAGGGCCGCGTGGTGACGGCAGCGGTGAAGGAAATGTCGTTCGCCAAAGCGATGAAGATCGGCGACACGCTGTGCATCTATACGCATGTCGAGCGCGTCGGCCGTACCTCGATGACGCTCAAGGTCGAGGCATGGGCGCAGCGCTACCTCTCCGACCTGATGGAGAAGGTCACCCATGCCGATTTCGTCATGGTGGCGCTGGACGGCGAAGGCAAGCCGAAGGCGGTTCCGGCGGAAGGCTGATCGGCTGGATGTAGTCAGCTGGAAGTCAACGGCACCGCCGCTGCCAGCCTCCCGCAAAGAGATGCGAATAGCGATGCTGTGTGATGCTTCGCGTTCGCACGTTTCCGTGACCATGTCCGGCAGGGCATGGGGGAAAAGACAATGCGTCAACGATTGCTGAACGGCGCATTGGCAGGCGCTTGCAGCCTTGTTCGGCCTGTTCGCCGCAACCGCCTGAACCGAGATCAAACGAGACGAGGCCGAAGCCAGTGGCGCCTCCGAAAACCACACTCTCAAGCGGCAAGTGATCAGGAGCGGAATCCGCGTTGCAACAACGTGGGACACCGGCGCGGTGACGGCAAAGAGGCGGCCTGCGCCATGCAGGGTGGTCAATCGGGCCCGAAGTCGAAACGCACCGAAAGCCGTCTGCGGGCCGGAATGCAGATGCAGCCGAAGAATTCGTCTGCGCTACGCGCCGCGCGCAAACCCTTGCAGCGCAAGAGTTTCAGGCATGAATCCCATCGAACCTCGCCCGCGCGGCCTTGACACGCTCGGTGTTCTTGCGCGCCCATTCGCCGAGCGCACCGACCGGCACAAGAAGCTCGTAGCCAAGATCGGTCAGCTCATAATCGACGCGCGGCGGAATGGTTGGAAACACGGTCCGGGTGACGAAGCCGTCGCGCTCCAGCCCGCGCAAGGTGGTGGTCAGCATCTTCTGCGAAATACCGCCAACGGCGCTGCGCAGCTCGTTGAAGCGCAGCGGCCCGTCACCGAGCTTGCCGACGACCAGCACGGTCCATTTGTCGCCGACGCGCTGCAGGATTTCCGAGATGGCGCGGCAGTCCTCGGTGCGGTGCGGGTGCCTTGGTAACAAAAAGGTGCCTCCTTGCGCGTCATCAGCTCGGTCACTCATATAGCTCAGGTATCTAAACGATACCAGAAATTTGCCTAAAGGAGAGCCCCTCTATGTCCAAGCCCAAAATCGCCATTGTCGTCGGTTCGACCCGCGCCGCACGATTTGCCGACGTTCCGACCCAGTGGATCGCCAAGATCGCCAAGTCGCATGCCGACATCGACGTGGAAGTAGTCGACCTGCGCGACTTCCCGCTGCCGTTCTTCGACGAGGTCGCATCGTCCGCCTGGGCGCCGTCGCAGAATGAAGTGGCGCAGCGCTGGCAGAAGAAGGTTGCGGAATTCGACGGTTTCATCTTCACCGCCGCCGAATACAATCATGGCCCGACTGCCGTGCTGAAGAACGCCATCGACTACGCTGCCAATGAATGGAACAAGAAGCCTGCCGGTTTCGTCGGTTATGGCAGCGTCGGTGGCTCGCGCGCAGTCGAGCAGCTCAGATTGTATGCCGTGGAATTGCAGATGGCGCCGGTCAAGTCCGCCGTCCACATTGCGTGGGGCGATTTCCTTGCCGTCAGGCAAGGTGAAAAGAAGCTCGAGGAACTAGAGCACCTGAATCAGGCGGCCACCGCGCTGGTCAACGACGTCGCATGGTGGGCCAAGGTACTGAAGGCGGCGCGCCAGGCCGATGCCGTGGCCGAGGAAGTCAAGGCGGCCTGAACCGCAGACCAGAACAATCCTCCCAAGGATTCCGGGGCGGCGCTTGCGTCGCCCCTTTTGATTCAGGCGATGGCCGGCTGCTGTGTCTGCCGTGGCCTGATGATGCAGTCGGCAAGGCGGTCTACCTCATTTAGCTCATCTGCATGGTGCTGGCCCCACTCACAGAGCGCTAGAAGGATAGGCTCGAGACTGAGGCCGAGGCTCGTCGCCGAATATTCGACGCGTGGGGGAATCTCGGCAAAGATCTCGCGTCTGACAAGTCCATGTTCTTCCATTTCGCGAAGCTGCTGGATCAGCACCTTCTGCGTGATGTTGGGCACCAGCGTCTTCAGCACCGACAGTCGCCTGGGGCTGTCGAAGAGATGGTAGAGAATGACAGCCTTCCATCGACCCGAGATCACTTTCAGGGCGCGTTCCGCCGGCAGCATCGGCAGTCTTTTGGTTGGCAGCTTCTTGGTCAGCTTGGCCATGGTCACCTTCTGGTCAGCAGCGGACAAATGAGTGTGTAGTCGCGATCAGGCAGATAGTGGCAAACAGCAGCCGATGCCATAGCGATGGGTGCATGCCATGAGAGCCATTCAACTGAATCGTTTCGGCGCTCCCGACGTCCTCGACGTCGTCGAAATGCCGAAGCCTGAGCCGCAACCAGGCGAGGTGCTGATCCGCGTTCATGCAGCCGGCGTGAATTTCTTCGAAGTGCTGATGCGCGCGGATCGCTATGCGGTGACACCGGACTTGCCGATGGTCCTCGGCGTCGAGGCTGCCGGGATCGTGGAGGCGGTCGGGCAAGGAGTGGACACGTCGCTGACCGGGAGACGCGTCGCGGCGCCGCTGTTCGCTTCAACGCGTCCCTTTGGCGGCTATGCCGACTATGTGACGATCGACGCAAAGCTGGCCGTGCCTCTGCCGGACACGCTCTCATTCGAAGCCGCGACGGCCTTGATGGTGCAGGGACTGACGGCCTTCCATCTGCTGCGGCAAAGCCCGCCAAAGGGCAAGTCGGTGCTGGTCCTTGCCGCCGCCGGCGGTGTTGGCTCGTTGCTGGTCCAACTGGCCAAGCGCCAAGGCGCCGGCGCAGTGATCGCTGCCGCCGGCAGCCGGGCCAAGCTCGATCTTGCCCTGTCGCTTGGAGCCGATGCGGGCATCGACTATTCCAGTGTGGATTGGGTAGCGCGGGTCCGGGAAGCAACAGGCGGCGCTGGCGTCGATATCGTCTACGATACTGTCGGCGGCTCGATGACGGCGGCAACGCTCGCCGCGCTTGCGCCTTGCGGCGAACTGGTGTTTGCCGCCCTGGGCAGATACGCGCTCGGCGCCTCCGATCTGGAGGCGATGATCAATCGAAACCAATCGCTGAGAGGGTTTGCCCTGCTGCCGCTGCTTTCTCCAGACGTGCTCCGCGGTAGCCTGTCAGAGCTTTTCCATCTAGCCGCCAGCGGAGAGCTTTTGGTGACGACAGGCAGCCGCTTCGCGCTCGACCAGGCCAGCGAAGCACACCGGGTTCTGGACAAGCGCCGCTCGACCGGCAAGGTCGTGTTGATACCTTAGTATCGTAGTCAATTAAATTGCCACACGTTGGAATTTGTCTATGTCGGCCGTAAAGATCAGCTTTGCTGATTCCTGGAAGCAGACAGCGCCGGTCACCGCGCTGGAAGTCGTGGTTGCGCCAATACTGCATTGACCTCCCGCTCAAAGAACGCTCTTTTCAGGGCCATAAGCTTTGGCGAGACGGACCATGCCTTTCGTTCGAAGGCGTTGGTACCAATAGAAAAGTATCATCAAGCCGGTTGTTGTGCCGGCACCAAGGCACAGTGCAGGCGCCAACGCTGATCCGATATATAGTGCTAGAAGGGTCACGCCCGCCGCCGCGACAATGCCATTTACGAAAGCGATCATCGTCGCGGCTGTGGTGAGATGCGCCAGGAGCGGCCCGGAACGCAGCGACGGTTCGGCGTCGTTTTCTGGCCAGCGGCCGAACTCTTTGGAAAACTGAAAAGCAGCATCGTCCCCCAGCGTTCGATAGTAGGCTCTGATCCGGGCGATACCGATATGGGCCTGCATGTTCTCGGCGGCTATATCGATCAACCTTAGGACGGTGAAGCTACCCAGCAAAAAGAGCGATGGCAGCACGGCTAGGAGAAACGGCTGAAGGAATTCAGGCGACTGCGCGACAAAGCCCGTCGCCACTAGAGCGCTCGATAGAGACATGATGTAGATGGTCGTTCGCGACGCCATTTCGCTGATGGTTGCGCCGATCGCCGATTGCTGCACGAAATGCTCTGTCGTGAGGGCCGTGAGAAGCGCGGTGTGGGGTGTTGTCGTGTCGGCCATTGCATATATCTCCTGTGGTGAGCATGCCGCCGCTGGCGCATCCTGAGCGACAGAGCCGTCGACACAGGCCTACGCGATTGTGCAGATGTTCAAAGAGTGTGCGTCAACTTGGGAATTCCGTTTAAATGGCGCCGGAGACACCATCAGCCCGCCCCAGGGACTGCAGGGAGCGGTCGCGCCTCGATGAAGCGCCGCTCCTGCGTGCTCCGCCGAAACCATAGGCATCGGCCCTGACCTCATGGACATGCACGTAACTTTCGTGATGGAGGGGTCCCAGCAGTTGGCCCATCGCCTCGAAAATGCCGGTTATGAAGCGCTCCCGCTCTTCTTTGGTGCTGGTGCCTTCAACGATCCGGATCTCTAGCCAGAAGCTCGCCAGCGCGTGCTCTGCAAGGCTGTTGCCAGCAATGAACCACCGAGATTGATCTACGGGCTCGGCGATGACGGCTGTCAGGTCAGCGCGCTTGCGCAAAAAGCTGGTGGATGCTGCCGACGCCGCACTGGCCACGTCCTCGGGTCTCACCTCGTGGCTTGTTGCGTATCGGACGGTGATGATTGGCATTGGACTGGTCTCCTCGATGGCGGCATATCTGGGCGGAAGTCAGCCACTGGACGCGATATCAGGGGCTAGGAATCCTCGACAGTACTTCCATTGGCTGCCAGCCGCCCAACGGTTTGCGCTTCTCAATTTCAAACTCAAACCAGCACCCGCCACCGCCCGGTCCCTGGTCGAACCGGCGATCAATGGCAAAGCCCGATAAGGCACAAAACAAGAGCGTGCCGATGCCGCCATGCCCGACGAACAGCACATCGCCTACCCCCGGGCTGGAGAGGCAGGTCTCGACCTCTTCCACAATCCTGCGCTGCGCATCCTGAGCCGTCTCCCAGCCGCGAACGCTTTGCGACGGGTTGGCAAAGAAGGCATCTGCGGTGTTCTCGAATTCTTCTGGAGGGAGGAAGCCGGTCGCGCTGCGGTCATTCTCGTGCATGCGAGGGCGCATTTCCAGATCAACGCCGAGAGCATTTGCAATCGGTTGCGCGGTCTCGATCGCCTTGGTTTCGTTGCTACAAACTACCCGCCGTGTCAGGGCGAGCAATCCAGGACGCGATGCCAAGGCGACGACCCGCCCCGCGCCGATCTCGTTCAGCGACCAGTTTGGCACGGTCTTCTCGGGCTCGATTCGAACCTGCGGATGGGTCAAATAGCGAACAGTCCTAGGCATGATGCATCCTGAGTTTAGATGTTGGTGAACCCCCCGCTCACACATTCTAAATCAGGGGTTCAGGACGTGAACCTGGACATTGCTGCCGGTTCGGCAATTATTGGCCTTGCGGGTATTTTGCCGCTATCTGCATACAAACTCTCGGCTCCATGGTTCAGACCCGGCGCCGTCAAGCACCGAGCGAGCTAATGAGACGCCGGGCCGCCCTCGAGCGGACGCTCACTCTTTCAGCCGTGTATAGACGCCGCGCGTGGCCAAGGCCTCTTGCTGTCCGGGACGTGTGAAATAGAGTTCGAAGACATGGCGATCGTTGTTCTCGATTTTGATTACTGTGCGCATGCCGACCCGCTTGCCTACCGTGTCTTCGCCCGCGACGCCTTGGTCGGTGAAGGCCCCCGACATGCTGATCGGCCTTTGATTTCCCGATCCGGCGGCGCCTTTGTAGTACATCATGGTTGTATTGACAGGATCGATCGTGATCCACTCGTATCGGTCGTCCATGATGCTGTAGCCGAGCCAGCCTTTGCGCCAGATTGGCGCTCCGTCCAGCGTCCCCTCCATCGTATCTTCGATATAACGCTCGCCTGCCAACCACTGCCGACGGCTCGTGAGATCGTCCGTCACGAGCGGCGGCTGATCGGGGCTGCGGCCGAGCGTGCCGTAGAAGCTCAACTGGACCCGCCAGGTGCCAACTAGTGGCGCCAAAACCTCATGCGCCTGACCCGGCAATCCGCGACTAAGCCATTTCGGCAACTCGGACTGCGTCGGGGGCGCGGCCGCGGCCGAGCCATCTTGAGCCAATGCGCCGAAAGGAACGGGCAGGGCGAACGCAACGACAAATAGGGCAACGTGTAGTGTCTCAATGATTCTTTTCATCTGCGGTCCATTTGTTTATTTGAAATGTCAGTAACGCGCTTGATTGATGGTCACCGTTGTGAACTTGCCGCATGAATCCGATGGATACTGATCTCTTAACCCCTGAGACTTAATCTGTTAGATCATTCGATGCTGACCAGTGTTTCGCCTCCTGACACTTCTAGAATAGCGCCGGTCACGAAATCATTAGTCATCAGGAAAAGTGCGGCCTTGCCGATATCGTCGACCTTTCCAACCCGACCCGCTGGGAAGCGCTCGCGTACCAACGCGAAAAACGCCTCGCGCTTGGTTTGCGGCATGCCGGCCCACATCTCACTGTCTATGACGCCTGGACGGATTGTGTTGACGCGGATCGGACCGAGTTCGAGCGCAAGGGCTCGTGTCAGCGCCTCCAGAGCAGCGAACGCGACCATCATCATCGAAGCGCCCATGCGAGGCCTGGTCACCAAGCCACCAGTAGTGAATGTGATCGAACCGCCTTTCCGCATCTTGGGCGCCGCGTGCCGCGCGCAAGACCAACTGCCCAGGAACTTGCCAGACAGAACGGCCTGCGCGTCGGCCATCGTTTGGAAGAGGAAGGTTCCTCCAGGACTCGGTGGAGTTGCGGTGATGAGAAGGTGGTCGAGCGCTCCCAGTGTTTCGAACGCTTGCTCGACCGCCGCATCATCGGTCATGTCCAGCGACTGGAACGTGATCGAACCGTGGGCGCTTTGCTCTGCAGACAATTTTGCCGACGGGCGCCGCCCGAGCGCAATGACCTCGGCGCCTGCTTGAGAGGCTGCCCGGGCCGCCCCCATACCCATGCCACTTGTGCCGCCAACGATCACGACGCGCTGATTCAGAAGAGGCTGCGCGTCACCGATCATCGCGGATCTCTGCCGCTGGCATATGGGCTCAGCATCTCGAGCCACTGCGTCTCCATGTCGCCAGGCTCATATTCGCCGGCATCGGCGACGAACCTCTGGACATAGGCCTCGCCGAAGTGACTTTTGAGTGCAGCGATACTGCGCCAGACTTCGTAGATGACGATGAGATCAGGGTCAGATCGATCACGATGGATGTGGAACTGTAGACAGCCCGTTTCTGATCTCGTCGCTTCGAGATCCTCAAGCATCCGGGTAACGAGCGCTTCGCCTTGACCAGGAGCGGCGCAATGCTTGGCGATAATGCAATAGGGCGTGTGTTCGCCAGTGGCTGGTGGGGGAAGATCAGGCAACACCAACGCCATATGAGTCTCCTTCTGGTAGCGGCCTAGGAGGTATTCTGCATTCACGCGTCATGCGTTCATGGCGCATGCGAGTGCCGGCTATTGCTCCTTCGATAATCCACCGCGACGGTCGTTGCTGGCTCGCGAATCGGTCGAAGTGGTTACGGCATTTGGGAATTTGCAGATCCTGGTGCGGCGCCGCTATGGCAGAAACGCTTGAATGTCTGGCCGTTTGTCGCGCCGATTACATCGGCTGTGGGTCGGATCAGGCGATATGCAGGACCGATGTCGTCTCTGTTATGCTCACCCGCGGCCGGAATCTCGGACCGCACCTGGCGAGACGCCTATGAAGCGTTTGAATGCCCTGCTGAAGGATGCATCGGACTCATATCCCAACTCCGACGCGACCTGTGACAGCGACATATATCCGTTCCGCAACCAGGATTCCGCCAGCCTAAGCCTCCATTGCAGGAGATAGCGGGCGGGGGATACGGATAATAGACTCTTGAATCGCTGCGAAAACCTCGATCGCGACAGCCCAGACAATGCCGCCAGGCGATCGACTGGCCAGTCTTCCCCGGGGGAGCGATGGATTCTTGCAAGCGCCGCCCCGATTTGTGGATCCTGCACGGCCGCCAGCCAACCGGTCAGATCGTTGGAACACGTCTCGACCCAGGTTCTGATTACCTGCGTCATGACAATATCGGCGAGGCGCGCCATTACCGTTGCCGAGCCGATTCTTTGCCCTTCAGCCTCGCGCGCCATCATCGCAACGAGGATTGGTAGGTCGGTATCGCCGTGCTCGGCATGACGGATATGCATCACCGGAGGCAGCAGTTCCAGCAGCGGATTTGCCGTCGGCCCCTCAAAGCCGATCGTGCAGCATGCGATCAACGATCGCGCACCGCTGCCGCCAGACTTCAACTCGTAAGTTCCGTTCCCAATCAACGCCGGTTTGACATCCGCAAGCGGCAAGGCTCGCCGTTTGGGCAGGTCGGACATGGTGTGCTCTGTTCCATGGGGCAGAAGAAGCACATCGCCCTTTTCGAGCAGCAGCGGCGGCAAGCTCTTGGCTTGTATCCAGCAATGACCTTCCAGCATCGCATGAAAACGTACACCCTCCCTGAACGGCACGGCGATGCCCCAGGGCGCCGTCAATTCGCTGCGGCCATATCGAGCATGGGCAAGACGCAAGTCGCGCAGAACTTCGCTCAGCAAGTCACTCTCGGCCGGCTGGTAGTCCATCGTTCCACGTCCAAGACCGGGCCGATTCATGGATCTAAGCGGATCGTCCATATGCATTCCTTTGCCTCGAACCTTTGCATACTCTTTATGCATCCCGTTAACTCTCGGTCGGCAAGCAGAAACTGCTGCGAATCGATCCTCTAGGGTCCTAAATCCAATAGGTCTGCATGATGCGGCTGCGCGACCACCGAATTTTCTCCGGCTCGCGCGTTCCCATGCCGAAGCGACGGCGCAATGTCCGGTATTTGGCAGGCTAGGTCGTGTGGCTGATCTGCTCGAACGGTAGAGTTTCAATCAAGTCCAGCTCTTTCGTGCGAGATATGGGAAGTCCGCAATGGAAAGTCCGCAACGGGACATCAGCGCTGGTTGCCGCGAATGTCGGTTATCCGATAGCAAAATGTGTTCATGAAGGTCGACTCGGGTCAAGATTAGGCCCGAGCCTGCGCCGAGCTGAATGTCTGCTCACTTACATCTCACACTAGAAGCTGCCTGTCCGCTATGCGGCCACAGAGCTGACACTCGAACAGGCCTACAATCGTGTTGATTGTTACCGCACGATCTCGCGGTGGCCGCCGGGCAGGCGCGTGGCGATGAGCTTGTCGATGCGGCGGCCGTCGAGGTCGACGACCTCGAAGCGCCAGCCCTGCGCATCGACGCATTCGCCGGTCGCCGGCAGATGGTGCATGTGCGACAACACGTAACCGGCGACGGTCTCGTAGTCGCGGTTCTCGGGCAGGTCGATGCCGAGAACGTCTGCCATCTCGTCGGCCTGCATGTATCCGGCGAGCAGCCATGAGCCGTCCTCGCGCTTGACGGCGTTCTCCTCGTCGCCGGCGTCGAGATCCGCCCGGAAGACGCCGGTGATGGCCTCCAGTATATCCGCCGGGGTGACGATGCCTTCGAAATGGCCGTATTCGTCATGGACCAGCGCCATCGGCACGTTGGATTCCTTGAGTGTCGAAAGGACATCCAGCGCGTCGGCCTGGTCATGGACGATGGGAGCGGTGCGCACGTGCCGGCGCGGGTCGAGCGCGCGACCGCCAAGCATCGCGGCCAGCACGTCGCGGGTCTGGACGACGCCGATCATGGCGTCGACGCTGCCATCGCCGGCTGGGAGGCGCGAATGCTGCGTCTCCATCAGGAGCTTGCGGGTCGCCGCGTCGTCGGACTGCAGGTTGATCCAGTCGACCTCGGTGCGCGGCGTCATCACCGCGCGGACGGCACGGTCGCCGAGCCGCATGACGCCGGCGATCATGCGCCGCTCGTCCGATTCGATGGTGCCGTGATGTTCGGCCTCGGCGACCAGCATCTTGATCTCCTCGTCGGTGACCTTCTCCTCGCTTTCACCGCGCTGGCCGAGCAGCCACAGCATGGCGCGGCCGGAGATGTCGAGCAGGAACACCAGCGGTGCCGAGACGGTGGCAAGGATGGTCATCGCCGGAGCAACCTTGGCGGCGACGCGCTCGGGATCGCGCAGCGCGATCTGCTTGGGCACCAGTTCGCCGATGATCAGCGAGAAGTAGGTGATGAGGGCGACGACGATGCCGACGCCGATCGGGTCGGCAAGGCTTTCGCGCACGCCCGTCGATTCCAGGAACACAGACAGCCGCTCGCCCAGCGTGGCGCCGGAAAACGCGCCTGATAAAACACCGACCAGGGTGATGCCGATCTGCACCGACGACAGGAATTTGCCGGGATTGGAGCCGAGCGCCAAGGCACGGCCGGCACCCGTGACGTTGCGGTCGATCATTGCCTTGAGACGGGCAGGCCGCGACGAGACAATGGCAAGCTCGGACATTGCCAGAAGGCCGTTCACGCAGATGAGGACGACCACGATAGCGATTTCAACGTAAAGCATGAGGGGTCAATAGCATTGCGGCGAGGTCTTCGAAAATAGATGGACGTCATTTTTCATGGCGGCGGGGGCAACCATCTCATGCGGCGTCCCATGTCGGCGACGAAAAATGCTCGATCAGGGCGTCGACGACGACACGGACCTTTGGCGTCAGGCTGCGTGTCACCGGCCAGACGGCATGCACCACGATGTCTTCGACGAGACAGTCCGACAGGACCGTCTCGAGTTCGCCGCTCTTGAGGCTGTCGGCCGCCAGCCAGGTCGGCAGAAAGACGATGCCGCAGCCGGCAAGGGCTGCATCCAGCATCGGTTCGCCGTGACCGAGGACAAGCCGCGCCCTTGGCACGAATTTTCCAACATGGCCGTCGGCATGCTTTACGGTCCAGGGCCGGACAACGCCGTCGCGGCCGTAGCCGATGACGCCGTGGTTTGCGAGATCATCAACCGATCGCGGCCTGCCGTGTTTTTCGAGATAGGAGGGGGCCGCGCAGATGGCCGAGCGCTGGGCGTAGATGCGGCGCGCGGCGAGCGACAGGCTGTCATCCAGGTCGCCCATTCGGACCGCCAGATCGATGCCTTCCTCGATCAGGTCGACGCGCCGGTCGTTGAACGAGATTTCGATCGTCAGATCCGGAAACCGCTTGGATATCTCGAAGAGCACGGGTGCCACGCATCTGCGGCCGAAGGCCAGGGGCACGTCGACGCGAAGCCGGCCGGAAGGCACCAGCCGACGTGCGGCAAGCAATGACTGGGCGGCTTCGATTTCGGACAGTGCCCTGACGCAGGCTTCATAATAGCCCAAGCCTTCACTGGTCGGGCTCAGGCTGCGGGTCGTGCGGTTGAGCAGGCGAACACCCAGTCGCTGTTCCAATTGCGCGATCGATTTTCCGACCGCCGATTTCGTCACATGCAGCCGTCTGCCGGCATCGGTGAAGCTGCCGGCCTCGACCACCTGAACGAATGCGAGAATGCCTTGCAGGCTGGCTGGTTCCAACGCCACTCTCCGTTTGTATATTTTTTCTCGTCAATCTGTTTCCAAAAATGCACTACCGGAGAGTTTTATTCCATAGCGAAACCGCATAGATATCCGGCGTAGTCACCAAACGCGGAGCACGGAACGAGATGAGCCTCGATATCAGCAGGTCCGGCATCAACAGATCCTGGCAGACGGGCGAATTCGGACTGTCCAGGTCGAAGCCTGTCCGGGGCAGGATTCCGGAACGGCCGGTCTCGCGATCCTAACGGCAAAGCCAAAGCTGCGTGAAGGAGAACACCATGCCAGGACAACGCTTCAGGGTCGGTATCGTCGGATTGCAACCGGGCAGGAGTTGGGCGGCACGGGCCCATATTCCTGCGCTCAATGCATTATCGGAGAGCTTCGAGATCGTCGGCGTCGCCAACACCAACTTGGCCAGCGCCGAGAAGGCGGCCGGCGCGACCGGACTGCCGCGGGCCTTCGCCACCGTTGCCGAGTTGATCGCGGCGCCGGAGATCGACATCGTCACTGTTACGGTGAAGGTGCCTCCTCACCTGGAGATCGTGAAAGCGGCGATCGGCGCGGGCAAACACGTCTACTGCGAATGGCCGCTTGGCAACGGGTTGGCCGAGGCTGAGGAACTCGCCGCGCTTGCCCGGGCCAAGGGTGTCCTGGGCGTGGTCGGAACCCAAGCGCGCGTTGCTCCCGAAATTGAGTATCTGCGACATCTGATCGCCGACGGGTTCGTCGGCGAGGTGCTGTCGACCACCCTGGTAGCGCGGGGCGGCGGCTGGGGAGGCTCCATCTCCGAAAAGAAGATCTACGCCTATCTGCTGGATCGCGCCAACGGCGCCACCATGCTGACGATCCCGGTGGGGCACACGCTGGCGGCGCTCAGGGATGTGCTCGGCGAAGTCGCGGAGGTATCCGCGGTGCTGGCCACGCGGCGGCCCACGGCGCTCGCCGTCGATACCGGGGAAACGCTGCCCGTGTCCGCCCCTGACCAGGTGCTGGTCAGCGGGGTCCTCGCCAGCGGCGCGCCCCTGTCCATCCATTATCGAGGCGGGGCAGCTCGATATGACGAAGGCCTGGTCTGGGAGATCAACGGCACGGAAGGCGATATCCTGATATCGGGTCCTTCCGGCCACACGCAGATGGTGCAGCTTTCCCTCAAAGGCGCGCGGAACGGGGAGAAGGTGTTCCGGCCGCTGGAGGTCCCCGCCTCATACCGTTCCGGCTGGCCGGAGGATGTGGAGCCGGGGAACGTCGCCCGCGTTTATGCCAGGATGGCCCAGGATCTGCGCGAGGGTACCCGCTCGGCGCCGAGCTTCGAGGATGCGGTCGCAGTGCATCGCATCATCGCCGCGATCGAAAGAGCAGCCGAAAGCGGAAGCCGCACCGCGCTGACGTGATCGGGCCGGCCAAGGATCGCCAGCGACGCGCCTACGGCAACTGCCTGAGCACGCCCACCACCGCCTTGCCGTCGGTGAAGTAAGGGTCGCCACCGCCATTGCGCCCAGCCTTTGTCGCACCGATGCCTGGTATCTCGCTGGTCGAGATCAGCATGCCTGCGGCAGACAGGTCGCGGATCAGGAAATCGCGCTCGGCGTCGATGTCGGGACCGATATGGTGAGTGATCGCGCCGGTGTCGTGGCTGAGCCCAACGCCGCGATCGAAGCTTGCCGAACCCAGCCAGAGCGGCCGGCCATCGTCTCCGGTCGCGTCGGTCTGCCAGAAGCGGACGTGATGACGGCGGTCGGCACTGTCGCCGACCGGCTTCTCGAAGGCCAGATCCTGGGCACGGCCTTCGAACAGCAACCGGCTGACCGGCGCGTCGGGATAGGGCCGATTGAACAGCACGCTCTCGCCGATCTCGATCGCGGTCTTCAGCGTGATGGCGTCGGCCGTGTCCCATCCGGCGACGGCGAACGCGTGGACCAGCTCTTTTTTGGTACCGACGAGGCCGACATTGATCGGATCGCCCGCAATGCCTTGCGGCGTGCGCGTCACCATCTCGAAGCGCTGCGAGCGGAAGTTGCGGTCTCTCAGGGTCCAGAATTCCGGCGCGGCGAAATAGGCGAGAACGAGATAGCCGGCGCAGAACGCCACCAGCCAGGTCGTTGCGCGTCGTCGAAGGCTTCGTCGGCTCACGAGATACCACCCAGGTGATATGGCATCACTTTTTGTGGCGTCATTCTACGCCGTGCCACAGACCTTGGGCAGTGGGCATGCGCTCGGTGTCATGTTGTTTGGAGCATCGGGTTATCCCAAAACCGGTATCCACTTTTGGGTCCGATGCTCTAGCGGCAGGCGCGGTAGCCGTTCTTGCGGTTCTTGATGTCGAAATGAAAATGGTTGCGGTGGTCGTAATTGTAGCCGGGACCAAGCACCGTGGTGAAATACTGACAGCCGTCGGCGCGCACAGTGTTGAGGAAGCCGCGCGTGCGGAAGGCGAACAACCCAGGCTTGCGCACGTCGATCTCCTTGCCATTGCTAAGCTCGATGCTCATGACGTCGAGGGCGTTGCCCTTGCCGTGCTCCGACAGCGTGCCTTCGCCGGCGATCCTGCGGCAGGAATAACTCGAGCCCTGGCGAATGGTCCTGACGCCGGAGAAATAACGCCAGCGGGCGGACGGAACCAGTTCATTCCTGGTCCAGCCGGCGAAGGTGGCGGCCATGTCGCAGGTCAGCGTCGCGGCTGGCTTCATCCCGATGCTGCCGATGGCCGAGACTTTGACCGGATAGTCGATGCCGCACTGGCCTTCGTGGATCGGCGCAAGGTCGGTGTAGACGACGCCCAGGCGTTTCAACTCCTTGCGGCAGTCGATCTCGCTGGCCGGCATCTGTTCGGTCGGCGCCATCGGCTCGTCCATGCGTGGATAGGCGGCGGTCATGTACGGGTTGGACGGGACGAGGCTCTGCATCCCGGCATATTTCGGGACAGCTGATGTCTGGCTGCCGACATCGACGGCCGGTTCCAGCGAAAGCACGCTGCCTGTGGTGCAGGCTGAGATCGCCGCGATCGCAAGCGCGCCGGCAATCATGCGCGCGCGTCTGGTTTGCCGCACGGCGACAAACGCGGCGCGAAATATCCCGGCCATCGACAAGATCCCTGTCTCAGAGCCTGATCCCGATCAGGCTCTGCCTAATTGTTTGATCCTGATCTTTCTCCGAAAACCGGATCCCACTTTTCGGGATCATGATCAGATGAGACAGAGCTTAACCGCCAAGAGTAAAGGAAAAATCAGCGGCCGCGTTTACGGCTGCGGCCAAATTGCGGCACGCATGCCGGTCCGGGATCATGTCACTGGCAGAAGGTGCCGCCGTTGCGGCGCGGTGCAAGGTCGAGATGGAGATGCAGCGAGTGATCCGCATCGCTGCCCGGGCCGAGCACGGTTTTGAACGGTCCGCAGGCTGCCTTGCGCACCGCATTCAGGAATTTCGCGTCCTTCTCCGGTAGCGCTGGGCCGACGTCGATTTTTCTGCCGCTCGAAAGCGTGAAGCTGGCGATGTCGAGCGCGTTGCCGAAAGCATGTTCCGACAGTTTCCCTCCGCCATGGCGCGGCCGGCAGACAAAGGCGGATGCCTGGCTAAGCGACTTGAGATTGGCGCCGAGCTCGGCCTTGGCCGCCGGCTGGATGATATCGATGGCGAAGCGCGCGGCGGCCTCGGCCATCTGGCAGTTCAGCTCGGTTTCGGGGCCGATGGCAACGGATCTGCCCAACGTCTTCAGCGCGATCGGATAGGGGATCGAGCAGCCGACCGCCGCATCGTGCTCGGCCTTGCGTTCCTCGAAGTCGACGCCCAACGACTTTAGCCGCCTGCGGCAGGCAAGTTCCTCCTCCGGCATTTTTTCCTGCGGCACAGAGGCCGAGCGCGGGTCGGGAGGGATTTCTTTCCCCTGCGCTTGCGTCGGCTTCTCCGGCGGTTTCGGGGCGGTGGCCGGCGGTTCCGCCTCGGCGGGCTTTTGGCTTGGCGCTGGAGCGATTGCCGGTGGCTCCGGCCGGGTTTCCTTAGGCTGGTCCTGCTGGTTCAGCGTGTCGGTCGCGGGAGGCTTTGGCACATCAGGGCGCGGCTCGGGAACCGGCACGTCGGCAGGTGCGGCTTCTTGCGCCGATTGCGATCGATTGAACTCCGGGACGGGCACGGTTTCAGGCAATTCCGGAGCTTGGGCCAGCGCCGTTCCTGCGAACAGTATCGCCGCCGCCAAAGGCAGCGCCAATCTGAGCAATCCGGGAAGGGTGAGCGCCGCCATTCGATCTTAACGGCGGGCGAATGCGGAAGTTGCCCTGAATGAGGGTTTGGCCGATCACGAACGGTAACCGCGGCGTTACGCACCGATCGCTTCCAGCCCTTCCTCCAGCCAGTCGGCCAGCAGCGGCATGCCGAGCAGATATTTCGCCGTGCGCTTGTTGGCGCGCTCGCGCGCGGCCGCCAGCGCGTCCGCCCATTCCGAGGCGTCATAGTCGCCGCGGCCAACCCAGGCGAGTGCTACGAGTTCGGCTGCCTCGTCGACATTGAGATCGTTGATCAGCTCGCGCAGTTCTTCTTCGGTGAGGTTTTCGGAGCTTTCCTCGACGAGACCGTCATGGTGGTGGTTGTCGTGCGCCTGGCCGTCGAGCTCTACCTCGTGCTCGGCGCCATCGGCATAGTCTTCGTTGACGGCGGCGCTCAGCGCCTTCGCCTTGAGGATGAACAGGCGCACCGTGTCGGGACCGATCGAAAGCTCCCATTCCTTTTCAAGAGGCCGCCGCACTGGCATTCTCCGTATACTCCGTTTGCCGTTTGCCGTATGTTGGATGATAGCGAATTTGCAGCGCTCGTCACGTCATGTTCGGCTCTTCAATTTTTGCGGCCGGCACGGACCGTTTCCAAAGGTTTCAGCGGCCACGACTTTTTCCGGGATGAAACGGCTTTTGCCCGGCGTTAGTCCTGCATTGTCATGCTTCAAGGAGGCTTCGATGCGCAGACGATTGCTGATCCAGGTTCTGGCGGTTGCCGCCCTGCCGCTGTTTGCGGTTCCGGTGTTTTCGGCGGGCGAAGGTGGCGGCGGCAACGAGACCACGCAGTGTAAGAAAGGCATGGTCTGGGACAAGAAGCTGAAGAAGTGCGTCGCACCCAAGCAAGGCATGCTGGACGACGACAACATCTATGAAGCCGGCCACGCGCTGGCGATGGCCGGACGTTATGATGAGGCGATCGCCGTGCTCAGCCTGGCCGCCGACAAGCAGGACCCGCGCATCCTCAACTATCTCGGCTACTCGCATCGCCATTCCGGACGCGTCACCGTCGGCCTCGGCTATTACGAGGAGGCGCTGCGCATCGATCCTGACTACACGCTGGTACGCGAATATCTCGGCGAGGCGCATCTCCAGATCGGTGACCTCGCCGGTGCCCAGGAACAGCTCCGCGAGATCGAGAAGCGCACCGGCAAGGAATCTCGTGAATACGGCATGCTGTCTGTGCAGATAGACCATTTCATGAAGAGCTGATTCGACTTCAAAACGCTCTCATACCGGCTGCGAGCAATCGCAGCCGGTTTTTTGTTACCGCTCGCCCTGCCGGCCGCGCTGCCGTGACGGCATTTCCACAAATGGCGGGTGAATTTTTAAAAACCGATTTTTTTGGCGTGAAAAACCCGCGAAGATTGCTATATTGGGGGAAATTGCGGTGAGACGGTTCCGTTAGCCCGAGGCTGCCGGACCGTTTTCTTTTTGTACTCATCGACAAGGTCGCTCCCGGAATGCGGGGGCGGCGGCAGGAAAGGTCAGGCATATGAACAAGGTCCCGATGACAGGCGAGGGGTTCGCGTCATTGAAGGAAGAACTGCGCTGGCGGCAGCAGGAAGAACGGCCGCGCATCATCGAAGCGATCTCCGAAGCGCGCTCACATGGCGATCTTTCCGAAAACGCCGAATACCACGCGGCGAAAGAGGCGCAGAGCCTCAATGAAGGCCGCGTCAACGAGCTTGAGGACTTCATCGCGCGTGCCGAAGTGATCGACGTCACCAAGCTCAGCGGCGAAAAGGTCAAGTTCGGCGCGACCGTGGTGCTGGTCGACGAGGACACGGAAGAGAAGAAGACCTACCAGATCGTCGGCGACCAGGAAGCGGACGTGAAGTCCGGCCGCATCTCGATCTCCTCGCCGATCGCGCGGGCGCTGATCGGCAAGGAAGTCGGCGATGCGATCGAGGTCAATGCGCCGGGCGGTGCGCGGGGCTACGAGATCGTCCAGGTGCAGTTCATCTAGGATTTTTTCTGAAAGGTCCTATGTCGCGGCCTGCGACTTGAGTGCCAGCAGCCTCTCTGCCTCTGCCACCACTTTCGCAGGCATGACGCGACTGCCGGGCGGGGCCAGTAGCGTTGACGAGAACGGTCCGCGCGGGCCGGTCAGGCCGGGTTCTGTCGCCAGAAACACGGCGACGGTCGGCAGGCCGAAGGCACTGGCGAGGTGGGTGAGGCCGGTGTCGGCGCCGATGACCAGCACCGATCGGCCGATGATCGCGGCGATCTCGGCAAGCGGTGATTTCGGCACCAGCACTGTTTGCGGAACGGCCTGGACGATCGCTTCGGCAACCGCCTTTTCTCTGTCGTTCGACCAGGTGGTGACCGGCGTCATTCCTCTCTCCGCGAGAAGCCGGGCAGTCTCGATCCAGTCGCCGGCCGACCATTTCTTGTCCTCGCGGCTGGTGCCGTGCAGCAGGAAGGCGGTTTTTCCGCCGACAAAGGTCGAAACGCTGGCCGGCGGCACGATGCCGGACTCAAGCCTGGAAAAATCCGGTTCATAGCCGAGCGCCAGCCCGAACAACCGCCTTGTGCGTTCGATGGCGTGCAGATCGCGCGGCACGGCATAGCGGCGGTCGTAGAACAAAGTCGCCGAAGGCTCGCGGGCGCTCGAGCGGTCGAAGCCGGCGATCGGCGCCGCGGCCAGTTTCGCCACCAGGGCCGATTTCAGCAATCCTTGGGCATCGATGACGAGATCGTAGCGGCAATCGCGCAAGGCGCGACGCAATCTTGCCGCCTCGCGCCATGTGCTGCGGCCGAGCGGACGCGTGCGCCAGCGCCGGATCGCCACAGTGTGGATGGTTGCGATCGCCGGATGTAGGGCCACGATGCCGGCAAAGGCTTCTTCCACGCACCAGTCGAACGATACGTCCGGCCGGTTGCGGCGAGCATCCTCGAGGGCCGGAAACGTGTGGATGACGTCACCCATCGACGATGTCTTGACGATGAGCACCCTCATGCGGCGGCCGGCATTTCCAGCAGCCGTTCCGCTGCCGCTGCGACCTGCGCCACCTCGAGCGTCTTCAGGCAATTGAGATGGCCGAGCGGGCAGATTTTCCGATGGCAGGGCGAACAGGACAGGCCGAGCCAGACCAGTTCGCGCTGCTCGGCAAGCGGCGGCGTGTTCTGCGGCGAGGTCGAGCCGTAGACGGCAACGATCGGCGTGCCGACCGCGGCGGCGACATGCATCAGTCCGCTGTCGTTCGACACCGCAAGCCTGGCCGCGGCGATCAGGTCGATGGCGTCCTCCAGCCGCGTCTGGCCGGCGAGGTCGACAACGCCTGGTGCAAGCGTAGCGATTTCCGCCGTCACCTCGGCGTCGTTCTTCGATCCGAACATCGCGACCGCAAAACCTTTCGCCATCATGTCGCGGGCAAGGCCGGCATAGCGTTCACTCGGCCAGCGTTTGGCCGGCCCGAACTCGGCGCCGGGCATCAGCGCGACGAATTTTTTCGCCTCCAGCCCGAAGCGGCCCAGCAATGTCGCCTCGTTTTCTGTATCGACAGCGAGCTTGGGAGCGCGGAACGTGCCCCCTTGCGCGAGGCCGAAATAGGCCTGCGCCGTGCGCCGTTTCACATGGTCGGGCAAGGGGACGATATCGGTCAGCAGCCCGTAGCGCATCTCCTTGAGATGGCCGATGCGGCGCGGAATGCGGGCAAAGAACGGGACCAGCGCCGACTTCCAGCTTCCAGGCATGATATAGGCGATGTCGTAGTGGCCGCGCAGCAGGCGGCCGAAGCGCCTTCGGGTGCGGAATTCCAGCGCGCCGGATTTCAGCGGCAGTTCGACCTGCTGGCGTATTTCGGGCATGCGCTTGACCAGTGGCGCCGCCCATGCCGGTGCCAGCACGTCGATCGCGGCGTTCGGGTGAAGCTCTTTCAGCGCCGAGAACAGGCACTGCGCCATCACCATGTCGCCCACCCAGCGTGGGCCGATCACGAGGATCGTTGGGCTTTCAGCCATTCGACATAGTCTCTGACGCCGGTTTCCACTGTGCGAAACTGACCATTGTAGCCGGCGGCGCGCAACCGGGACATATCAGCTTGCGTAAAGCTCTGGTAGCTGCCCTTGAGGTGGTCGGGGAAGTCGATGAACTCGATCTCGCCTTTGCCCAGCGCGCCGATTACCGTTTCGGCAATGGCGCGGAACGGCTGGGCAAGGCCGGTGCCGCAGTTGAAGATGCCGCTTGAGCCGCGTTTCCACAGCCACAGATTGACGTCGGCGACATCGCCGACATGGATGAAGTCGCGGCTCTGCTCGCCGGGTCCGAAACCGTCATAGGCGCCGAACAGCTTCGGGTTTTGGCCTTGCTCGACCTGATTGAACAAGTGGAAGGCGACCGAGGCCATGGCGCCCTTATGCGCCTCGCGCGGTCCGTAGACGTTGAAATAGCGCAGGCCCGCTACCGGCGAATGATCGGTATCGAAGACGGTGCGGCGGACATAGTCGTCGAACAGCTTCTTTGAATAGGCATAGACATTGAGCGGGCGTTCGCATTCCGGCTCCTCGCGAAACTCGGCGCCACCGCCGTAGACCGACGCGGAGGAGGCGTAGAGGAAGGGCACCCGCAGCGCGAGGCAGGCATGCAGCAGCCGCTTCGAATAGGCGTAGTTGACCTCCATCATGAACCTGCCGTTCCACTCGGTGGTGGTCGAGCAGGCGCCCTGGTGGAAGACGGCCTCGATGCGGCCAAGGTCCCCCGCCTCCATCCGCGGCAGGAAATCGTCCTTGTCGAGATAATCGGCGATCTGCAGATCGGCGAGATTGGCGATCTTGTGGCCGTCGGTCAGGTCGTCGACGACGAGGATGTCGCTAATCCCTTCGGCGTTGAGGGCGGCAACGATGTTGGAGCCGATCATGCCGGCGCCGCCCGTGACGATGATCATGAAAGCCTCTGGTATCTTGTGCCGATTCCGGCCCTTATAGGGGAGGCTGGCGAGGCTGTCGATAAAGCAGGTCGCAATCCGGCGGCTGGGTGAGCGTCACAGTGCCGCCGCAAAGCAATCGCTTCAGTCGGCGACTCACCGGCGAAGCGCGACAGGAGCAAGGCAATGCCGTCGACCGAACTGCTTATCGCCTTCTTCGCCACCACGGCGATCTTTGCCTACATTCCCGGTCCGGCGATGCTTTACGCTGCTGCGCAAACCATGGCGCGCGGCCGCTGGTCCGGCCTGACGGCGGCGCTGGGCATTCATCTTGGCGGCTACGTGCATGTCATCGCCGCTGCTGCCGGGCTGTCCGTGCTTTTCCACGCGGTGCCGACGCTCTACGTGGCGGTCAAGCTGGCCGGCGCGCTCTATCTGATCTGGCTGGGTGTCTCGCTGTTCCGCGCCAAGGCGCAAGACGATGCCGTCATCCCGGGCATTGTGCCGAAATCGGCCCGCCGCGCCTTTTTCGAGAGCATCACCGTCGAGGTGCTCAATCCCAAGACGGCGATCTTCTTCATGGCGTTCCTGCCGCAATTCATCGACGCGTCGGCGACATTTCCCGTCTGGCTCCAATTCCTCGTTCTCGGGACGATCGTCAATCTGATGTTCTCCTCGGCGGATGTCATCTGCGTGGTGCTGGCAGGCGCGCTGATCACCAGGCTGCGGCGCTCGAGCCACGCGCAGCGCCTCATGCGGCGTGCGGGCGGTGCGGTGCTCGTCGGATTGGGCGTTCATGTGGCTTTGCAGAAAAGCTGATCCGCCAACCGGCGTTGACTCTGATCCGCTCGGCGCCCGCCGTTGCGTTGGGCCGAATTGCGGTATATCGGCTTCGCCATGAACGACCAGCCCTGCCAGTCCAGTGCTTTCGCAGCACCGGGACCGGTTCCCATTGCACGTCGCGGATGACATGAGCGAGCAATACCTGCCTTCTCCCGAACCCCTTCACCGCGCCATCTCGCGGTTCAGCGGCGTCACCGTGCTGGTGGTCGGCGACTTCATCCTCGACCGTTTCGTCAACGGCGTCATCGAGCGGATTTCGCCTGAAGCGCCTATTCCGGTGCTGCGCGGGCGCGGCGAAACGTCGGCGATGGGCGGCGCCGGCAATGTCGTCTCCAACATCGTCTCGCTCGGCGCTGCCGCGATACCAGTCTCGGTGATCGGCGACGATCAGGCCGGCGACAATCTCATGCGCATGCTCGCCGAGCTTGGTGTCGACACCGGCGGCCTCGCACAGGACGCGAACCGCATGACGTCTTCGAAAAGCCGGTTCAGCGCGCTCAACCAGCAGGTGCTGCGCTTCGACGAAGAGGAAATCAAGCCGCTGGGCGACGCAGAGCGGGCGACACTGGTCCGGTATTTCCGCACCGCGCTCGTGCAAGCCGACATCGTCATCCTGTCCGACTACGGCAAGGGCATGTTGCTCGACGGCGTCGCCGCCGAACTGATCTCGATCTGCCGCGAAGCGGGAAAGCCGGTGCTGGTCGATCCCAAGGGCCGCGACTATGCGTGTTATGCCGGAGCGACGGCGATCACGCCCAATCGCAAGGAACTTGGCGAAGCGGTCGGACGCGCGGTGTTCGCCGATGACGAGATCGTGGCCGCGGCACGTGAGCTGATCTCAGCGCATGGCTTCGATTTCGTGCTCGCGACGCGCAGCGAAAAAGGCATGAGCGTCGTCGGCCCGGACGATGCCCGCCACATCGCTACGCAGGCGCGGGAAGTGTTCGACGTTTCCGGCGCCGGCGACACCGTCATCGCGACGTTTGCGTTGGCTCTCGCCGCGGGCGCCGACCGCATCATGGCCGCCGCCATCGCCAATGCGGCGGGTGGCGTGGTGGTGGGAAAGCGCGGTACCGCGCGGCTGACGGTCGAAGAGCTCACCGGCGCGCTGTTTCGCTCGCACGGACCGATTGCCCATAAGGATGCAATCCTCGATGCCGCTGCCGCCGCAAGGCTGGCGGCGACGTGGAAGGACGAAGGCCTGAGCGTCGGTTTCACCAACGGCTGCTTCGATATCCTTCATGCCGGCCATGTCAGCCTTTTGCATGCGGCGCGAAGCCAGTGCGACCGGCTGGTTCTCGGTCTCAACAGCGATGCCTCGGTGCGCCGGCTGAAAGGGCCGGGGCGCCCGGTCAACGACGAGCATGATCGCGCCTGCGTGCTGGCGGCGCTTGCCTCGGTCGATGCGGTCGTCGTCTTCGAGGAGGACACGCCGCTCGCGCTGATCGAGGCGCTCAAGCCCGACATACTGGTCAAGGGCGCCGACTATACGATCGATCAGGTGGTCGGCGCCGAGGTGGTGCAGAAGGCGGGCGGCCGTGTCGTGCTGGTCGATCTCGTCGCCGGCAAAAGCACCACCGGCACCATCGGCAAGTTGCGCGCCGGCAGTACAAACTGAGGATTTCATGTCCGAACTGAACGATTACCTGGTCCGCTCGGCGGCCGCGATCACCGCGATGGTCGAGCGCGACCTCAGCAGCGAGATGGAGCGGGCGGTTACCGCTGTCGTCGCCGCACTTTCGCAAGGGAAGGCGCTGCTGATCTGCGGCAATGGCGGCTCGGCGAGCGACGCAATCCACATCGCCGGCGAACTGGTCGGCCGCTTCCTGAAGGAACGCAAGGCCTACAACGTCATCGCGCTGCCGGCCAATGCGGCGGTGCTGACCGCCTGGGGCAATGATTACGGCTTCGACACGGTGTTTTCACGCCAGGTCGAGGCGCATGGCGCGGCGGGTGCTGTGCTGCTCGCCATCTCGACCAGCGGCAATTCGGCCAGCATCCTCGCCGCCGCCGAACAGGCGCGCATGATGGACATGACGGTGATCAGCCTGACCGGCGACACCGGCGGCAAGCTCAAGCCGCTCTCCGACATCCTGCTCAACGTGCCCTCGACCTCGACGCCGATCATCCAGCAGGGGCATCTGTGCCTCTATCATCATCTGTGCGAAATGGTCGAAGCGCGCCTCTGCGATGGCTGACATCGGCCCTGTGGTAAGGTCGAATCCGTACCCGCTCGAAGAGCCGGGCCTGTGGGTCGAGCGGATCGATACCTCGGTCTTTCCAGCCGGCACGCCGGCGCTGTTCCTCGATCGTGACGGCACCATCAATGTCGATAGCGGCTATCCCAGCGATCCGGCTGACATCGTGCTGCGGCCGGAGATGCTGCCGGTGATCCGAACGGCCAACATTGCAGGCCTTCCTGCGATCGTGGTCTCCAACCAGTCGGGCATAGCTCGCGGTTATTTCGGCTGGCCGGATTTCGCCGCCGTCAATGCTCGGCTGCTGGCGCTTCTCGAAGCACAGGGTTGCCGGATCGATCTGGTGCTCGCCTGCGCCTACCATTCGAGCGGGACGGGTGAACTGGCAGCAGGTGACCATCCGATGCGCAAGCCAAATCCGGGCATGCTTCTGCGTGCCCGCGATCTGCTGGGCGTGGATATCAGCCGATCAATCATCGTCGGCGACAAGGCCGATGACATGGAAGCCGGACGGCGAGCCGGGCTTCGCGAGGGCTGGTTGGTGCGCGGCAAATTCAATCGAGTCGCTGGCGATAGTACGTTCACGACGCGCAAACTGACGACCGGTAACGATCACAGCAAACTCTGCGACGCCATCGCCGAACTCGGCCGGGATTAAGTTCTCACTTCGCTGAAAGCCACCAGGCCCTCGTCCTTGACGCGGCGGATGGTCAGGGCCGTCCGCACCGTGTCGACATTCGGCGCCGAGGCCAGCTCCTCGATGACGAATGTCTGGAAGGCGCCGAGGTCGCTCGCCACGCAATGCAGCAGGAAGTCGGATTCGCCCGACACCATCCAGGCGTCGCGCACGATCGGCCAACCGCGGGTGCGTTCGGCGAAGGTTTTGAGCTCGGCGTCGGCCTGGTGATGCAGGCCGATGAGGCAGAAGGCGACGACGTCCAGGCCGAGCGCCGGCGCATTGAGCAAGGCGCGGTAGCCGCGGATGATCCCGGTCTCTTCCAGCCGCCTGACACGGCGCAGGCATGGCGGCGCCGAAATGCCGACGCGGCCGGACAGCTCGACATTGGTCATGCGGCCGTCGTGCTGAAGCTCGCGCAGGATCTTCCAGTCGATGGCGTCGAGATCGGCTTTGAGCGGCATGGATACCTTCGGCGCTTCACGCAAGAATCTTTCGTGATTTTGTAATTAAACGACTTCGGTGTCCATTCCATCCCTTCAGCCGGTGATTTTCGGACAGTCACTGCGTAAGATGTTCATGGATCGTCTGTTTGTGAGGAAGCTTTCCGGGGACGAACGCCAGGTCGTCTTGCTGGCGTCGCCTGCAACACCTAGATTAGGGCCGGTATCGATCCCTTTGCCGGACGCTTCATTCGCGTCCGGTTGTTGTGAAAGCCCTGCTATGACCACCAAGCATGCACCCGTTCTCATCATCGGCTCCGGCCCCGCCGGCTATACGGCGGCAATCTACGCCGCCCGTGCCATGCTGAAGCCGATGCTGGTCGCCGGTCTGCAGCAGGGCGGTCAGTTGATGATCACCACCGATGTCGAAAACTATCCGGGATTCGCCGATCCGATCCAGGGTCCGTGGCTGATGGAACAAATGTTGAAACAGGCCGAGCATGTCGGCACCGACGTCATCAACGACATCATCACCGAGGTCGACCTCAATGTGCGGCCGTTCCGCGCCAAGGGCGATTCCGGCACCACCTATACCGCCGACGCCCTGATCATCGCCACCGGCGCGCAGGCGAAATGGCTGGGCATCCCGAGCGAACAGACCTTCATGGGCTTTGGTGTGTCGGCCTGCGCCACCTGCGACGGCTTCTTCTATCGCGGCAAGGATGTCGCGGTGATCGGCGGCGGCAATTCGGCGGTGGAGGAGGCGCTCTATCTGTCCAACCTGGCAAAGAGCGTGACGGTCATCCATCGGCGCAGCGACTTCCGCTCCGAGCGCATCCTGAGTGAGCGGCTGTTCAAGAAGGACAATGTCCGCGTCATCTGGGACACCGTCGTCGACGAGATCACCGGCCAGTCCGGCAAGATGCCGCTGCCGCCGTCGGTGGAAGGGCTGAAGCTGCGCAATGTGGTGACCGGCCAGGAGATGCATCTGACGGTCGACGGCGTGTTCGTGGCGATCGGCCATGCGCCGGCGGTCGAGCTGTTCGCCGGCAAGCTGAAGCAGAAGCCGAACGGCTATCTGTGGACGGCGCCGGATTCGACCTGCACCGACGTGCCGGGCGTGTTTGCCGCCGGCGACGTGACCGACGACATCTACCGCCAGGCGGTGACGGCGGCGGGGCTCGGCTGCATGGCGGCGCTCGAGGCGGAAAAGTACCTTGCCGGGATCGAAGTTCACCGCGAAGCAGCGGAGTAAGGAAGCGGCCGAGAAAAGCCGCGCAAAAGCCTGATTTTTCATTCAGACGCCAAAAAACAGAACGAGGGGCATCATGGCGTTGGACTGGGACAAGCTACGCGTGTTTCACGCTGCCGCGGAAGCTGGGTCATTTACCCATGCCGCCGAGACACTGCATCTGTCGCAATCGGCGATTTCACGGCAGGTCAGCGCGCTCGAACATGATGTCGGCGTGCCGCTGTTCAATCGTCATGCCCGCGGCTTGGTGCTGACCGAGCAGGGTGAAATGCTGTTCCGCACGGCTCATGACGTGCTGATGAAGCTGGAGACGATCAAGTCGCGGCTGACCGAGGCCAAGGACCGGCCCTCCGGAGTGCTCAGGGTGACGACCACGGTGGGGCTCGGTGCCGGCTGGCTGACCGAGCGCGTGCAGGAATTCATCGAGCTCTATCCCGAGATCAGCCTGCAGTTGATCCTGGCAAACGAGGAACTCGACCTCACCATGCGCCGGGCGGACTGCGCGATCCGGCTGCGCCAGCCGCAGCAGCCTGATCTCATCCAGCGCCGCCTGTTCACCGTGCATTTCCATCTCTACGCGGCGCCCTCCTACGTCAACAAGTATGGCAAGCCGGCGTCGATCGCCGAGTTGAAGGCCCATCGCATCGTCACCTTCGGCGTGCCGGTGCCGGCGCATCTGTCGGAATTGAACTGGCTGGAAACGGTTGGCGATTTCGAAGGCGGGCAAAGGGTGCCGACGCTGCAGATCAACGACATATTGTCGATCAAGCGCGCGGTACAGGGCGGCGCCGGCATCGCCATGCTGCCCGACTATGTGGTCAGCAAGGACTCAGGGTTGGTGCAGTTGCTGCCGGAGACCGAAGTGCCGTCCTTCGACACCTATTTCGCCTATCCCGATGCGATGAAGAACCAGGCGAAACTCCACGTCTTCCGCGATTTCATTATCGCCAAGGCGCGCAGCTGGTCGTTCTAACCCTTCTGCACGTCGCTTCCTGCCTTGCACCGCGGACGATCATCTCTTACTGGCCGCGCCATGGCGTCAGGCGGGGCAGCCAGCCTGGAACGGCATGGCGGTAGGCCTCGTAGTCGGCGCCATAGCGGCGGGCAAGCGTCGGTTCCTCGTAGAGCTTCACGAACGAGACCATGGCGATGGCGGCGATAGCGGCATAGGCGATGAGAGTCCAACTCGAAAACAGCAGTGCCTGGCCAAGGATGATCGACAGCACCGCCAGATAGATCGGGTTGCGGACATGGCGGTAGATGCCGCCGATAACCAGTTGCTCGGTCGGCGCGACCGGGGCGGGCGTGCCCAGGCCTTCGAAGGCAAAACGGGCGAAGGCATGAAGCAGCAAGGCCGCTGCGACGACAATCAGGACCCAGCCGACCGGCACCAAGCCGGGCAGGGTAGACCATGGCAGACGATAGCGATCGGTCAACAGCCAGGGCAGCAATCCCGCGACCACGCCGGGCGCTGCAATGAAGAATAACGCGCTGCCGGCGATCGCCTGATGTGTCCTCATTGAGCTTCCTTCTAGAGTGGAGTGCTTCCACTTGGACGCATAAAGTACACTCTAGCGCTTGGAGTCTACGCGTCGTGCGTTTCGAACCGAAGGTCAGCGCAGCGAAAAATCGATTCCAATTTCGGGCCGATACGCGGCTGCTGCAAAAATAAACGCATGCTGCCTGATTCGACGTCATTCGTTGTCTTCTGCATTTGGAGCGGAAATCGGCTCTGATTCGCTATATCGCGTTGATTTTTTCCTGGCTGTGCATCGCATTTCGACGATTTTGCTGGTCCTACGAGGGCAAGGAATGGATTAGACCACAGCCTGTGTCATTTTGCATGCGTGTGTTGCAAAATAGATGCTTGTTTCTTGGGCATGATGAGCACATATATAGATCATCTCCTGGGCGCGTTCTCCTCCCATTAGCGCCCTCGAGTGTTCCCCTCTGGAGGTTAGCCCTAACAGGCACTTCCAATCAAACTCAGCCGGATCTTCATTGATCCGGCTTTTTTGTTGCCCGAAACCTGCTGGCGCTGAGGGAAAGCCGACCGAAATTGTCACGTAACAGTGACATGTAACCTCAGGTAACCTGTCACAGGCGCCCAGCATCGACTAAGCAGATCATAGGACGCGGTGTGGTTCGTGCGGGAGATGGGGGCATCACTCGGACGATCCGGGCTCAGGCGGCTACCGCGTCCGAACCATTCTTCCGCTGAGGCCGTCAGGCGCTGGCGGCATGTGCGGCGGACCTGCCGTTTCGCCTCCCACGAAGACGGTCCGCAAGAGAGCGGCGTCCGGATCATTCCGGACGCCGTTTCCTTGTGTTCAGCAGCCTGCGATACTCCAGTATCAGGCGGCCTTGCCATTGGCGTTCAACGCCTCGTCGGCCAGGCGACCGGTGAGTTCGGCCATATGGTCGAAGGCGGCACGATAGCTGGCCACGCCTGCGGTGGCCGAACGCAGCTCGATGATCAGGTCGCCGATCTCGGCCTGCGGCATGGTCGCCTCGACCACATCCCATCCCGGCCAGCCAGGCCGCGCATCGTAGCCGAGAATCTGGCCGCGCCGTTGCGGGATCAGGGCGATAATCCTCGACGTCGCGTCGGACGGCGTGACGATCTCGACCTTCATGACCGGTTCGAGCAGCACTGGCGAGCAGGCCGCCATGCCTTCCTTCATTGCCAGCTTCGCCGCCATCTGGAAGGCCATGTCTGATGAATCGACGGCGTGATAGGAGCCGTCGGACAGATTGACGGCGACATCGACCACCGGAAAGCCGAGCGGGCCGGATTTCAGATAATCACGCACGCCGGTCTCGACGGACTGGATATAGGTTTTCGGCACGGCGCCGCCGGTGATGGTGTCGGTGAACTGGAAGCCGGAGCCGCGCGGCAGCGGCTTGATCTCGATCACGACGTCGCCGAACTGGCCATGGCCGCCCGACTGCTTCTTGTGGCGGCCACGCTGCTGCGCCGTTTTGCGGATCGTCTCGCGATAAGGCACGGCCGGCGGATGGCCTTCGATCGGGATCTGGTTCTTGCCTTCCAGCCGCTCGCGCACGACGCGCAGATGCATCTCGCCATGGCCCGACAGCACGGTTTCGGCCGAATCCTGATTGTGGCGCAGGCTGAGTGAGGGGTCTTCCTCGGCAAGGCGCTGGATGGCCGCCGACATCTTCACCTCGTCCTTGCGTTCCTTCGGGCGCAGCGCGAAGGCAAAGACCGGTTGCGGCGGCGCCAGCGTCACCAGCGGCTTGATGCCGCCTTTGGCCGAGCTCAGCGTCTGGCCGGTCGTGACGTCGTCCAGCTTGCCGAGCGCGACCGTGTCGCCGGCCTTGGCCGAGGTGAGCTTGGACTGATCCTTGCCGAGCATTCTGTAGATGCCGGAGACTTTTGCCGTGGCGCCATTCGAAAGGAAGAGTTCGGAGGCGTCGGCAAGCTGGCCGGAAAGGATGCGCGAGACCGACAGCTTGCCGCCATGCGCGGTGTGAATGGTTTTCATCACCTGGACCACGGTCGCATTTCCGTCTGGTGCGCCAAAGCGCTTGCGGGTCGCCTCGATGTCGGGCGCATCGTGGCGGATCGTCTTCAACAGGCGCAGTACGCCGTTGCCCTTCTCGGCAGTGCCGATCAGCACGGGGGTGACCGCGCCGTCACGCAGGTCGGCGGCGAGATCGTCGAAGATCGCGTCCTTCGGCGGCTCAATCTCTTCGAGGAGCTGCTCCATCAACTGGTCATCATGATCGGCGAGCGTCTCCAGCATGGAAAAGCGAGCCTCCAACTCGCGCGCCTTGTCGTCGCCCGGAATCTCGGCGACCTCGCTTTCGGCATATTCGCGATAGATGTAGGCGCGCTCCAGAGCGAGATCGATCGAGCCGATGACGACGCCGTTCTTGCGCAGCGGAACCTGGCGAAGCAGCAACGGCACCGAGCTTGCCGGCTGCAGCATCTTCAGCGTGTCGCGCACGCCTGATATCGCCTTATCGACCTTGTTGAGGAACATGATGCGCGGCACGCCGAGATCGTCGAGCTTGCGCATGATCAGCTGCAGGGCAGGAATCTTCTTCTCGTCGGCCTCGGCGACGACCACCGCGATGTCGCAGGCGGCAAGCACCGGCTCTGCCTCGAAGGAGAATTCGATGGAGCCGGGACAATCGACGAAAGTGAGTTGCTCGCCCATGAATTCGGTGGTGGCAAAGGTTGCCTCGACGCTCATGGCGTGGGCGCGTGCCTCGGGCGAATGGTCGGAAACGGTGTTTCCCGAGGAAACGGGATTCTGGCGGGGAATGGCGCCCGTGCGGGCCAATATGGCTTCGAGAAGTGTCGTCTTACCGCTTGCAAAGGGACCGACTATGGCAATGCATTTCGGTCCCGTGCGTCGTCCTCCGGCGCGAGTTCCCATGACTGACCTCCACTCAGGCGTTTCCCTGGGAGCGGCGGCCGGCCTGTCGACCGTCGCGGGCGGGGCTTTTTTCAGTTCGCCACCTGCCCAAAAGCATCGTCCCACGGGTTAGCCGGGAGGGCAAGGGATTTGAGGGCTGCCTGACGTCGCGGATGCTGAGCGTGCCGACGGGTGCGAGCCTAGGTTCCCCATCAAATCCCGCGACCGAGCCGTCGCCGAACAGCCGCAAAAGCGGTTGCGCCATGATGGTTATCGGACGAAAGTGCCCGTTTCTTGCGACAAAAAAGGAACGGCCGTCGCCGACCGGTCCGCCATCAGCTTGAGGATTCGCGACGATGAAGATCATTGCCTGCGGCAGCGTGCCGACCGTCATTGCGCCGGAAAAGTACTTCACCGGCCGTGTGTTGCAGACGCCGATCATCGAGAAGGAAGCCCCGGCGCGTCTGCGCGCCATCATGGTCAGTTTCGAGCCCGGCGCGCGTACCTACTGGCACACGCATCCGCTTGGGCAGACGCTGTACGTCGTATTTGGCGCCGGCCTCGCACAAAGCTGGGGCGGGCCGATACAGGAGATCCGGGCCGGCGACGTTATCTCGTTTGCGCCTGATGAAAAGCATTGGCACGGCGCTGCCCCGAAATCGGCGATGGAGCATATCGCCATGCAGGAGGCGCTCGACGGCGTCCATGCCGACTGGCTGGAGAAGGTGACGGACGAGCAGTATGGCGGCTGAGCCGGGCGCTTTTGATCGGTCCTAAAAGCGCGTCGCGTCTGATCATTATAGGTGATTTCAACACTCAGGTTTGGAGTCGTCATGTCGAATCGTCGCTTGCCTCTTGTTGCCGCCGTCTATCTCGGCACATTCGTCGCGCTGCTCGACATCAGCATCGTCAATGTCGCCCTGCCAACGATCCAGATTGCGCTCGGCATCGACTTCGCCGGGCTGCAATGGGTGATCGACGCCTACACGCTTTGCCTGTCTGCCTTCATGCTGTCGGCAGGCCTGATCGGTGACCGCTACGGGCGCAAGCGCTCCTGGCTGGCAGGCATCGGTATCTTCGTGGCTGGTTCTGCCATCTGTGCAATCGCGCCCAACCTGCCGGTGCTGCTGGCAGGCCGGGTGGTGCAGGGGATCGCCGGATCGCTGATCATTCCGGGCGCGCTGTCGATCCTGACGCAGGCGTTTCCCGATGCCCGCGAGCGCGCCGGCGTCATTGGCGGCTGGGCGTCGTTTGCCGCCATCTCGCTGCTCGCCGGCCCCGTCGTCGGCGGCATCCTGGTCGAAGCCGCCGGATGGCAGAGCATTTTCCTGATCAACCTGCCGCTCGGCCTGGCCAGGATCGTGCTGGGTGCAGCTTCGATCGTAGAGACTTCCCATCCCGAGCATGCTCATCTCGACCTTGTCGGCCTGGCGCTCAGCATTCTGTGGCTGGGCGCGCTGACCTTTGGCCTGATATCGGCAGGTGAAAACGGTTGGGGCGATCCGCGGACGGTCATGGCCGTTGTTGCCGGCCTGGCCGGCTTTGCAGTCTTCCTTGCCTTCGAGGCGCGCACGCCGCGGCCGATGCTGCCGCTTGGCCTGTTCCGCGACATTCGCTTTGCCGTCGCCAATGTCGCATCGTTCGCGCTCGGCCTCACCTCCTACACCGGCGTCTTCCTTTATTCGATGTTCCTGCAGCAGGCACAGGGCTGGTCGCCGACACAGACCGGCTTGCGCATGGCGCCGCTGTTCCTTGTCCAGATGGTCGTGTCGCCGGCGATCGGCAGGCTCAGTCAGCGCTACGGACATTCGGCGCTGATGGCCGCCGGCTATCTTTCGAGCGGGTTTTCCATGCTGGGCATGTGCTGGGTTGGAGCCTCAAGCCCCTATGTGACGATCGGCCTGCTGTTTGCCGTCGGCGGCCTCGGCAACGCGCTGTCGATCCCGACCGGCAGCGCCGCCGCGATGTCGTTTGCGCCGCGCGAGCGGTCGGGCATGGTGTCGGCGGTGATCAACGCAACCCGCCAGGGCGGTACCGCCATCGGCATCGCGCTGCTCGGCGCCCTGATGAGCATGCGGGCAACAACCCTGCTGACGGCGCATCTTGAAAATGCTGGGGTCGCCAATGCTGGAGCGGTGGCCCGCGCCGCCGTTTCAAGACACGATTTCGCAGCCGATGCGGCGATGGGCGAGGACGGCCTGCGCGCTCTGTTCGCAGCCGCCTATGCCGGCGGCTTCCATGCGGCGATGCTGACGGCGGCCATCGTCTCGTTCGTCACGGCCGGGCTTCTGGTCACGGTTCTGGCGCCGGCCGAGGCGCGTTCGGCGCGCGAAACCAGTCGGCAGGGATGAGGCTGGTGCCACCAAAACCCGGCTCGCGGCCGGGTTTTGGTGTTCGGACGCCTGATCAGGTCAGCGAGGCGGTGAAGCGCTGGATGCGCGTGCAGGCCTCTTCGAGCAATGCCTCGGATGTGGCGTAGGAGATGCGGAAGTTCGGGCCGAGGCCAAAAGCCGAGCCGAACACGACCGCCACGCCCTCGGCCTCGAGCAGCTCCGAGGAGAAGGCTTCGTCGCTGTCGATCACCTTGCCGGCTTTGGTCTTCTTGCCGATCAGCTTGGCGCAGGACGGATAGACATAGAAGGCGCCTTCGGGCGATGGGCATGTGATGCCGCGCGCCTGGTTGAGCATCGACACGACGAGATCGCGCCGCGCCTGGAAGATCGCCTTGTTTTTCGCAATGAAATCCTGCGGACCGTTCAGCGCCTCGACCGACGCCCACTGCGCGATGGTGCAGGCGCCGGACGTCTGCTGGCCCTGGATCATGTCCATCGCCTTGATCAGCGCCACCGGCCCGGCCGCATAGCCGATGCGCCAGCCGGTCATGGCATAGGCCTTCGACACGCCGTTCATGGTCAGCGTGCGCTCATAAAGCTTCGGCTCGACCTCGGCGATGGTCTTGAAGACAAAGTCGCCGTAGATCAGGTGCTCGTACATGTCGTCGGTCAGCACCCAGACATGCGGATGCTTCAACAGCACGTCGGCCAGATCGCGCAATTCAGCCTCGGTATAGGCGGCGCCCGAAGGGTTCGACGGCGAGTTCATCAACAGCCATTTGGTGCGCGGTGTGATCGCCTTTTCCAGCGCCGCCGCCGTCAGCTTGAAGCCGTTGTCGATGGAGGTGTCGGCAAAAGCCGAGGTGCCGCCGCAGATCGCCACCATCTCGGGATAGCTGACCCAATACGGCCTCGGGATGATGACCTCGTCGCCGGGATTCAGCGTCGCCATGAAGGCGTTGAACAGGATCTGCTTGCCGCCGGTGCCGACAATGGTCTGCTCCGGCCGGTAGTCGAGATTGTTCTCGCGCTTGAATTTTTTCGCGATCGCCTCGCGCAGCGGCACGATACCGGAAACCGGCGGATATTTCGTTTCGCCGCGGCGGATGGCCTCGATCGCAGCGTTCTTGATGTTGTCCGGCGTGTCGAAGTCAGGTTCGCCGGCACCCAACCCGATCACGTCACGGCCGGCGTTTTTCAGCTCGCGCGCTTTCTGCGTCACTGCGATGGTCGCGGAAGGCTTAACGCGGGAAAGGACGTCGGCAAGAAAGGCCATGACGATATTGTCTCCTTTGGGATGCAGGCGGTCCATCCACCGCGGCGCATCTCATGTCGCATCATTCCGCCAAGCGCAAGCACTGTCGGATGAGCCAGATCTCAAATCCCCGGCGAATCCGGCAACAATAAATTCACTTACCGGCGGTAAAACCCCGAGTGGCTGGATCACGACCCATTCCGCCAGTCTCGCAAAGCGAGGAACCGTGTCGCGCAGCATCGGGCATGCCCACATCATCCGTCATGATGACGGCACCGCCAGCGGTGTCTGGAGCATCTATACGCTGCAGAGCGCTTTCCAGCCGATCTTCGCCTTCAGCAACGGCAAATTGTCGGTCACCGCATTCGAGGGGCTGATCCGGCCATTCCGCGACGGCGAGCCACAGTCGCCGATGAGTTTTTTCAACACCTGTCCGACGGTCGACCGCCTGCATATCGAGGCGCTGACAAGGACGCTGCACCTTCTGAACGCCGGTGCCAGCCTGCCGCCAGAGGCGTCCATCTTCATCAATTTCGACCCGTCCGTGTTCACCGATCGCAGCATCGCCGACAAGGCGCTGCGCGACATGCGGCTGGTGCTGCATGAGGCTGATATCGATGCGAACCGCGTCGTCTGCGAGGTGACCGAGCAGAAATCGGCGTCGCAGGAAACCCTCTACAATTTCGTCGAGGCGCTCAGGGCCAATGGGTTTCGCATCGCCGTCGACGACTATGGTGCCGATGAGTCCGACATCAACCGCATCAAGGAGCTCAGGCCTGATATCGTCAAGTTCGACGCACGCTGGATCATGCAACTGATGGAGTCCGGCGCCGGCTTCGCGCTGCTGACCGCCATGGTGGCAAGTTTCGAAGAGCAAGGCATCCGCACGGTGTTCGAGGGCATCGAGGAGGGCTGGCAGCTTGAATTGGCCGAGAAATCGGGAGCCTCGATGGTGCAGGGATTCGCGCTGGCGCGCCCGGAGCTTGCGCCGACCAGCTTTCACGTTTTCGGCAAGGACAGGCAGATGCCCGCGGCAGTGTCCAATGCCGGCGATGCGCCTGCGATTGTATCGTCCTCGCTGCGGCCGAAACGGGCTTTCGGCCGCAAGGTGGCGCCATGACCGGACGGCACGACAGGCGGCGCAATGTCGGCGAGGCGATCTTCGCCGACGAAGTCGGGATCGAATATGGCGTCTATGGCGCGTTCCGGCTGAGGAGCGCCTACCAGCCGATTTTTGCGCCACGCGGCAGGTTTTTGACGGCCGTAGCGGTCGAAGGCCTGATTGAGCCGCACCGCGCCGGCAGGTCGGTCGCACCACCCGTGTTTTTCGAGGGCGTGCCCCTGCCGGATCGCCTGTTCGTCGAGACGATGTGCCGGGTGCTGCATCTCCGGAACTTCCGCAACATCGGCGTCGACGGGATCGACCTGTTCTTCAACTACAATCCGCTGATCAACGATGACCCCGGGCGGGCGCTGGCTGAGATCAGGCTGATGACCAGGCATCTCGCCGAGTTCGACCTGCACCCCGGCATGCTGGTCTGCGAAATCACCGAGCAGGCGGCCGACGACAAGGTGCTCGTCAGCCTGGTGCGCGAGATGCGGCGCGACGGCATTCGCATCGCCATCGACGATTTCGGCACCGGGCATTCGACGGAAGAACGGGTCGCCCTTGTCCAGCCTGACATCGTCAAGATCGACGGCACCTGGTTTGCGGAATTCTGTCGCCATGCCGCCGCCGAACGATTTTTCCGACCGCTGGTCTCCGCGCTGCACGACCGTGGCACCAAGGTGCTGGTCGAAGGAATCGAGAATGCCACTCGTTTGCGCGTCGCGCTGGACGGCGGCGTCGACCTTTTGCAGGGTTACCATCTGGCGCGGCCAGCGTTGGCCGGCACGGTCTTCGACGAGGAGCCGCTGCCCATCGACCGGCTGCTTGGCATGGACAACAACGTCGTGCCGTTGTTTGGGTGATCTATCAGCGGCGCTGATGGTTGCGCCAAAACAAATCACTGGATCAAGTCGTTGACACCGGGATAGAGCCTGGGCTGTCGTTGCACGAGCGATGGGAGCAAAGATGACCATACTTTATGGAATGATCGACAGCGGCAATTGCTACAAACCGCGCCTTCTGATGGCCAAGCTCGGCATGGCCTTCACCAATGTCGAGGTCAGCTCGCATACCGGCGACACGCGCAAGCCCGACTACGTCGCCAAGAACCCGAACGCCATGGTGCCGCTGCTCGAGCTCGACGACGGCAGGCGGCTTGCCGAATCCAACGCCATCCTGCTCTATCTCGCCGAAGACACGCGGTTCCTGCCCGCCGACAAATACGAGCGCGCACTGGCCTATCAGTGGCTGTTCTTCGAGCAGTACAGCCACGAGCCCTATATCGCAGTGCGCAAGGCGCTGCTGACCTTTCCCGAACGGGCCAAGGACGCGACTCCGGAGCGGCTGGCGGTGACGCTGGAGCGCGGCAACAAGGCGCTCGGCGTGATGAACAAGCATCTGGCGGGCAGTGCGTTCTTTGCTGGTGATACATTGAGCGTCGCCGATATCGCGCTCTACGCCTATACGCATACGGCCGAGATGGGCGGTTTTCAGCTCGACGCCTATCCGGCGGTGGCCGCCTGGCTGAAACGGGTCGAGGCCGATCCGGGGCATGTGCCGATGGAATGGCTGGGATAGTTATCCATCGAGATGCTGCTCGCCGATTTTCCTGAGCAAGATTGGCGATTGGCGAAAAGCGTCCTTCTCCCCGTATAGTGACGGGGAGAAGGATGCCGCATCGCCGGTTTCGCCAATTGTCGACGACTGGAACGCAAGCAAACAAACTAAAATCCAGACAGCAAAAAGGCGGGACAAAATCCCGCCTTCCCATGCTTGGTAGCCTGATCGGGAGCGTTCGGTCCGGGCCGGCAGCAATCTGCTGCTTCGGCTTGTCGGGGTCTTTCCGCTCCGGTGCGCTTCTCGCGCGACCGTCAGTACATCCGTGACTTGCCGCGCGCCCCGAGCTGTTGCCCGGCGCGCGCCATTCGCAAAATCAGGCTGCCTTGCTCAGAGACCCAGCGGACGACTTGCCAGTGCGGCGGTCCTGCTCGATCTCGAAGTTGATCTTCTGGCCTTCGACCAGGGTCGACAGCCCAGCGCGCTCGACTGCGGAGATGTGCACGAAAACGTCCGCGCCGCCGCTGTCAGGCTGGATGAAGCCGAAACCCTTGGTGGAGTTAAACCACTTGACCGTACCTGTTGCCATTTCGATAGTCCTTATACGTTTGCTTTAGCTTGACCGAACCGAAGTCCAGCCGGTTTGTATCGAGATTTTGGAGATAGACGTCAGCAAACGCGAATATCGCGAGGCCCGGATCGATCGGCCGAAATATCAATGGACCTCATATAGTCCGCTTCTCCGCAAAAAACAAGACTTCGCAAAAAAAGGCGCTGACGCGGCGCTGCCCAACGGCCGCCCCAATCGCGTGAAAGCCTTGTAACGTCGCGCGTTGCGGAGGATCGTATCGCTTATCGCGCACGCTGCGGGGAAGGATCGTGCCGCCTTCGAGCGTCCGGTCCTGTTTTGGGAGAGGACCATGAAAACTGTTCTGCTTGCCGCCTGCCTGATGCTGGTGGCCGCCGAGGCGCAGGCGATCTCGCGCTATGACCCGAGCCGCATGAGCTGCGACGGGGTGCAGGCGACGATTGCGCGGGAAGGTGCCGTCATCCTGCGTTACCAGTCGACGCGGACGCCGGGGCTGCCGCTATACGACCGCTATGTGCGGAGTCAGCGTTTCTGCAACATGGGTGAGGTCAGGGCACGGGCGTCGGTACCGAGCGCCGATACGAGGTCCTGCATCGTCTACAAGTGCAAGCGGGTGGACACAGACCGGCGTTTCCGCCGGCGCATCTTTCCGAACTAACACCCTAGAAGCCGAATGAGACCTGCGCCGGCGGCGGCGGGCCGACACGCACGCCTTCCATCGCCAGCATCTTTTCCTTGGTGGTCGAGCCGCCCGGCGCGGAAAAACCGCCGATCTTGCCGCCGGCGGCAAGAATGCGGTGGCAAGGGATGACCAGCGGCACCGGGTTGGCGCCGAGTGCTGCGCCCGTCTCACGCGCCAGCCCGGCATGGCCGGCGCGCTTGGCCAGCTCGCCATAGGTGGTGGTCTCGCCAAAGGCGAGCTTGCGCGCCGCGTCGTAGATGGCGAGGCGGAAATCGTCGACGCCGGTGAGATCGACCGGCACACCGGAGAAATCGACGTCTTCGCCGGCTGCATAGGCCTTTATCGATGCGATCAGCTCGGCAACCCATTGCGGTTGGGCGCTTGAAGCGGCGCTGCCGGCATGATGCAAGAGCCGGCATTCCACCGCGTCGCGGTTGCGCTGGGGCAGGCAGAGCCTTGTCAGTCCGGCTTCGCTCCAGGCGATGCCCATGAAGCCCATCACGGTGTCGAAGACCGCGTGGCCGGCGGTGGCTTGAGAGGTGCTTTCCATGATGTGCTCCTTTCCGAAGAAACGGACGGCAATCCAGTACATATCGAGAACGAGATATCGCATTTTCAGGTTGCTGTTGCCACCCGAAAACCATCCGAAGTCCACAACAGGCTGCGGATTGCCGGGGCAAAGGCGCTGGTGTAAGGATTTTCTTAACAGAGAACCGGACCCGAGCGCGGCTTGCCAGCAAAAATCATCTTTCCCGCGATCGGCGTGATGCTCGCTGCGGCCGGCCTCAGCGGCTGCACCTCGACCTCGCAGACGAAGCCGGTGCCTTCCCTGACTGAAACTGCCGCCGCGGGCGCTGACGCCGGCTTTACGCTGGTGCTGCCCGACACGGTTTCGGTGCTGCCGGAATCATCCGGCGTCGCGCCTGTCCAGACGGCGGCGCTGGACCCCGCCGCGACGCCTGCCCAGCCGGTTGCCTTTGCAGGCCCGACCCCGCTGGCCGCAACTGCACCTGCAGCCATGGCGGCCGATGCCGCGCCCGCCAGCGCAGCACCTGTCCATGCGACGGCCGCTGTGGCCATGCCGGTCACTGGCGAAACAAGCAAGACGATGCCCGGCGTGCAGCAGGCCGCCTATGTCGTGCCTGAAGATCCGTCCGCCCTGCTTTCGACCAGCCCTGCCAAGGAGTACGTGACGGGACCGCGCGGCGAGATCGAGCGACTGATCGAGAAATATGCCGCCCTTTATGAGGTGCCGGTCGATCTGGTGCGCCGCGTCGTCAAGCGCGAGAGCACCTTCAATCCCAAAGCCTACAATCGCGGCCATTGGGGGCTGATGCAGATCAAGCATGCGACGGCGCGCGGCATGGGCTATGTCGGGCCGGCGAGCGGGCTGTTCGACGCCGAGACCAATCTGAAATATGCGGTGAAATACCTGCGCGGCGCCTGGCTGGTGGCCGGCGGCAACGCCAACCGCGCCGACCGGCTCTACCAGAGCGGCTATTATTACGACGCCAAGCGCAAGGGCATGCTGGAAGAAACCGGCCTTGGCCGCGACCGCGCTCGGCGTCGCCTGCAGCCCGATGCCTGACCACCATGCCTGAGCCGCGCCCGCCGGCGCCAAACGACATAAGGCTGCGCAAGATCCTCGACGACACGCTTGCTCCACCGCGCTGGCCGGAAGGCTTCGTCATGCGCGGCTTCGAGGCCGCCGACGCGCTCGCTTTGCATGCGCTGCTGACCACCGTGTTCGACGATGGCGCCGATGGGCCGTTCGACGAATGGTGGCCGCGCATTTCAAGCGACGCGGAATTCGACCCCGCTTTGTGTTTCCTGGTCATCGACAGCAAGGGTCGGCTGGCGGGCGCGGCACTATGCTGGACGAGGGCGTTCGTGAAAGACCTTGCCGTCCACCCCGAGGCGCGCGGCCGAGGCATCGCCGAAGCGCTGATGTGGCACGTCTTCGCCGCCTTTCACGCACGGGACGCTGCGCATGTCGATCTCAAAACCAACACGGTTGAGAATGCCGCCGCCGTCAGGCTCTACGAGCGGCTGGGGATGTTCGAAGTCGACTGGGAAGGCTAGAGCCCGAGACGAACCTGCTTTGTTTGCCGTTCAGATGTCGGGCGCGTTGCCGATCTTCTGCTTGACGCCGAGCGCCCAGGCGCGGCCCTCGTCGCCACCCCATAAAAGCCAGGCAATATAGCCGGCCGACGGATCCTGCTCATTGCCGGAATTGCGGCCGTTCTTGTCGACCTTATGGCGAGCGAAGTAGCTGACCATGCGCCGGACGGTGGAGGGCGAAAGCTTTTGCCGGTTCTTGAGCTGGGTGGCCCGCGCCACGCCGATCTCGGTCCCGCCGCGGCCAAATATGCCGCGCAGCCTGAGGCCCATGGCGGCGTTGTCTGCGACGATCTGCGGGCAGCGCAGGTCGATTTCGTCATTGTCGGCTTCGCGCATGGTTTTCTCCGATATGGACTTATAGTCCTGAACGAAGAATGCAGTGAGATGCATCCCGTCCCCGCAACACTATTGCTTCGCAGCCGTCGGAGCCGGCCTGAAAGGAACTGTCCACCAAGGCGACAGACTGCGTCTTGCCTGTATTCGTCTCACGATTAAGCTTTGTTACAGCGGGAGCTTTCGAAATCGGAGAAACACGATGCGGCTTTTGCATTCCAAAACGGGTCTGGCCAAAACCGGTCTCGCCACCTTGATCCTCGCCGTTCCGCTGCTTGCCAACGCGGCGCGTGCCGACGATTGCGCCAACGCGCAGGACCAGGCGACCATGAACGAATGCGCCGGCAAGTCGTTCACCGAAGCCGACAAGAAGCTCAACCACGCCTACAGGCAGATCGAGGAGCGGCTGAAGGACGATGCGGCGACGAAGAAGCTGCTGGTTGGCGCGCAGCGCGCCTGGGTCGCCTTCCGCGATTCCGAATGCGCTTTCCAGGGCGGCCCGCCCGATATGGCCGGCAGCATGTATCCGATGGTGGTCGCCGGTTGCAAGGAGAGCCTCACCAACGACCGGCTGAAGGACTTCCAGGGCTATCTCAGCTGCCAGGAGGGCGACACGAGCTGCCCGGTGCCGCCGCAGTAGCTTCGTTTGTCCCGCTATCTATCCAATGCGAGGTCCCCCTCATCCGGCCGCTTCGCGGCCACCTTCTCCCCGGCGGGGAGAAGAGGCTGGCATCAAC
>NZ_RZPG01000029.1:0-93349 GCF_004022765.1 Mesorhizobium sp. M6A.T.Cr.TU.014.01.1.1
TCAGAAACGCACCATCGAGGACACTTGGCGACACATCGGCCATCTCGTCGCAACGATCGAACCCGGCGAATGCAAGAACTACTTCGCAAACGCCGGGTACGCTTCCGTCAAAACGTGAAAGACTCTAGCGCTGCGGTATGGGTTTCGGAGTAGATCCAAGTGACTACTTAGTCCTGCGTCGCCTTTTCGCTAAAGGCGAATGTTAACGAAGGCCAAGGAAGCTGAGTATCGCTATTACGATAACGACGGCCCCAACCAGCCAGATGATATTGTTCATGACAGCTCTCCTTTGTCTTTTCCGCGAATCCCGGGCAGCTGGACATAATTTGTGGAACGCCTGCTCGGCATTCTTGTTCCAATAGCCGCCCTCAGGACCGGGAGGCCCGCGCCTCTGGAGGAGCGCGGGCCGACCGGGCCCGATCCAGCAGCCAATATCCGGGAGATACCCGCTGTCATCCTACAACTGTTAGTATGCGCTAATGTTCCGTCGATGCAGGAAAAAGACGGTGCCCGGTGAGTGCCGGACGCAAGGCGCCTCGGCCCGCGGCTCGCATCTGCCAGAAGCGCGGGCTCTCCCGTCGACGCCTCGGCGATGGAGCCTATATTGCTAGTGCCGGCGAACCGCAGCATCGCTTTGCAACAGCGTGTGCCGAATCTCGGGATGAAATCAGTTTTCGGAAACGTTTATCGAACAACGCTCCATCCTTGGTGAGCAAAGACCCTCCGGCGGTGGCCTCACGTTACACCGTGCATACGCCGAGGAGACAGAATATGCCGGCCAAAGCCTATATCAACCAGATCGCGACAGCGGTGCCGGAGCACGAGGTTCATCAATTCTATCTGCGTTTCGCGGCCTCCATGCTTGTGGCCGATCGCCGAAGAATTTTCGAACGCATGGCTGATCTCGCCGGCATCGAGCGCCGCTATTCCTGCTTTGCACCCGCTGGCGACCCCGAAGGACCATCAGCAGATCTGGCTGGGACTTTTATCCGGGGCGCCTTTCCTGGAACGGCCGAGAGAATGGCAATGTTCGGAGATGCCGCGCCTGTTCTGGCGCAAAAAGGCGTCGACGGATTGGAGCTTGGCGATGACGCTCGCCGCATCACTCATCTCGTCGTTACCACCTGCACCGGTTTTTCGGCGCCGGGCATCGACCTGGATCTGGTTGCGCGATGCGGCCTGCCGGACAGGGTCGAACGCACGATGATTGGTTTCATGGGATGCTACGCGGCGATCAACGGTCTCAAGCTTGCCCGCCACATCGTCCGCTCCGACCCTCGCGCCAAGGTCCTCCTGGTCAATATCGAACTCTGCACGCTGCATCTGCGCGAAACGACCGAACTGGAAAAGCTGCTGTCGTTCTGCCTCTGGGGCGACGGCTGCGCGGCCGCGCTCGTCACCGCAGAGCCGGCCGGCGTCGAGCTCGAGAGCTTTCATTGTATCGTGGCGCGTGAGCGGCGTGACCTGATGAGCTGGAGCATTCGCGACCACGGCTTCGAGATGGTTCTTTCCGGCCAGGTCCCGGCAGCGATTCATGAAGCGTTGCGGAGCAACCAGGACGCCATCCTCAGCGGCCGGACAGCGGAAGCGGTCGACCTTTGGGCCGTGCACCCGGGTGGACGGTCGGTTCTCGACGCCGTCGAAAGGGCTCTGAAACTCGCGCCCACCGCGCTGGAGCCATCGCGCGAGGTGTTGCGCCGATACGGAAACATGTCGTCAGCGACTGTCATGTTCGTGATGAAGGAGATGCTGAAGGCGCCGCCGGGCCTGCTCGGCTGCGGCATGTCGTTCGGACCCGGGCTGACGGCCGAAACCATGCTTTTTCGAACCGTGTCATGAGTGGCCTGGAGCACCGTAAGCTTGCGCCGGAAATCCTTGACGGACTTGCGGCCGACGATCCGCGAGCGCTTGCCACGCGCCGCGACCTTCGTCACATCAACGCGCTGATGTTTCAGGCAAAGATCATGGCGTCGCTGCTCGGGAAATTTGTGCCAAAGCCGCCACGCCGGATTCTGGAGATCGGCGCCGGCGATGGCTCCTTCATGCTGGCGGTAGCGCGGCGCATGGCCGGGCAATGGCCTCAGGTCGAGCTGGTGATGCTCGACCGCGTCGACCTCATCACCGCGCAATTGCGTGGTGATTTCGACAGGCTGGGGTGGACGGCCGAAGGCATCACCGCCGATGTCTTCGACTGGGCAAGAAAGAATGAGGGCAGGCGGTTCGACGCGATCACCGTCAATCTGTTTCTGCATCATTTCGACGACGCCGAGCTCGTGCGCCTGTTTGCACTGATGGTGCCGAAGGCCCCGCTGATGTTGGCGACAGAGCCGTTGCGGGCGAAACTGGCGCTGGCCGCAATCCGTCTTCTCCCGGCAATCGGCGCCAATGATGTCACACGAAACGACGCGGCTCAAAGCGTGCGCGCCGGTTTTCGCGGCAGCGAGCTTTCTGGTCTCTGGCTTGCGGCAAAAGGCAAACCGGTCGAGGAACGGCGCGCCGGCCTTTTTTCCCACATTTTCGTCGGCGCCAGCACCGATGATGACCTATGACGCGGACCCATGACGCGATCATCATAGGCGCCGGCCCGGCGGGCACATCCGTCGCGCTCACGCTGGCCCGGCGCGGGTGGGCCGTGGCTATCGTGGAGAAGAGCGCGTTCCCGCGCCGCAAGGTCTGCGGCGAATATATATCGGCAAGCAATCTCGCGCTTCTGGACCAGCTGGAGATCGGCGATGCCTGGCGTGCCAATGCCGGCCCCGAAATCCGCCGCGTCGGCTTCTTTTCCGGCGAAGCTAGTGTCGAGGCGCCCATGCCTCCTGCAAAAAATGGGCCCCGTGCAAAAGATCGGCCCGCTGCAAACGATGGTTTCGGCCGGGCGCTTGGCCGGGACATTCTCGACTGTCTGCTTTTGCAGGCGGCGCGATTGGCGGGAGTCGAAATCTTTCAGCCCTATCGCGCCGTCGCCATCGAGCGGGATGGCGAGATGCAAATGGTGCGAATTCAAGCCGGGAACGAAACGACGGTATTGCGTGCGCCGGTGATTGTAGCCGCGCACGGCTCCTGGGAACCAGGACCGCTGCCCAGCCAGCCCGAAAAGACCAACCGCCCGTCGGACCTGCTCGGCTTCAAGGCGCATTTCACCGGGTCGTCCCTGGCGCCTGATTTGATGCCTCTGCTGGCGTTTCCGGGCGGTTATGGCGGCATGGTCTCGGCGGATCATGGCCGGTTGTCGATCTCGTGCTGCATTCGGCGCGATATGCTGGCGCGGTTGCGTAAACACCGTGGCCCAAACCACAGCCATGTATCGGCCGCCGATGCGGTCTCCCGCTATCTGATGGAATCGTGCCGGGGTGTCAGGGATGCCCTTGGGGCAGCTCACCGCGACGGTCCGTGGCTTGCCGCAGGCCCGATCCGGCCGGGCATTCGCTCCTGCTACGAACGGGACATCTTCCGCGTCGGCAATGCAGCCGGAGAGTCTCATCCTGTTATCGCCGAGGGCATCTCGATGGCGCTTCAGTCCGGCTGGCTGCTGGCTTGCGAACTCGCATGCGCGCCAAGCGGCCGGGTGGGGCGCGAGGCTGCCGGCAGACGCTATGAGGCGGCCTGGAAAAGACTGTTTTCGACACGGGTCCACGCCGCTGCAGCACTTGCCGGAATTGCCCTTCGCCCCGGCAGCGCCACCTTGATGGCGGCAATTGTCCGGAATTTCCCGCAGACACTGACATTGGGCGCGCAACTAAGCGGCAAGACAAAGCCGGTTCCCGGCTTTGTCTGACAAGTGGTGCGACGCGTCAGGCGCAAACCAAGTGCCACAGCGTCCTCGACAAGCGTTAGCTCTGCGGCAGCAATGCTGGCGCAAACAACAAACGGGCACCGTCTTTTTTTCGGTTTCGATGGAACAACATCCGCCCGCCACGGTTGGAAGCGCAGTCGTTCTACTCCAGCGACTATGAAGGCCGTTCGGACGGCATTCGGACAAAGGCCCCGCGCTTCCTCCCCACGGGGCCTTTTCTGTCGCTGCAGGAATTTTTACGGAATTTGGAGCGCACCCGAACCGGGCGGGCTAGCCGGGCCTATTAAATGCTGCCGTCATGGCTCGTCGATGTCTTGTTTCGAAGGATTACGCGCGAGAGCGCGTTCCTCCTCATCGTCCGGCAGCGCCTCGTCGCTGTCCTGGTACGGATTGTCGTCGTCTTCCTCGGGCAGTTCACCCTCTTTCTCGAGGTCATAACGGATGTCGCCGTTTCCCGGCACGCTGTCTGGTAGAATTTTGCCGCCTTTGATCGCGTCCCAATCCTGCTGTTCGATTGTCGGGCCTTCGGACGGATCGTCGGATTTTCTGCGCGGTGCCATCAGAGCTCTCCTGTGCTTATGTGGATCACATGCCTAACTCCGCGGACCGCTGCGTAGTTCCTCGGCCGAACCGGCGGGATCGTTTCACGTCGATCCAGCAGCCATGTCGGTTTGGCCTGCCGACGGGCTTTTTGCCGGGCCTTTAGTCTCCGGCCTTTGGTCTCAATGAGAGCTGACCGTTAGGCCGGAGTTACAAAAGTTGAACATGGTCGAGGAACAGTCCTTCGGTCTCACTGTTGGTTTTCCAGCGCATCCCGCGCATTCAGAACAGGAGAACGACGATGAAACGCATCCTTCTGGCGTCGGTCATGCTGGCAGTATCGTCCGGGCTTTCACTTGCCCAGACGACAAGCGGAAGCTCGACGAGCGGAACCTCGACGACCACAACCATGCCCAGCACCACCGATCAGGGAACCAACTCCACCACCACAACCGATCAGGAAACTGACTCGACCACCACCAGCGGCACGAATCCGAATTCGGCCAAAGATTGCGCACCTGGCCAGCAGACCGGCAGCGCGCGAGAGGCCGCTCCTGGTCAGCAGGACACCGACACCAAGACCGCCGCCCCCGGTCAAATGAAGAAGACTACCGAAGAGTGTTGATCGGCAAATCGCCATAGGCCGGAATTGCCGGCCTATGGCTCGCCCAGCATCGTCTATGCAGAAGGGGACGGCGTGAGCCCGTCAGCGCGGCACCGGATCGAGGAAGACGTGCAGTCCGCCCTCGCCTGGGCGGCGGGCCGTTAGGCCCCATCGCCTTCACGGACGGGCTGAAGGTGAAATCCGGCGGCATGCCGACTAGCAAGCTGCCAACAATGTCATTCTGCATCCTCGCAAACCGGCGGCCTGCGTCAGATCTCGTCCGATTGGGCGCGGCCACCGCCGCGTGCCGCAAGACCGGCCAGCAAGCGGCTTTGAACTTGCGTGATATCTAATATAAGAGCACACTTCAAAACCGGGTGGGGGGAAACAGCTCAGAAAAAGCAATCGGGAGGAAAGCCATGAACAGCATGAGCCTCACCACGCTTGAACGCGGCAAGACGACGGTCGAAGCCGCGGCCCTTGAAGCGCTTTCGGCACAGTTGCGCGGCACCGTGCTGAGGGAAGGCGACGCCGCCTATGACGACGCCCGCAGCATCTGGAATGCCATGATCGACCGGCGGCCCGGGCTGATCGTGCGCTGCGCCGGTGCCGCCGACGTCATCGCCTCGGTGAATTTTGCCAGGGAAAATGGGCTCCTCCTCGCGGTTCGCGGCGGTGGCCACAACATCGCCGGCAGTGCCGTCTGCGATGGCGGCCTGATGATCGATCTGTCGCCGATGAAGTCGGTGCGGGTCGATCCAGCGACGCGGCGGGCATGGGTGGAACCTGGAGCGACGCTCGCCGACGTCGACGCGGAAACACAGGCCTTCGAACTGGCAGTGCCGATCGGGATCAACTCGACCACCGGCATTTCAGGCCTGACGTTGGGCGGCGGCTTCGGCTGGATCACCCGGAAATTCGGCCTGACCATCGACAATCTTCTCGGCGCCGATGTGGTTACGGCCGACGGCAAGCTGTTGCGCGCCAGCCAGACCGAAAATCCCGACCTGTTCTGGGCGCTGCGCGGTGGCGGCGGCAATTTCGGCGTCGTCACGGCCTTCGAGTTCAAGCTCCACCACGTTGGTCCGCAGGTGCTGGCGGGGCTTGTCGTTCATCCTTTCGCCGATGCCGAAAATGTGTTGCGGGAATACCGAGCGGCGCTCGAAGCAGCGCCCAATGAGCTGACCTGCTGGGTGGTTATGCGGCAGGCGCCGCCGCTGCCGTTCCTGCCGGCCGAATGGCATGGCAAGGAGGTGCTGGTCCTGGCCATGTGCTATTGCGGCGATCTTCAGGAGGGCGAGAAAGCGACGCAAAGGCTTCGCGCCATCGGCACACCGATTGCCGATGTGGTCGGCCCCAACCCGTTCACCGGCTGGGAGCAGGCATTCGATCCGTTGCTGACGCCCGGCGCCCGAAACTACTGGAAGAGCCATGACTTCACCGAGCTTTCCGACAGCGCGATCGAGGTCGTCACGGCCGCGATACCCAGGCTTCCGGGGCCTGAATGCGAGATATTCTTCGCCCATATCGGCGGTGCCGCAGGCCGCGTGACAGCGGATGCAACGGCGTTTCCGCAACGCAGCGCGCATTTCGTCATGAATGTCCACGCCCGCTGGCGCGAACCGCAAATGGACCGCGCCTGCATCGACTGGGCGCGCGGTGTTTACGAGGCGATCAGGCCATATGCCGCCGGCACGGCCTATGTGAACTTCATGCCCGAGGACGAGGTCGACCGGGTCGAAGCAGCCTATGGCGGCAACTATCGGCGACTTTTGGAAATCAAGCAGCGTTATGACCCGCTGAACCTGTTCCGCATGAACCAGAACCTGCGCCCGGTGGAAAACCTGCGCGCTGCATAGGCGTGCGCACGCAACGACAAGGCCCGCACCTCCGGCGGAGGTCGCGGGCCTCATTTCGGTCATGCGCCAGAGCGGTTCGCTGAACCGCTCTGGCTATTTCTTTGTGCAGTTTCCGGGCAGAAACCGCTGCACACTTTTCCTGGAATTGGTCTAGGCAGGCATCAAGATCGCAATGCGATGCACGCCGACCACGCTACTTGTATTCGTGGCACCGTCGGTCTTGCCCTTGGCGCAAGTGTACATCTCGCCTTCCTTAAGTTTGAATTCCTTGTCCGCCTTCTTGATCGTGAATTCGCCGGCAGCAATCGTGCATACCATGTCGTTGTCCATCACGGTTTCAGGAAAGACTGCTCCAGGCTGGAAGACTATATCGACGATTGAGATGCTCTTGTAAGCGGGAATGTCGGAGTTGCCAATGCCGACCTCCACCACTCTGATGCCGGGCGCAACCTCTTTGCCCTCCGTCGGGCCGTATTGCTTGGCGGCCCTTGCAGGCGTCGCCAAGGCGAATAGAGGCGTTACGGCGGCGGCGGTGACGCCGAGAGCAATTGCAGACCTGCGATTCATGGTTTCCATCGCATCCTCCCTTTTGTTGGTCGCGCACAAATGTGCATGACCAAGGTATATTAGCATAAGCGAATTTACCTGTATGCAAAGCCGGGCCGGCAACGCAGCCTGCGCGCAGACGATCATGGGTGATGCGACGCTTTTGATCCGAGAAAGCTTCAGCTGTCGCCCGCCCAGGCAAGGTCTAGTCCTTTCGGTTTCTTGACTCGGTCGGCAAAAACGGGCAGCAAAGCCTGATACGGAGGGCATTCCCGCCATTTTCTTAGTCGTGGAGGGGGCTTTTTTGTTATCGACCTTCGCCCAATCGGCGATCGGTAGAGGGATTGGTTAACCAAGTTTGTCCATCTTTTGAATCAATCGGCAACAGACGCGAAGCGTGCAGGGGGCACCAGGCGACTGTGATTGTGACGGCTGCGAGCCCCGCATGCCGCAAGGCCGATTGAGGTTGGTGTATGGCGTTTGTGCGTTTGAAAAACCGGGGTGACAATCCTGACTCTGGATTGACTTCGATGAGGCCCGGCCTGCGCTGGGTCGCGGTTCCCGTTATTGGCGTTGCGGTCGCTCTGTGGTCGGTGGCGACCATGGCCGGCCTCTATTCGGTGGGAACCTCGCTCACCGCTGCCTCCAACAGTCTTCCGCAAAGCCTGCGCGCGCCGCGCACCATCGCGCTCGCCGATCGCACGCTTGCCAATTCATGGGCCAATTCGTGGGCGCCGTTACCGGCAAGCCGGCAGCGTCAGGCGTCGCTGCTCAGCCGATGCGATGCCGGTTGCGCACAGGCCGCCGCGAACTTCGTGCATGAAGGCAAGGCGGCGCGTCTCAAACCGCTGGCGCAGCCGGATACTGTGCCGCTTGTCGCAGAAATCTCGCCGCAAGCGCGCTTCGACAGCGTGGTGGCGAAAGCCGCGCTGTCGCCGCAAAAGCTTGCTGCTGCCTTTGCCCACGCAGCACCTCCTATGCTTGCCAGCCTGCCGGCGGCCGCGGGCGTTGCGGAGCCGGCGCGCCTGCCCGACCAGAACGGCCCGGCCGCGGTGCGCTTCGGGCCGGAGATCGCTGAGATCGAACGATCCTCCCGTCTGGCGCTCGCGCTGGCGAATGCGTTGCCGGAACAGATGATCGATGTGCTGCCGGAGGTGGCGACGGCCGACACTGCTGCGCCGCCGGAGGGCGAGGTTCAGATGGCCTCGCTGCCGCCGCAGGACGAGATGCCCGACAGCGTTCCCTTGCCGACCTTCCGCCCGCGGGCGGAAGTCGACCAGTCAGACGAGGCGCCCCATGTCGAGGCGCCCAAGGTCGAGGCACCCAAGGTCGAGGCACCCAAGGCCAAAGCGCCCAAGGTCCAGTCATCAAAGGCCGCCAAGGCCCAGTCTCGGCCATCCAAAGCCAACAAGGCGCAGATCGCCGACGCTCCGCAGGTCGAGATGCCACGGGCGCCAGCCTTGTCACCGAGGAGTTCGTCACCGGCGGCGATGCCAAGCATGCAAGCCAAGCAGGGCATGCAAGCCAGCCCGGGCATGCAGGGCAGCCCGGTCATGCAGGGCAGCCCGGTCAAGCCGGCCAAGCGGTCGAAGGCCGCAGACATGCTGGCCTATGCCAAACCCGATAGCCCGGCGGGCGGCGGGGCCTTCCGCAACCTGTTCACCAAGCCCGGCATCGGCAGCGGCGTCGCCGTCTACGACATCTCGGCGAAAACCGTCTATATGCCGGACGGCTCGCGGCTCGAGGCGCATTCGGGACTGGGCTCAATGGTCGACCAGCCGCGCTACGCCAACCGGAAGAATGCCGGCCCGACGCCGCCCCACACCTACGATCTGAGGCTGCGTGAATCGCGCTTCCATGGCGTCGAGGCGCTGCGTCTCACTCCTATCGACGGCAAGAACAAATTTGGTCGGGACGGCTTTCTTGCGCACACCTACCTGCTGCGCGGCCGCCGCGGAGAATCGAGCGGCTGCGTCGTTTTCAAGGACTATGCCCGCTTCCTCGCCGCCTTCAAGAAGGGCAAGATCAAACGCCTCGTCGTGCGCGGCTAACCAAGCCGCTGCTGCAGGTCGCCTCGGAAGGGGCGCGGCGCGTAGGTCGTCGCGGCGGCGGTCCTTCATGGCTTCGTCATCCCAGGGTCTTCTCGACGTCGCTTCGCTCCTGCTCCGCCCTGGGATGACGAAGCTGTGGGGAGATTTCGGCCAATCTCGAAGGTTTTCATTCCCGGCCGAGGATACTATGACTGACCGGACCGGGGCGGCGGCTTCAACCAATCAAAGAGGATGTCATGACTATACGCGCTGTCGTTTGGGGCGAGAATATCCATGAACGGACCAATGAGGTGGTGGCGGGGATCTACCCCGAGGGCATGCACGCGACGATCGCCAACGCGCTCAAGCTCGACCCCGAAATTTCCGTGTCCTGGGCGACGCTGGAGCAGCCGGAGCATGGTCTGCCGGCCGACCGTCTGGCGCAAACCGATGTCCTGCTATGGTGGGGACACAAGGACCATGGCGCCGTCGCCGACGAAGTCGTCGAGCGCGTTGCGCGCCGCGTCTGGGAAGGCATGGGGCTGATCGTCCTTCACTCCGGCCATTTCTCGAAGATCTTCAAGAAGTTGATGGGCACGCCCTGCACGCTGAAATGGCGCGAGGCCGGCGAGCGCGAGCGGCTCTGGGTGACGAGCCCCAACCACCCGATCGCTGCCGGGATCGGCGAGTATTTCGAGCTGGAGAACGAGGAGATGTATGGCGAGCAGTTCGCCGTGCCGGAGCCGCTGGAAACGGTTTTCATCTCGTGGTTCCAAGGCGGCGAAGTGTTCCGGTCTGGGCTGACCTATCGCCGCGGCGCCGGCAACATCTTCTATTTCAGGCCCGGCCACGAGACCTATCCGACCTATCACGACGCCACCGTCCAGAAAGTGCTGCGCAACGCCGTGAAATGGGCGCACAACCCGCAGGGGTCAAATCCAGCCATCCTCGACGCGCCGAACGTGCCGGTTGAAAAGGCGCTTGAGCCGATCGTCGAGCGCGGCGGAAAACTCCATGCCGAGGATGAAGCCGGCTACCGCTAGACCATGATTCGGGAAATCCACGGTCGAACAACAAGATAAAGCCTCATCCTAAGGATAAGAATCATGCGTCTCCTGATACTTGGCACCGGCTGGATGGCGGAGGAGCACGCCAGGCAGTTCAGCAAGATCGAGGGCGTCGAACTGATCGGCGCCGTCGATGTCGACCGCGCGCGTGTCGACAAGTTTTCGGACATCAACAACATCCCCAACCGGTTCGCGTCGCTGGAAGACGCGCTCGCATGGGACAAGTTCGACGCGGTGGCGAACGTGACGCCGGATCGCATCCACCATCCGACCACCATGATGCTGGTCGCGGCGGGCAAGCCGGTGCTGTGCGAAAAACCGCTGGCCGAAAATTACCAGAGGGCCAACGAAATGGCCGATGCCGCCGAGCAAGCCGGCATCGTCAACATGGTCAACCTGACCTATCGCAACGTCGCCCCGCTGCAGAAGGCGCGCACCATGGTGCTTGCCGGCGAGATCGGCCAGATCAGGCATGTCGAAGCATCCTATCTGCAGAGCTGGCTGGTCTCCAAGTTCTGGGGCGACTGGCGCACGGATCCGAAATGGCTGTGGCGGCTGTCGCGCGGCCACGGCTCCAATGGCGTGCTGGGCGATGTCGGCATCCACATACTCGATTTCGCCAGCTATGGCGCGGCGCTCGACATCGACCATGTGTTCTGCCGCCTTAGGTCCTTCGACAAGGCGCCCGGCAACCGGATCGGCGAGTACGAGCTCGACGCCAATGACAGCTTCACCATGGCGCTGGATTTCAGCAACGGCGCTTTCGGCGTCGTCCATGCCAGCCGCTGGGCAACCGGTCATCTCAACGAATTGCGGCTGCGCATCTATGGCGACAAGGGCGGCATCGAAGTCGTGCACAATCTGAACGGCTCGGAGCTGAAAGTGTGCATGGGCGAGAACATCGAGAACGCCAAATGGCAGGTCGTCGATGCCGGAACGGTGCCGACCAACTACCAGCGCTTTGTCGATGCGGTGCGCAGCGGCGTTCAGGCCGAGCCGTCGTTCCGCCATGCGGCCGAATTGCAGAAGGTGCTCGACCTTGCCGTCGTCTCCGACGAGAAGAGGGCTGAGCTCAGGGCCCATGCCGAAACCCATTGATGTCGTTCGCTGAAAGGGGCCAGCCATGGTCACGCGCCGCGCCGAATGTTCCTGCGGTCAGCTGTCAGCCACCTGTTCGGGCGAGCCGGTACGCGTCTCCGTATGCCATTGCCTGGCCTGCAAGCGGCGCACCGGCAGTGCGTTCAGCTTCAATGCGCGGTTTCCCGAGGACAAAGTGTCGATCGAGGGGCGATCGGCGGAGTTCACGCGTATTGGCGAGGAGGGCGGCCGCGTCATCTACAACTTCTGCCCGGATTGCGGCACCACCGTCCATTACCGGATCGATGTCCAGTCCGGTCTGATTGCCATCCCGGTGGGTGCTTTCGCCGACCCATCGTTCCCGCCGCCCTTCCTGTCCTTCTATCACGACAGCCGGCGCTGCCAGTGGGTCGAGGTTCGCACTGAGCCTCTGGCGACGTTCGGCTGAAGACGCCGGCCACGGCAGGCTAAGCGTCGTTCAACCTAGCATTTGCATTGCAGCTGGTCGTCCCCCGATTGATCGGACCAAGCGGGCCGCCGCTAGAGCGACGTGCGTCCATTTGGACGCACAAAGCCCGCTCTAGCACTTTTGAATCTGCGCATCGTGCTTACCGAAAATCGATTCCGATTTTCGGGCCGATGCGCTAGGCCTCGAGGAAGTCCAGGGCCTTTTCCACGAAGGCGCCGTGATACTGGAAAATGGCGGTATGTCCGCCGTCCTCGTATAGGACCAGCTCGGCATTGGGAATGCGCCGAGCCAGGTCGACGGAATTGCTGGTGGGCACCATTCTGTCGTGATCGCCATTCACCACGAGGACCGGATGGCGGATACGCGATAGGTCGGCAGGGCGCTCCTGGCCAAAGGCACGGACTGCCTTGAGCTGCTGGTTGAAGGCGCCGAGCGCGATGGGCTTGTCGCGGTCATTGGTCCGTTCCTTCAATCGCTGCAGAAACGCGCGCGCTGCCTTCTTGCCGTTCGGGCTTTGGGTGAAGAAGAGGTAGTTCTTTGGGTCCTTGATGGTCAGCGCGGCGCGGATCATGTCGAAGATGGTGACGAACGTCACCCTGTCGATGCCGGCACCCCCGGCTGGGCCGGTTCCCGCGAGGATGATCTTGCGAACCAGATTGGGTTCCAGTTGAACAATCGCCTGGGCGATGAAGCCGCCAAGAGATAGGCCGAGCAGATCGACCTGCTCGAAACCGAGGGCGCGGATGAAGGCGATCGCGTCGCGGGCCATCGCCTCCACCGTGCTGGGAGTGGAGCCGCCTGATGCGCCAACACCACGGTTGTCGAAGGTGATGACACGCCGTTTTGCGGCAATGCCATCGACCACCCGGGGATCCCAATTGTCGAGAACCGCACTCAGATGGGTAAGAAAGATCACCGGTACCCCGGTTGTGGGCCCGAGCTCCCGGTAGGCGAATTTCGTGCCGCCGACGTCGACCGTTGTCGTCGGCACGTCCCTGTGTTTGATGATCGCGGCAGGTCGCGATAGCTGATGCACGTTCATGATGGCTTCCTTTCTTGTGGCTTGCCGTTCTCGCGGGGCTGGAGCAGCGCCTTCGCCGCTACCGCGCCAGCCTCAAGAATGCGATCGGACAGTTCGGTTCCGTTCACCGCGCGCGACAGCTCAAGCGTGCCGATCAGGGTCGCATAGACACCGAACGCGACATCTTCGGGGTTGCGGGTGTCGGGCGTGAGTTTGGCCGCCACCTGGCGTACGAGCTTCAGCAGGTGTTCGGCGTAGACTTGGCGCGTATCGGCCGGCTCACGCGCAATTTCGGGTAACAGCGCGGCTGAAGCGCAACCTTTGCCGGGATTGTCCCGGTGTTCCGCCGACAGATACGTGTCAATGGCCATTGACAAGCCGCCGGCGGCCAACAGCTCTTGAATCTGGGTCGCCTGAACCTCCAGGGCCGCCGCCACACTCTCGCGCACAAGCGCCGCCTTGGACGGAAAATGGGGATAGAAAGCTCCATTGGTCAGCCCCGCTTCGCCCATGATGCCGGCGATACCTGATGCAGCGATGCCGTCGGAACGAAACCGTTCGGTCGCAACATCCATAATCCGCTGCCGCGATGCGTCTTTCCTGCCCTTCTCGTAACGCATGTTTTTTCTCCTTCGATCAGCTATTGCATTACAGTCATATTATCACTAAATGATCGTAATGCAATAGGGACACGTCGCTCCGGGTCTCCTCAATTTGGGAAAGCAACAATGAAGGCCTTCATCGTCGATCGATACGCAAAGAACGCTCCCCTGCGGCTTGGAGAGGTTCCGGAGCCGGAAGTAGGGGAGAATGACGTGCTGGTGCAGATCCATGCCGCCAGCCTCAATCTGCTGGACTCCAAGATCAGGGACGGAGAATTCAAACTCATTCTGCCCTATCGCCGGCCATTCGTTGCAGGCCACGACGTGGCCGGAACGGTCATTCGCGTCGGCTCGAAAGTCCGACAGTTCAAACCGGGCGACGAGGTCTATGCGCGACCGCGCGACGGTCGGGTCGGGACTTTCGCTGAATACATCGCCATTAATGATGCGGACGTGGCCCTGAAGCCGAAGAACCTCAGCATGGAAGAGGCTGCGTCCATTCCCCTGGTGGGGCTAACCGCTTGGCAGGCGCTGGTTGAAAGGGCGAAGCTGAAGAAAGGACAGAAAATCTTCATTCAGGCTGGTTCCGGCGGAGTGGGAACATTCGCCATTCAATTGGCAAAGCACCTCGGAGCGACGGTCGCCACGACAACCAGCGCGTCCAACACGGATATGGTCAGGAATCTGGGCGCCGATGTCATCATCGACTACAAGAAGGATGACTTCGAGAAAGTCCTTTCGGGCTACGACGTCGTCCTGAACAGCCAAGACAACAAGACCCCCGACAAGTCCCTGCGTGTGTTGAAGCCAGGTGGTCTCGCCGTTTCGATCTCCGGTCCGCCCGATTCTGGGTTTGCCAGGGAGAAGGGTCTAAGTGTGGTGCTGAACCTGGTCATGCGCGTTTTGAGCGCCGGCATCAGGAGGCGGGCCAAACGCGCAGATGTCCGATATTCGTTCCTGTTCATGGCGGCCAATGGGGAGCAGTTGACCAAAATCACGTCTCTCGTCGAGTCGGGCGTCATCCGCCCGGTCATAGATCGGGTTTTCCCGTTCGAGCAGACCAATCAGGCCTTGGCCTACATCGAGCAGGGCCGCGCCAAGGGCAAGGTTGTCATCAAGGTGAAATAGCTTTGCAAGGCTTCAGGCGGCGAACCTTCGCTTCCGGCATCGCCAAACGATGTTCTACCCAAGCGTCCCAACGGGCATAGTACGGACTTTTCGACACTATCCACTCAACTCGGCCATCGGCAGCCGGCCAACTGAGTTGAGCCTGAACGCTAGAGCGCTTCATCGTTTCAAGGAAAAACCGAACCGCTCTATCTCTTTGTTTTTGCGCAATTCCGGGCGGAAAACCGTTTCACACTTTTCCTGGAATTGCTCTAATGCCGCAGGATCTTGCTCAGGAAGACGCGGCTGCGGTCGGTCTTGGGGTGCGAGAAGAACTCGTCGGGCGTGCCGCTCTCGAGGTCCGCACTGAGCCTCTGGCGACGTTCGGCTGAAGACGCCGGCCACCTTTCGGTGACGTTTTGGACGGTGCAGTCTGCTGATCCAGGGCGGGCTGACGATCGCTTGTTCGATGAACCGGAACCATCCACACTCTCCATGCATTCGATGGACTGTGAACGCGATGACTTCCAACAATGATTCGGGCAACAATGATCCGGGCGGACCACTGGCGGGCTGGACGATCAAGCTCGGAGAGTCGCCAATAGTAGGTACAGCTATCCACAGCGGCACCGACGTTGGCAGGGCTTGTCGATCGCTCATGTGTCTCTCCGATCCCGACCGGCGTCGAGAAGAGGACCCGTTCACCGAGCGTTTCATCGCCGATTTTCCTACCCAGATCATCGTTCATCAGTCACGCTTCCAAGTGGATCTGAACCGTGCGCGAGACGCTGCGGTCTACCGGTCGCCGGACCAGTCCTGGGGCCTGAAAGTCTGGCGAGAGCAGCCGGATGAGGACATCGTAAAGGGGGCTCTCTCCTTTCACGACGCCTTCTACAGTGAGCTGAACCGTGTCCTTGCCGGTATCGAGAAGCGCCATGGCACGTTCGTTCTCGTCGACGTCCATAGTTATAATCACCGGCGCGACGGACCGGAGGCTATGCCTACGTCACGTGACGTCGCGCCCGACATCAACATCGGTACGTCTTCCATGGACCGCGAGCGCTGGGCACCGGTCGTCGACGCTTTCATCGAGACGCTTCGCGGCCAGCGTCTCGACGGCGAGCCGATCGACGTGCGCGAGAATGTGTCCTTCCAGGGCAAGGGGGAACAGACCCGTTTCGTCCATGCCAATTTTCCGGAAACCGGGTGCGCCATCGCCGTCGAGTTCAAGAAGATTTTTATGGACGAATGGAGTGGCGAACCCGACTGGGGAACAATCGAGCGGCTGCGCGCCATGCTGGCGTCTACGGTGCCCGTCCTGGAGTCGGCGCTGCGGGCCATGCCATGAAGCCCAAGCTCGTTGAGCCCGCGCCTCCATTGGCGCAAATCGAATCGGACCTGGACGCGCTTTTGCGGGACGGCAAGCCAATCCGCCGCGATTTCGGCAATGGCAACCGTTTGCACATGGATCGGCCGCTGCCCTTTCTGTGTGTCCATGTTGGGTCGCATCAGGATGCGGCATTCCATGCCGTCTCTGCCAACGCGTCCTATCTGATCGCGGCCGACATCGGCCTCGCCGGCGAGGTTGCGCGGCTGGTGGCGCGAAGGCTGCGCGATCACTGCGGCGCATTCCTCATGCTGGACATCGGCGAGTTGGCCGAAGACCGGTTCCTGACCGAGGATGTGCCGTTCCTGCCGCCTTTCGAGATTGCGCTGGCCTGCGGCGACACGGCGGCGGAGAAGTCGGCCCTCAAGCGCTTCGCCACCGCTGCGTCCGCACGCGAAGCAAAATACCGCACGCCCCGCGTGGACGAACTCAACCCCACGACACGCGCCGAAGCACGGTTTCTGGATGATCTCAGTGATGCGGCGTACTTGACGGTACGCTTCGCACCGATTTACCGGGTGCCTGGCACCAAGCGCGTCTACCCCGAACTCCACGACCTCGTCGTCGCCAATATCGTCGATTCCGCGCTTCAGGCCGTCAGCGCCTTCCTGAAGGCATCAAGGCTGGAACAGCCGGCAACCCATCGTTCGCTGGGGCGGCGCGCCTATATCGACGCAGTGGTGCGCGCTGATCGGGCGATCGACAACGTCGCGTCGACATTCGATTTTCTGCTTGCCGTCACACCGATCAATGCCGAACCAGCCTGGCTGGAATTCCAGGCAGGCGCCTTCGAGCGTGTGCCCGTACTGCTCTACCGGCCGCTCGAGTTCGAGGTCGCCGGCCAGAAACGGAAGCTCTATTCGGTCTCGCTCGATCATCTGGAAGATCCGCTGCTGACCACGCTGCTCTCGCAAAAGCAGCAGGAACTCGATCTCCAACTGTCGATGCTCGCGGCGCGCGAAACGCCCCGCTTCGTCGAACTCGGACGAGCACTCTATGGTAGCGTCGAGCCGAGCCTGGCGGCGCGAGCACGCGCCATTCTCGAAAAGGCGCCCAGCGTTGCGTCGGCGGCCCGGCAGAAGGGCATGGGCGCCGACGCTGTCGCTGCGGCCGCGCGAGACATGATCGCCGGCTACCGGGCAGCCTATCCCGAATTCGATGCCTCCGTGGAGATCCGCGGCGACCTGCCGGCCGGCCTCCTCGTCTCTCGAAACCGGCTGCTGGTTTCACGCGATACCAATCTTCCACCGGAGCGTCTGACTGCGCTGCTTAGTCACGAGATCGGTGTCCATCTGCTGACCTATTTCAACGGCGATGCGCAGGGGCTCGCCATTTTCCGCAACGGGCTCGCCGGCTATGAGGGCATGCAGGAGGGGCTGGCCGTGCTAGCGGAATATCTGGTCGGCGGCATGACCGCAGCGCGGTTGAGGCTGATCGCGGCCAGGGTTATCGCCTGTCAGGCGATGCTCGACGGCGCAACATTCGAGGAGACCTTCCGCATCGTCCACAAGGATTTCGGTCTCGACGATCGCAGCGCCTTCAACGTCGTGCTGCGTGTCTTTCGAGGCGGTGGCCTTGCCAAAGACGCCATCTATCTGCGGGGCATGGGGCAGGTCCTCGATCATCTGAAGGACGGCGGCAGCCTCACGCCGTTCTGGATCGGCAAAATCTCCGCCGCGCATTTCGGAGCGATCCAGGAACTCAACGCGCGCGGCTTGCTGCGGGCGCCGCGCCTCGAGCCTGCGTTCCTCTCTTCCGACGCGGCGCGTCCGCGCCTCAAGAAAGCGATGGCGGGAATGGGTCCGATCGATATGGTTGAAACGTAAGCGGAGTCTCCTCGATGCGCATTGCGTTCTTTGTCAATTCCATTGAGAGCGAGAGGCCCGCCTACACGACGACAGCGTTGGCGCTGGCCGCTGTCCAGCGCGGCCATTCAGTCGTCTATGTTGAACCTGGCGACTTCATACTGCGTCCGGACGACAGTCTGGCCGTCAGCGTCGCGGTTCTGCCGGACGCTCCCTACAAGACGTCCGACCGATTGTATGCTGCCCTGAAGGATGCAGCGAAGCAGAAAAAGACCTCCGCGATCAGCGATATCGACATTGTGTTTCTGCGCAATGACCCATCGCTGGATGCCAGCGATCGGCCATGGGCCGCCAACGCAGGCGTTATGTTCGGGCGGCTCGCAGCGGAACGCGGCGTGATTGTCGTGAACGATCCGGACGGTCTCGGGCAAGCACAGAGCAAGCTCTACCTTCAGTCTTTTCCCGAGGCGGTTAGGCCGGCTACCCTGATATCGCGCAGTATTACCGAGATCCGCGCATTTATCGACAAACACTCGAAGGGCTGCGTCGTCAAACCACTCCAAGGATCGGGTGGCAAGAACGTCTTCCATATAGCGACACCTACCGATTCCAACCTCAACCAGATTTTCGAAGCGGCCAGCGGTGACGGCTATCTCATCGCGCAGGTCTACATTCCGGAGGCCAAGGCTGGTGACGTGCGTCTTTTCCTGATGAACGGCCTGCCGCTGGTGCGCGACGGCAATTACGCAGCCTTTCGCCGCGTTCCAGCCAAGGGCGACGTCCGGTCCAACATCCATGCCGCCGGAACAGCCCGCAAGGTCAAGGTAACCGGCACGATGTTGGGCATTGCCGAGATGGTGCGCCCCAAACTGATCAATGACGGCATGTTTCTGGTTGGGCTCGACATCGTCGGGGACAGACTTCTGGAGATCAACGTCTTCACGCCAGGCGGGCTGACACGGCTCGCCGTCATGTACAAGACGGATTTTGCCGCAAGTGTCATCGTTGCGCTGGAGGAGAAGCGGACGCTGCGCCGAGCCTATGGAACGACCATTACAAATTCACGGCTGGCGACGCTCTGAGGGACGCAGGCAAGAACCCTAATGCCGCAGGATCTTGCTCAGGAAAGCGCGGCTGCGGTCGGTCTTGGGATGCGAGAAGAATTCCTCCGGCGTGCCGCTCTCAACGATGGCGCCGGCATCCATGAACACCACGCGCTGGGCGACCTTGCGGGCAAAGCCCATTTCGTGCGTCACCACCATCATGGTCATGCCTTCCTCGGCCACCGCGACCATGACGTCGAGCACTTCCGAGATCATCTCGGGGTCGAGCGCCGAGGTCGGCTCGTCGAACAGCATGATCTTGGGGCGCATGCCGAGGCAGCGGGCGATCGCCACGCGCTGCTGCTGGCCGCCGGAGAGTTGCGCCGGATAGGCGTTGACCTTGTCGGCAAGGCCGACCTTGGCAAGCAGCTCGCGCCCGGCCTTCTCGGCTTCAGCGCGCGGAATCTTGCGCACATGGATAGGCGCCAGCGTCACGTTTTCGAGCGCCGTCTTGTGCGGGTATAGGTTGAACGACTGGAAGACGAAGCCGATCTCGGTGCGCAGCCGCGTCATGTTGGTGGTGGGGTCGCCGAGGCGCTGGCCGTCGACCACCAGGTCGCCATCGCGGATCGTCTCCAGCCCGTTGATGCAGCGGATCAGCGTGCTCTTGCCCGAGCCGCTCGGGCCGCAGACGACGACCACCTCGCGCGGCTCGACGCTGAGCGTGATATCCCTCAGCACATTGAGCGTGCCGAACCATTTGTTGACGCCGCGAAACTCGATCATGCCGGTACCATTTTTGCTGCGGTTCGACGTCATAACTGCACCTCGCCATGGGCCGCACCCATGCGCTGCTCCAGCCGGCGGGCCAGCATGATCAGCGGATAGCAAACGATGAAATAGCCGAGGCCGACGAGGAAGAAGACTAGGAGGCCGTTCGGCACACGCTGCACCACCAGCCAGCCGACGCGGGTGAGGTCGGTGAGCCCGATGGCTGAAACGACCGAAGAATCCTTGATCAGCAGCACATACTGCCCGACCAGCGGCGGCAGCACGATGCGCATCGCCTGCGGCAGCACCACCTGGCGCATGCGCTGCCAGCGCGACAGGCCGGACGCCAGCGCCGCCTCGACCTGGCCGGTCGGCACCGAGCGGATGCCGGCGACGACGATCTCGCAGATGAAGCAGGCGGCCAGATTGGTCAGCGCGATGATGCCGGCGGTGAAGGCGTCGAGCTCGATGCCGAGTTCCGGCAGGATGAAGAAGATCAGGAAGATCTGCACCAGGAACGGCGTGCCGCGGATCAGGTCGACCCAGGCGCCGATCGCCCCGCTGATCAGCCGGTTGCCGCCGGTCCGCAGGATGCCGAGGCCAAAGCCGATCAGCGTGCCCAGCACCAGGCTGATCAGCGACAGCATCACGGTCATGCCGAGGCCGCGCAGGGCGAGGGGATAGCTGCCGGCGATGCTTTGCAGCTGCTGCCAGATCATGTCCGTGCCCCCGCTAGGCCGAGCCAGCGCCCGGACAGCGCCGCCAGTCCCTTCAGCCCGTAATTGAGCAGGAGGTAGAAGGCGGCGATGGTGATAAAGCCCTCCGCCGGCATGAAGCGGTCGGAGGCGAGCAATTGTCCGGCGCGCGTCAGCTCGGCGACCGCGATCAGCGACAGCAGTGCGGAATCCTTGACCAGCACGATCGCCTGTCCGAGCAGCGGCGGGATCGTCACCTTGAACGCCTGCGGCAGGATGACCAGGCGCATGCGCTGGACATAGGTCATCCCCGAAGCGACGCCGGCCTCGACCTGACCGCGCGGGATCGACAGGATGCCGGCGCGGATGATCTCGGCGACATAGGCGCCGCTGTTCAGCGACAGAGCGAGGATGCCGACGACGAGCTCAGGCAGGATGATGCCGAGCCGCGGCAGGCCGAAATAGAGGAAGTAGAGCTGCGCCAGCAAGGGGGTGGCGCGCACCGCGTCGATATAGGCTTTGGCCGGGATTCGGAACAGCCGCCCGCGCTGCAGGTTCATGGCGGCGAGCCCAATGCCGACGGCGAGCGCCCCGGCAAAGGAGAGGACAGACAGCCACACGGTCGTGACGAGGCCCTGCCCGAACAAGGGCAGATATTCGACGATGGTGCGGAAGCTGAAGTTTTCGAGCATCGCTGGACGGATTTCCCCCGGGCGAAACGGATTCCGGGCGGCTTCGCGGCGCCGGGGCGCGCGCGAAACCGCTCGGATCTATCGCTGCTTAGTGGTCTTTCTTCCAATCTTCGGAATTGACCCAGTAGTCGAGGTTCTTCTGCAGGCGGCCGTCGACGCTGACCTGGTCGAGGAACAGGTTCATCCAGACCAGCAGGTCCGGCTCGTCATAGCGGGTGGCGAAGGCAAGCGGTTCCTTCGACAGCAGGTCCGGCATGATGGTGAAGCTGCCGGCCGGATAGGCGGTCGACTGGCCTTTCACCGCCGAGACGTCATTGACGCCGCAATCGGCTTGGCCGTTGTTGACGGCGTCGAGCAGCAGCGGACCGCCGCCCTTGTAGCTCTTGATGTCGGCATCAGGGAAGGCGTTCTTGGCTTCCTTCTCGCCGGTGGCGCCGAGCAGCACGGCGATCTTGGTGCCCTTGGCCTTGCAGTCCTCGGTGGTCTTGAACTTGCTGTCAGCCTTGGTGAAGACGGTGCTGCCCGTATACATGTAAGGTTTGGTGAAGGCGACCTTCATGCCACGCGCCAGCGTCGGCGTCATGTCGGCGACCAGAAGATCGGCCTTGCCCGACAAAAGTGCCGGGATCAGCCCATCCCAGTCGAAGTCAAGGAAGGTGATCTTGACGCCCATCTCCTTGGCCATCAGCTCGGCGAGCTCGACCGAACTGCCGGTGCGTTCGCCGGCAGCACCGACGAGCGAGAAGGGCGGTCCCTGCGTCTGCACGGCGACGCGCAACTCGCCGCGCTTGGTGATCTCGTCGAGCGTTCCGGCGCTGGCTGCGGCAGTGAGGCCGGCGAGCGCAAGGCCTGCTATGAAAAGCTTGGCAATCTTCATTGGGCATTCCTCCTTGTTGTCGTTGTTGTTCCACTTTGTTGTTCCACCCCTTGGGGTGCTTTTTGAGCGGCAGCGCCGTTGCCGGCGGCGGCCACCGTTCGAAAATCCTTCAGTCCCAGTCGATCGTTTCGGATACCCGTATACCGCGCCGGGCCAATTCGTCGAGGAAGCGGCCATCAGGCACATGCAGCAGCGGGTTGAGCAGGCCGGGCTCGGTGATTTCGCCCCGCGCCAGCATCTGCGCCACGATGCTTGCGGGATAGCCGACGCCGAGGCTCATGCCGAACAGGCCGGAGGCGAGATCGCGTTCGATGATCAGGTCCGATGTCACCGTCTTGCGGCGGCCGCCTTCACTGCCGGTAAAGACGTTGCGCATCACGCAAAGGTCCTTTTCGTCGGCGCCATATTGCAGTTGCGGCCCGAGCAGCCGGCCAAGAAATTCGCGTGGGCTGGCGCCGACGCCGGGCACCTTGTCTTCAGAGAGGAAGCCAAGCTCCTTCAGAGGCGCCCAGAACGCCGACCAGCCCGGCCAGCGCAGCGAATAGCGGCCGGAGCGCTGCAACCCCTTGGCGGCGGCAAGCATGCCGGCATAATGCGGTGCGTCGCCATTGGGGAAGGCTTCTAGGCTGCCCAGTCCTTCGACCTCGATCTGATGGATGAAAGGATTGTCGTGCTGGCGGCCGGCCGGCACCTCGACCCGTTGGCCGTCCTCGACCACCACGCTGTCGCGGTTCTGGCTCATCAGAACCATGTCGAAGTTCCAGCTCACCTTGTAGCATAGCGGCTTGGCCATCGCCTTCGGCTCGGGGATGCCACCGCAATAGGAATCGATCGCGGTGATGGCGTCGAACTGCTTTGCGGCGCGCGCGTAGAGCACGAGGTCGATGCCGGGGTCGAGCCCGCATTCGGTCATGATCGAGACGCCGGCCTTTTGTGCCGCCGGGGCAAGGTCGGCGATCGTCTTGCCGTAATTGGTGGTGACCAGCGGCGTGCGCGTCGCGATCGCCGCCTGCACCGCCTCGCGCATCAGCGGCTGCGGCAACAGGTCGATGGCGGCGTCGACACCCACCAGCACCTCCGCCAATACTGGACCGATCGCGCCTTCGGGCACGACGAAGCGCACGCGGTCAAGGTTGGTCAGGCCGCCAAGTCGGGCTGCCCCATCCGGCGCGGTATCGATGCAGACGACTTCTTCGACACCAGCGCTGGCGACGAGATCGGCGATCGCCGCCCGGCCTTGCAGGCCGAGGCCGCCGAGAACCGCGATCTTCATGGCATTTCCTTTCGGCCAGTTTCGTCGCGCTTGTTCTCGTCCGACCAGCAGCCTTCCGGCAGGCTGACCCATTTGTTGCAGGAGGCCATGACGACGAAGGTCTCGCTGCGCACGACTTCGCCCGGCTCGCCCGCGCCGGGGATCAGCTCGCTGGTGACGCGGTAGAGGTCGGCGACATCGCCGGCCACCGTCACGTCGACGATGATGTCGAAGCGCCCGGTGACCACCGAGGCCGAGTTCACGAAAGGCAGCTCGCAGATACGCTGCGCCAGTTCCCGCGCCCGGCCGCGCCCCTGCGCATTGATGCCGACGATCGCCGAGATCAGCTCGGGGCGCTCGGTCAGGTTGAGCAGCCCGACGATCTTGAGCAGGTTGCGGTCCAAGAGGTTGCGCAGCCGCATGCGCACGGTCGGGACGGAGACAGCCATCTTCTCGGCGAGGCGATTGACGCCAAGCTGCGCATCCTGCGACAGCAGCTTGACCAGTCGCCGGTCGGTCTGATCGAGATGTTCCCGCAAACGCCTAGGCTTTCATAAAATGGAATTATCGAAGAAGTTTTCTTTCTGATATGAAAATAGCCTAGGGACTATTTTTCGAAACTGCAAGTGCGTTCAACCGCTTGTCAACAAGGCAGGATGGCAGGAAACTTGCAAAGCCGGGCAGCCCAGGTGGACATTACCGAGGCACGGGCTTCCCCTTGCTGTGTCTCGCCCATCGGCACTAAGCCTCAACCTGAACCAAAGGTCCTCCAAGCCCCGAAACGGAAGCTCAATGGCACAGAATATCTATGACAGGCCTGAATTCTTCGCCGGTTACAGCCAGATGGCGCGCTCGGTTCACGGCTTGGACGGCGCACCGGAATGGCCGGCAATACGCGCATTGCTTCCCGATCTCGACGGCAAGCGCCTTGTCGATCTCGGTTGTGGGTTTGGCTGGTTTGCCCGCTGGGCAAAGGCGCGTGGCGCAAGGCATGTCCTTGGGCTGGACCTTTCCCGCAACATGATAGAACGGGCCAGGGCCGACACCAGCGACCCGGATGTCGACTATGTCATCGCCGACCTCGACCGCCTCGAACTGCCCCAGGCATCGTTCGACTTCGCCTACAGCTCGCTTGCCTTCCACTACATCGAGGATTTCGACCGGCTGGTGAAGACAGTGCATGATGCGCTCCTTCCAGGCGCGCACTTCGTCTTCACCATCGAGCACCCGATCTACATGGCACCGTCTCACCCAGGCTGGTCGGTCGATGTCGACGGCCGCAAGACGTGGCCGGTCAATCGCTATAGCGTGGAAGGTCCGCGTACCACCGACTGGCTCGCCAAGGGCGTGCTCAAGCAGCATCGCATGCTCGCAACGACGCTGAACGCGCTGATCGAAGCGGGTTTCACCATACGCCGGGTCGAGGAATGGCGCCCAACGGCCGATCAGGTCGCGCAGGCTCCTGATCTTGCCGACGAACTGGAGCGGCCGATGATGCTGATTGTCGCGGCGCAACGTTGAGCGCCGTTTTGGTGGCGGCCTTGACGAGGCCGGTATCCCGGAAGTCGGGGGTTCTGCCAGTGCCGCAGCCGACCGAGGGCATTAACGCGGCTTCTGGATACCGGGAATGCCGCCGATCCGCTCGGCGAGAAAGTCGACCAGCAGCCGGACCCGGGCAATGCCCGCGCGCTCCGGGACGATCAGCATGCTCAGCGGTACGGGAGGCGGGGCGTAGTCCGGCAAGACCACTTCCAGCCGGCCGGCCCCCAGAAGATCGTCGACAAGCCAGTGATGGGCGGGCGCGATACCGCGTCCGGCGATGAGGGCCTCGCGCGCGGCAAGTCCATGGTCGACACGAAATCGGCCGCCAAAAGGCACCGCATGGCGTTCGCCCTCCGGCCCCTGCAGGGCGAGCGTGTCGCTTCCCGCGATGTTCGACATCCGGATGCCTTCATGGCCAGGCAGATCCTGCGGGCCAGCCGGTCTGCCCCGCGCCGCCAGATAGGCTGGCGCGGCCACCAGCAGACGCCGGGACTGCCCGAGCGCCCGTAGTTTCATCGAGCTGTCGGTGAGCGGACCGAGGCGAAGCGCGATGTCGACGCCCTCCCGCACAAGGTCGATGCGTTCGTCGGTGAGGCTGAGATCGATGCCGATGTCGGGATAGCGGTCCTGAAAGGCGAAGATCAGCCGGCTGATGTGCAAGACCCCGAGTGCCGCCGTGCAGGATATCCGGATCGTGCCGGCCGACGCGCCACGCGTGCCCCGCGCTTCATCGCCGGCTTGCTCAACGAGGCGCAGGATCTGGATGCTGTCGGCATAGTAACGGCTGCCTTCATCGGTCATCGTGACACGCCGGGTGGTCCTGCTGAGCAAGGGCACGCCGATGGCCTCCTCGAGCTCGCGCAGATGCCGTGTGACCGTCGACTGCCCAACTCCGAGCTCGCGCGCCACCGCCGAGAGGCTGCCGCGCTCGGCGACGCGAACGAAGGTGCGCATGCGCTCGAGGGTCACATCGGATCTATCCATTATTCGGCATAATCTTATGTATTACCTAGACATAGCGGATTAGCCCGGGGCTGGCTACCTTTCGCGTTCATTGTCCTTCTTCGGAGTTGACCCATGAAAGTCCTGCTTGTTTTTGCTCATCCTGAACCGCGTTCGCTCAACGGCGCACTGCGTGACGTCGCCATCAGGGAACTCGAGGCCAAGGGCCACGAGGTGCGCATATCGGACCTATATGCCGATGGCTGGAAATCCGAGGTGGACCGTGCCGATTTTCCGTCGTGGCCGCCCGAAGCACGCTTCCTGCCGGCTGGGGCCTCCAAAAAAGCTTTTGCGACCAACACTCTGACCGATGACGTTAAGGCGGAGATCGACAAGCTGCTGTGGGCCGACACGCTGATCCTCCAGTTCCCGCTGTGGTGGTACGCCATGCCGGCGATCCTCAAGGGCTGGGTCGATCGGGTGTACGCCTACGGCTTCGCCTATGGCGTCGGCGAGCATAGCGACAAGCGGTGGGGTGACCGCTTTGGTGAGGGAACGCTCGCCGGCAAGCGCGCGATGCTGATCGTGACCACTGGCGGCTGGGAAGAGCATTACTCCGCCCGCGGCGTCAACGGCCCGATCGACGACCTGCTGTTCCCGATCAATCACGGGATTCTCTATTATCCGGGCTACGACGTGCTTCCGCCGTTCGTGGTCTACAGAGTGGATCGTTTCGGGGAGGCCGATTTCGAGCCTGTCGCGGAGCGCCTGCGCGAAAGGATGCGGACGCTCGAGACAACCCGGCCGATTCCCTATCGGCAGCAGAATGGCGGGGACTATCACATCCCGAGCATGCAGCTCCGCCCCGAACTGGGCGATCCGGGCGCCGCGGGTTTCGCGCTTCATGAGGACCGTGCCGGCGCCACCGCCAAGTCGGCGACGCCGCGTTCGACTTTGCGGGACGTGGCCTGACGCAAGGTCCCGAAAAAATCGGGCAAGGCGCCCGAAACCTATGGGATGAATCAGCGACCGGCCCGGAAGATCGCCACCGCCGCGGCCGTCAGTGCGGCGTTGCCTGATGCCGTAGTGCCGTCCGGAAGCGCCTTGCCGTCTTCCAGCCCGACACGCGTCGACCAGTTCCGCTCCGCCGCCCTGCGCACGAACGGCCACACCGTGGCGTCGGCGCCGTGCAGCAAGATGGCGCGACGCAGCCCGGCGCGGTCGAGCACCGCCGCGATACCGTCGCTGACCTCCAGTGCCACGTCCAGTTCCTGCTCCGATATCTCGATCAGGATGCGCAGCACCTGGCTGCCATGGTCGAGGCGGACCAGGCGCTCGGCGTCAGCGACGGAGGCGAGCCCGGCCTCGATGCCGATGCCGCGCTGGCGCAGTCTCTGCATGACCTCGGGCGCGGCCTTCTCGCTCAGATTGACGGAGGCATAGTCGGGCAACTCGGTCCAGCCGGCGATCGCCGCCAGCGTGCGCTCATCGTCGTTCTCGATCCAGGCGCCGGTCGATACGCCGATCAGCGTTCCTGGGCAGGCGCGGCGCAGCGCCAGCATGGTCGGATCCATAGCCTCAGGCGCGAGGCTTTCGCGGCCATCGAGCCCGCGCGCATGGACATGCAGCTCGGCGGCACCAGCGGCCACGCAGGCGGCGCCGTCGCGCGCCATGGCGTCTACGTCAAGCGGCAGCTGCGGGTGGAAGTCGGTGCTGCGCGCGCCATTGATGCAGGTCTGGACGATCATGCGAGTGGCCCGGTTGCGGTTGCAGCCAGTCTAGCGCATGACCCTGAAAACCGGAATCGGGTCCGGCGCGCATTCCTGACAGACGGATACGGCCTGACCCAATGCAATCCGGCAGGATATGCCTCTATCATCTTGTTCAGTCACGATCTTGTTGGCAGGCGAGATATGGGTATTTGACGCATATTGGGAACTCAAGCAGCACTGCTGGGACCGGCTAGCTTGACGATCGTTGGCGAATGCTGCGGTATCCGGCCCCATGCCCGGCCGGCCGAAAGGATATTTGCGAATGAGTGAGCTCAAGGTCAGGACCCGACCGACCGGCGCGGTTGCCGTGCTGTCGCCGGGCAGCTTGCCCGTCGTCACCACGCCAACCGGCGGCATGGTCGACGTCGTGACCGGTGCCAGCGCGCCGGGCTTCAATCCGCTCGACCTTCTCTATGCCTCCGTGGCCGCCTGCATGGTGCTGAGCGCGCGCATCGCTGCCACGCGCATGGGTGTCGCTGCCAGCCTCGGCGAGGTCCGCGCCGATGTGAGCGGCGAAAAGGCGGCGGGCGACGTTTCCCGCATCGGCCAGCTCACGATCACACTCGACATATCGGGCGATCTCGACGAGGCCACGAAAAAGCGGATCGTCGAGGACGCCGAAACGATCTGCACGGTCAGCAACACGCTGCGTGAGACGCCCGAGCTTGTCACCACGCTCGCCGGCTGATCGCATCCTGATTGCCCAATTTCACGCATCCTCCGAGGCCGCCCATGGCACGCATTTCCCCGATCGACTATGACACCGCCTCGCCTGAAATCCGTGCGGCGCACGACGAGGAACTGCGCTTGCGCGGCCGGATGACGAACATGAAGCGCATCCTGCTGCATTCGCCGGCCGCCCATCGCATCTATGCCGAGTGGTTCACCTTGCGCGACCTGCTGCGACCGGATCTCGACGATCGCGCCATCTGGCTGTTTTCGCTGACGATTTCCGCGGCGTGCCGGGCCGAGGTGCCGGTGACCTTCTTTCGCCGCGCGCTGATCGATATGGGGCTCGATCCCGACAGCATCGAGCCGACAGCCGATGAAGCGCTGCTGATTGCCTTCGGCAAGGCCATCGCGACTGACGCCAATGCCATTCCCGATGAGATCTGGGCCGAACTGAAGGCCCGCTACGATGAGCCGCGGCTCGTCAACCTGGTCGCCTTCGCCGGCATCATGGTGGCGACGACCGTGTTCACCAATGCGGTGAGCGTCGATCTCGATCCGGAGCTTGAGGCTTACCGCAAGAAGGCCTGAGGCAATCGAAGCCGCCGCGCTGGGCGACCTTTATCGGGAAAACTCGCTGCGCACGATGCCGTGGCGCTGGAGCTTGTCGTAGAAGGTCTTGCGCGGAATCCCCAGCGCTTCGATCGTGCGCCTGACGTCGCCCTCGTTGCGGCCAAGCGTCTCGCGAATGATGTCGGCCTCGTAGCGCTCCAACCGCTCCGGCAGCTTCATGGCGGCATCCGGCTCAGCTGGGGCAGGGGATGGCGTCGCAGCGTCTTCCTCCAATCCAAGCACAAGCCGCTCGGCGAAATGCGCGAGCTCGCGCACATTGCCCGGCCAGTCATGCTCCCTGAGATGGCGGTGCACCGCGGCCGGGACAGTCGGCACCGGGCGCCGGAAGCGGGCGGCGGCGCGCTCGGCGAAATAGAAGAACAGCAGGGCGACGTCGTCGCGGCGCTCGCGCAGCGGCGGAATGGAGATCGTCACAACGTTGAGCCGGTAGTAGAGGTCCTCGCGGAACGTGCCGCGCTGGCGCGGATCGCCGAGATCGACCTTGGCGGCCGCAACCACGCGCAAATCCACTGGCCGCAACTCATTGGTGCCGAGCGGGGTGACCTCGCGCATTTCCAGCACGCGCAGCATCTGCACCTGTGTCGAGACCGGCATGCTTTCGATCTCGTCGAGGAACAGCGTGCCGCCGCTGGCGTGCTCGATGCGGCCGATCCGCTTCTTCTGCGCGCCGGTGAAGGCGCCGGCCTCGTGGCCGAACAATTCGCTCTCGATGACCGTCTCCGGCAGCGTGCCGCAATTCAGCGCAACAAAATTGCCCCTGGCGCGGCGGCTCCAGCGATGCAGAAGGCTCGCCACCACCTCCTTGCCGGAGCCGGTTTCGCCGGTCACCAGCACGTCGACATCGGTGTCGGCGATCTGGCGCAGCGTGCGGCGCAGCCTTTCCATCGCCGGCGTCTGGCCGATCAGCGGCAAGCCGTCCTGCGCTTCTCCGGCCGCCTCGCGCAAGGCGCGGTTTTCCATCACCAGGCGGCGCTTTTCCACCGCGCGGCGCACGCTCTGCACCAGCCGGTCGGCGGCGAAGGGTTTTGTGATGAAGTCGTAGGCGCCGTCCTTGATCGCCTTGACCGCCATGGCGATGTCGCCATGCCCGGTGACCAGGATGACCGGAATGTCCGCGTCCAGCCGCAGGACGCGGTCGAAAAGCAGCAAGCCGTCGATTTCCGGCATCCTAATATCCGACACCACCACGCCGGCAAAACCGGCGTCGAGCCTGGCCAGCGCCTCGGCCGCCACCGAAAAAGCCGATACCGAAAAGCCGGCAAGCTCCAGCGTCTGCGCGGTGGCCCTCAAGAGATCGCTGTCGTCATCGATCAGAATGACCGGCGCTGCGTTGTCGTTGGCCATTACGCTGCTTTCAAGAGATGGATGGTGAAGCGGGTGCCGCTGTCGTCGCTCGAAACCTCGATGCGTCCGCCATAATCGGCGACGATATCCTTCGAGATGACGAGGCCGAGGCCGAGGCCTTTTTCCTTGGATGTGTTGAATGGCGTGAACAGCGATCTAAGGATTGCGGGCGGAATGCCCGGTCCGTTGTCGGACACGCCGACCGTCACGCCGTCCGCCGTCTCCTCGACCGAAACCCGCACCTTTGCGTCGTCGCGGCCCTCCAGCGCCTCCAGCGCGTTCTGGAAGAGGTTGATCAGCACCTGTTCGAGCCTGACCCGGTTGCCCATGACCTTGAGGGCAGGCGGCGGCAGGTCGATGGCCAGTGCGTCCAGCCGGCCGGCAAAGCGGCTTTTCAAGAGCACGACGGCGCCTTCGATGACGTCGCGCAATTCGACAGGTTCGGCGGCGGTGCGGCCCTTGCGGGCAAAGGCCTTCAATTCTTCGGTGATGGTGCCGATGCGTTCGGTCAGCGCGGCTATGGCGCCGAGGTTTTCCTCGGCCGGCGCTGTCTGCTTGCGGTCGAGGAAGGTGCGGGCGTTGTCGGCATAGGCGCGTATGGTGGCAACCGGCTGGTTGATCTCATGCGCGACGCCCGCGGCAACCTGGCCGAGGATGGCGAGGCGGTTCGCCTGGACGAGATCCTGCTGCACCACCTGCAGCTTGGCTTCGGTGCTGCGGTGACCTGATATCTCGGCCTGCAGCCGGTCGCGGGCGCGGCTCAGATCCTCGGTCCGTTCGACGACGCGGCGTTCGAGCTCGGTGCGCGCCGCCTGTTCGGCGGCGACCCGCATTTGTCCCGACTGCCGACGCCACAACAGATACGCAGCAAGGCCGAGCAACGGGACAACGACGCCGAGTGCAAGGAGCCGCATTTCACGGACCGCGGCGGCGATCGGCGCTTCAGCCGGAACGAGATAATCGAGCCGCCAGGGGGTCGAAGGGACCGGTGTGGAAAGCCTGAGATATTCCGCGTCGCTGCCGCCGGGCGTCACCGCGTGGACGATCGAGACGTCCGGGCTGAGTGCCTGGGGGCGCGTGATCGGCAGCGGCATCAGCGGTGCGTCGCCGAACTGCTGGCTGTTCTGAATGGCGGCAAGATCAGGCCCGGCCAGCGGCGTCGCCGTCATGAAGCGCCAGGACGGCACGCTGGTGATCAGGACGACGCCCTTCTCGTCGCTGACATAGGCCGGGCGGTTTGCCTCGTGCCAGTCGGTTTCGAGCTGATCGAATTCCGCCTTGACGACGACGACGCCGAGCCGGGCGGCAGCGTCGCCGACGCGGCGCGAGATGTAGAGGCCGGGACGCTTGCTGACATTGCCGAGCGCGAAATATTCGGCAGTGCCGGCCTGCATCGCGCCGGAGAAATAATCGCGGAACCGGTAGTCGTTGCCGACGAAGCTGATCGGCTCGCGCCAGTTGCTGGAGGCGATCGCCAGCCCGTCGGTGCCGATGACATAGAGCACCGAAGCCTTGGTGCCGGAGACCAGCCCTTCGAGCTTGCGGTTCAGCACATCGATTGCAGCAGCACTTTTCTGTGACAGCGCATCGCGCACCTGCTGGTCTTCCGACAAAAGCAGGGGCAGGGCGCGCGGGCTTTCCAGCACGGCGCGTAGCAGCGCGACCTTCAGATTGGCGTCGGTGCGGCCTTGCGCCGCCAGTGTCCCGAGTTCGGTGGTGCGGCCATAGAGACCGGCGCCGTGAAGTGCGGCCGTGGCGATCGCAAGAGCGATGGCCGCAAACAGCAGCCAGGCACGGCGCGCCCGCCTGCCGAGTTGCTCGGGCGTCGACGGCAAGGCGGCGGCGGGGCGTTGCAGCATCACACATTTGTGCATGATTTCGCACAAAGCACAATTCGGCTACGCGAATATCCGCACTTTCTGTGCGCGAGACGAAACCTTGGGTCCGAGAGTATTCAATAAAATCAAACGGTAGGCTCTTTTCCGCGCACTTGGCACGGCAGTTGCAAAACACGAATTCAGCGGTCGTGAGGCTGCTGGGGGTGGTCAATGCAATTGCTCCGGGAGGTCGAGCTTTCGATCGGAGCACAATGGAGGACGTCATGCAGACAGCATTCGCTGCCGCCGAGCCGCGCGGCAAACTTCCCTTCTACCGGCATCTCTATGTGCAGGTGCTGGCGGCGATCGCCGCCGGCGTGCTTCTCGGCCACTTCTACCCCGAAACCGGTGAAGCGATGAAACCCTTCGGCGACGCCTTCATCAAGCTGGTGAAGATGGTGATCGCGCCGGTGATCTTCCTGACGGTGGCGACCGGCATTGCCGGCGTTTCCGACCTGCAGAAGGTCGGCCGCGTCGCCGGCAAGGCGATGATCTATTTCCTGGTGTTCTCGACGCTGGCGCTTGTCGTCGGTCTCGTCGTCTCCAATGTCGTCCAGCCCGGCGCCGGCATGCACATCAATCCGGCCACGCTCGACGCCACGAAGGTGACGGGCTACGCCGAGAAGGCGCATGACACCACCATCGTCGGCTTCCTGATGAACATCATCCCCGACACCATCACCGGCGCTTTCGCAAAGGGCGACATCCTGCAGGTGCTGTTCTTCTCGGTGCTGTTCGGCGTTGCCTTGGCCATGGTCGGCGATCGCGGCCGTCCGGTCGTCGATTTCCTGCAGGCGCTGACCACGCCGATCTTTCGCCTCGTCGCCATCCTGATGAAGGCCGCGCCGATCGGCGCCTTCGGCGCCATGGCCTTCACCATCGGCAAATACGGCATCGGCTCGATCGCCAACCTCGCCATGCTGATCGGCACATTCTACCTCACCGCGCTGCTGTTCGTGCTGGTGGTGCTTGGCGCAGTTGCCCGCTACAACGGCTTCTCGGTCCTGGCGCTGATCCGCTACATCAAGGAGGAGCTGCTGCTGGTTCTCGGCACCTCGTCCTCGGAAGCGGCATTGCCGGGCCTGATGGCCAAGATGGAGCGTGCCGGCTGCAACCGCTCGGTGGTCGGGTTGGTCATCCCGACCGGCTATTCCTTCAACCTCGACGGCACCAACATCTACATGACGCTGGCCGCGCTGTTCATCGCGCAGGCGACCGACACGCCGCTCACCTTCGGCGACCAGATCCTGCTGCTCGCCGTCGCCATGCTGAGCTCCAAGGGTGCCGCCGGCATCACCGGCGCCGGCTTCATCACGCTGGCCGCGACGCTTTCGGTGGTCCCCACCGTGCCGGTCGCCGGCATGGCGCTGATCCTCGGCGTCGACCGCTTCATGTCGGAATGCCGGGCGCTGACCAACTTCATCGGCAACGCGGTGGCGACGGTGGTCGTGGCGCGCTGGGAAGGGGAACTCGACCAGACCAAGTTCGCTGCCGCAATGGCCGGCGACTTGCCCGAGGAAGCCGACCTGTCGCTGCCCGGGCTGCAGCCCGCCTGATCGTTCAGGCTATCAGCACGCAAGGCCCGGAGCCGGCTCCCCGCCGGCTTCGGGCTAGCCGCTGCCCATCTCCAACATCTGCGATTATCCACAGGCCACGCCGCTGCGCGCCTGCCTCAATGTAACAGGCTTGTGAGCCTTGTTCTTGGCGCGGGGCTTGTCCCAGCCGCATTTGAAGGCCAGTATCCGCCATGCCTTCAAGGCGCTCGTCCACTTCGATCCCGACCTGATCGCGACCGAAGGCGAGACATTTCCGTCGGGCTCGGTTGCGACCGGCCGAAACCGTCGGAGCTTTTGCTGCCGCCAACCGCAACCTTGACCAAGGCGGCAGCCTCGAAGGCAATGGCGGCCTCAATACGAAGTCGCAAGAGACGTGACTCGTCTCCTGATGGAAGGCGCAGGCTTTCCTCTCAGGAACTCGTCGCGCTTGAAGAGGGGGCAGGCCCGTGAGCGGGCTTTTGCCGAAACCAAAGCAAGATGCGAGGTCAAACGCGATGCAGTCTGCACCGAGGATTCCGGTATCCATCATCATTCCGAACTACAATTACGCGCGTTTCCTCAAACGCAGCATCGACAGCGCCCTGGAGCAGGACTACGCGGACGTCGAAGTCATCGTCGTCGACGATGCATCGCAGGACAATTCCACGACAATCATAGAATCATATCGCGGCGAGATCGTCGCGTGTCCGCGAGCGCAAAATGGCGGGCATGCGGCGGCATTCAACACCGGCTTTGCGGCAAGCTCCGGCAAGATCGTCCTCTTCCTCGACGCCGACGACTATCTCTATCCGACCGCCGTTTCCACGATCGTCGACACCTGGGATGCGGCAACGGCCCAGGTGCAGTCCAGGCTGCATATCGTCGACGAGCGGCAACGCATCAAGGACGTCTTTCCGCCGCCCGAATTGCCCTTCGACAGCGGCGACGTCATGCCGAAACTGCTGCACAAGGGCCGCTATCAAACAACCGTGACCAGCGGGCTGGCCTTTGACCGCGCAACCCTGGAATCGATCATGCCGATTCCGGAGCCGGAGTTCCGTCAGGGCGCCGACGGCTATCTTGCAACGCTGGCGCCCATGTATGGGCACGTCCAGTCCATCGAGGAATGCGTCGGCGCATACCGGATCCACGGCGCCAACCATTCGGTCTTCGGTGAAAAGCTCGCCGAGCGGGCGCGCTGGAGGGTAATCCACGATTTCCGCCGCATGCAGGCGTTGTCGGACCAGGCCTCCGAGATCGGCCTGACCATCGTGCCGTCGGAGGCTGTCCGCCACGATCCGGTCCACCTGGAAGAGCGGCTGGCGTCGCTGTGCGCAGACAGGCGCCAGCACCCCGTGGCCGACGATTCCCGGCTGGCGCTTGGGGCGGCCGGCGCCGTCGCCAGCCTCGAAATGACCGCGTCCCTGCGCCGGCGCGCCGTGCTTGCCGCGTGGTTCCTGTCGGTCGGGGTGTTGCCGCGGAAAATGGCGACGGCGGTCCTATCGTGGAAGCTTGACGCATCGTCCAGGCCGGCATTCCTCAGCCGTCTGTCCAAGACTATCCGCCACGCCATGGGATAGCTTGCCTTGATATAGCCGCCAACTATCCGGCTCTGTTCGGCGGCTCACTCGACCAGAACATGCGCCTCCCGCGCGGCTCCGACAAACGCATCCCTGGCGATTTCGGCTGAAACATCGCCGCTCATGGCCCGGCGGCATGCGCGCAGCGCTGAGCTGTGTTGCAGACTGCCCGCATCCCGCCAATGGCCCGCCAGTAGTTCTACTGCCTGCTGTGCGCTCAAGATGTGTCGGGTCGCGCCGGCAATGCCGACCGAAACTGACACCGGCCTGGAAAACCATCCTTGATTCATGGTGAAGCCCCTGCTGTCGAACACCCTAAAACGCATCCGATGGCACAAGGTTTCCTTGTCACCAATCACCACGGCGTGAACCCGGTGATGGAGACGTCGCCCGCTGTTCCATCTCGGAAAGACAATCGGCGACGGCACTGCGATCTGACAGGGGCAGGCCGGCTATGATGCCTGGTATGCGGAGCGTGAATGTGGACTCGCGATTCCTGGTCATCTATCCTTGCCCCATGTGTGGACGGGTCCATTAGCAGAATGTTCCTTGCCGGCTCCTGATCCACGAAGCGACGGGTAGTGAGGCGTCTTCTTTGATTTCCGGAGCTGACGATGCTCGATCCAGAAAAGGCCAGGGCCGCGTCCCAGTTGTTGGTGAGCCATTGGGAGAAGGGCACCCGTCTCGACGCCATACCCCAGGAGTTACGGCCACAAACGCGGATCGAAGGTTACGCTATCCAGTCGCATGTGATGGATCGTTCGGCGGCTCCGCTTTTCGGTTGGAAGATTGCCGCAACCAGTCTGGCCGGACAAAGGCACATCAACGTCGACGGCCCGATGGCCGGGCGTCTCCTGGCTGAAAAAGAGATTGAGGTCGGTGGGGCCATTTCCCTGGCGACGAGCAAGATGCGCGTGGCCGAGATCGAATTCGCTTTCCGTTTCGGCCGCCAGCTGCCGCCTCGTCCAGCACCCTATGAAATCGCTGAGGTGATGGATGCCGTAGCGGCATTGCACCCTGCGATCGAAATACCGGACTCACGATACGATGATTTCTGCGCAGTCGGGGCGCCGCAGCTCATAGCGGACAACGCCTGTGCCAATCTGTTCGTCATCGGCCAAGCTGTAGAAGACGATTGGCGCGACGTGGATCTCGCGAAGCACCCGGTGGTCGCTTTCGTTTCTGGAAAGTCGCAGCATAACGGAACGGGGGCAGCTGTATTGGGCGATCCTCGGATTGCGCTCACATGGATCGTCAATGAACTGTCGGGCCTGGGCATAGCACTCCAGCCGGGACAGATGGTGATAACCGGCACCTGTGTGACGCCGATAAGCGTCGAGGCCGGTGACAAAGTCACCGGCGATTTAGGCAGGTTTGGCCGCGTCTCGGTGAGTTTTGTCTAAGGCGCCCCGCGCAGCCTGACCACAACACTGCGCACCACAAGCACCAGAACCGTGATGATAATCAGGATCACCGAGAGCGCGGCGATCGCCGGGTCGATGTTGTCGCGCAGGCCCATCCACATCAGGCGCGGCAGCGTGATGGCGTTGACCGAGGTGATGAACAGGGTGACGCCGATCTCTTCCCATGAGAGCACGAAGGACAGCAGGGCTGCGGTGACGATGCCGAACTTGATGTTGGGCATGATGATGCGGGTGGCGCGCTCCCACACCGTGGCGCCGAGGCCGCGCGCGGCAAGATCGATGCGCCGGTCGAGCTGGCTGAGCGACACCAGGATCAGCACCGTGGCGAAGGGCACCGTCATCACCGCATGCGCCATGGCGACACCGAGCCAGGTGTCATAGCCGAAGAACGAGCTGGCGCCGGAAATCGAGGTCAGCAGGAAGTAGAGCGTGATCGCCGAGACCACCGGCGGCACCACCATCGGCAGCAGCACGAAGCCGACCAGTGCGGCAGTGAAGCGCGGCTGGAACATCCACACGCCAAGGCTGAAGCAGAGCGCCAGCACGGTGGAGAAGGCGCTGCTGACGACGCCGATCCTGATCGAGAGCAGGATCGAGTTGATCCAGCGCGGATCCTCGATCAGCGCCCGGTAGTGGCGCAGCGACAATTCGCCCGACGGCATCGCCAGCATGCGGGTCGGCGTCAGCGACACCGGGATGACGGCAAGCAGCGGCAACAGCAGGAACAGCGCAACCAGGGCGGCGAGGATCAGCGAGACGGGGCCGGGGCGGTAAGTCGGCATCAGATCAGCTGCTTCGGTCTGACATAGCGGAACAGCAGCGCCATCAGCGCGCCGACGAACAGCACCAGCACGACACTGATCGCCGCCCCCAGCCCCCAGTCCGGGCTCTGGAAGATGCGGAGGTAAATCAGCTCGGCGATCATCACGCTGCGGCCGCCGCCGAGGATCGCCGGCGTCACGAAGAAGCCGAGTGAAAAGACGAAGACGATCAGCGCCGAGCCGATGATGCCGGAGCGGGTCATCGGCACGAAAACCGACCAGAAGGTGCGCATGCGGCTGGAGCCGAGCCCGCGCGCCGCCAGCAGCACGCGGTCGTCGAGGCTGCGCATGGAAGACGCCAGCGGAAACACAGCGAAGGGAATGAGGAAATGCGTCATGCCGACGATGACGCCGAACTCGTTGCGCACCAGCGTCAGCGGTTCTGAGATGAAGCCGATCGCCTGCAGCCAGGTGTTGAACAGGCCGCGATTGGAAAGCAGCGCCACCCAGCCGAAGGCGCGCGTCAGCACCGAGATCCAGAACGGCACCAGTATGCAGAACTCGGCGACCACGCGCTGCGCCGGCGTGCCGCGCACCCACACCACGGTGATGGCGTAGGCGGCGGCAACCGAAACAATCGTGACGATCGCCGCGATGCGCAGCGTGCGGACAAATACCGACTGCACCAGCGGGTCGCTAAGCAGCGTGCCATACTGGCCGAGCCCCGGCTCGGGCAGCGTGAAGCTCCAGTTCACGACGCCGAAGAATGGCCAGGCATAGGCGGCGCCAAGGAATAGGAGCAGCGGCGCCATCAATAGCGCCGCGCCCATCCTGTCGGAGAAGTATGCTTTCATCTCGGCCCGGTTTCCCCAGGCCTATCAGGCGGAGATGATCTTCGTGTACTCGTCGAGCGCGGCCCCGTAGTTCTTGGCGTACCACTCCATGTCGAGCGCGATCTGCTTTTTCATGTTTTCGGGGTCGACCGGGTTGATACGCTTCTTGTCGGCGGGGATCAGCGCGTCGGTCGCCGGATTGGCCGGACCCTGGCCGAGCTTGTCGAACATAATGAGCTGCTTTTCCGGATCCTGGGCGCTGGCGATGAACTTCATCGCCGCGTCCTTGCCGCCGGGATTGCCCTTGAGCACTGCGAGCGCGCCGGGCGAGATCAGGCCCTGGTCCCAGATGAACTTGATCTTGCCGCCGGAATCCTGCTCGATCAGCGAGGCCCGGGTCGACCAGACGATCGCCATCGAGGCCTCGCCGTCGAGCAGCACGCTCTGGCTTTCGGCGCCGCCGCCCCAATAGGCGACGACATTCTCCTTGAAGGCGGCGATCTTGTCATGCGCGCGCTTGAGGTCGAGCGGGTAGAGCGAGGCCGGTGCGATGCCGTCGGCCAAAAGAGCGGCTTCCCAGCTCGACACGCCCCATTTGTAGAGCGAGCGCTTGCCGGGGAATTTCGCCACGTCGAAGAAATCGGCCATGCCGGTCGGCGCCTGGCTGCCGAATTTCTCGGAATCGTAGGCGATGACATAGGAGAAGAAATAGGTCGAGGCGGCGTGCTCCCAGCCGAAGCCCTCGCGCATCTTCTTCTTGTCGACGATCGAATAGTCGATCGGCTCGAGCATGCCCTGCGCACCGAGCGTGATGGCCGAGAACGGATCGACGTCGACCAGGTCCCAGGTCGGAGCGCCGCTCTTGAACTGCGCGGCGATAGCGCCTTCGGTTGGGCCGGAGCCGTCCATCTTGACGGTGATGCCGGTCTCCTTGGTGAAAGCCTGGCCATAGGCCGCATCATAGGCAGTGATGGCGTCGCCGCCCCAGTTGACCAGCACCAGTTGCTTGGCTTGCGCGAAGGCACCGGTCGAGCGCAGCAGCATCGGCGTGCCGGCCAGCACGAGTGCAGCCAGCTGCGTGAACTGCCGACGCGAGATTTCGCCGCGCGCCGCCCTGGCGGACAGCGTCTCGATGGAATGTTTCTTGGTTTCATTTGTCATGTCAGTTCCCCTTTTTTTGTCGTTGATATTTCCCGAAAGTAGGCTTGGCGAATTTCAGCTTCGCCACGCCGATCGTCATTGTCCTCCGTCCGGAAGGAGGAAACCCTTTTCCGCCGGCCATGTCAGCCACACGGAATTGCCCTTGCTGAGCGCCGAGGCGGCAACCTCGTTCGGCACGGAGACCGTCACCTTGGCGCCCTGGCGTGTCGTCAGATCGAGCCGCGTCGCAGCGCCAAGATAGGTCGAGGCGACCGCGGTGGCGGCGATGCCGTTCTCGCCCGCTGCCGCTTCGGGCGCGATTGACATGTATTCTGGCCGGATCGCCAGGATGGCGTTGCTGCCGACCGCGTTGGCATTGCCGCGCAGGTTGATGGTGCGGTCTTCGCACAGGCCGGTGGCGCCATTGTCGGCGTTGCGCACGCCCTTCAGCGGCAGCATGTTGATCTCGCCGAGGAACTCGGCGACGAAACGGTTGGCCGGCCGGTCGTAGACCTCGTCCGGCGCGCCGACCTGCAGCAATTTGCCGTGGTTGAAGATGGCGACGCGCGACGACAGCGCCAGCGCCTCGCTCTGGTCGTGGGTGACGAAGACGAAGGTGGTGCCCGTCTCCTGGTGCAGCCGCTTCATCTCGGCCTGCATCTGGCCGCGCAGGCCCTTGTCGAGCGCTGAGAACGGCTCGTCGAGCAAAAGCACGCCCGGCTCGAATACCAGGGCGCGTGCCAGCGCCACGCGCTGCTGCTGACCGCCGGACAATTGCGACGGCAGTTTCTTCTCGTGGCCCTTCAGCCCGACGCGCTCGATCATCTCACTGACGCGTCGCTTGATCTCGGCCGACGATTTCTTGCGCACCTTGAGCGGGAAGGCGATGTTGGCCTCGACACTCATATGTGGGAACAGCGCGTAGCCCTGGAACACCATGCCGGCGGCGCGCTGCTCGGCCGGTCGCTCGGTGATGTCGACGCCGTCGCTGTAAAGGCGGCCGTCGGTGGGCTGAATGAAGCCGGCAAGGATCATCAGGAAGGTGGTCTTGCCCGAGCCTGACGGACCGAGCAGGGTCAGGAACTCACCGCGGCCGATATCGAGCGTCAGATCGTCCAGCGCACGGAATGAGCCGAAGCTCTTGCCGATCCCGATTGCCTTGATCTCTGCGGCCCGGCCGGGTTGCTGCATCCTGCCTTTGTCCTCAATGCTGATTGAAATCGTAGGCAGGGCGGCGGCTTACCGCAACCGAATAGTTTTCGCCTGACCGGCAAATTTGATTCATCTATGCAGCTAATCTCCCCCCTCGAGGGGGAGATGTCGCCGAAGGCGACAGAGGGGGTCGCTGCGCGTGGAGTGGCGACTTCCTCTTTCTTTGAAAGCAGATCGGGCCGAGCCCAGTCGGACCAACCCCCTCTGGCCGCTTCGCGGCCATCTCCCCCTCAAGGGGGGAGATTAACGCTGGTTCTCCGACAGCTTCGACCGCAACCATCCACTAAAAACATTCAGCACCGGATGCCCGGCCTTCGCATGCTCTGACACGAGAAAATACGACCGCGGTGATTTGATCGCGATGTCGAACGGGCGCACCAGCCGGCCTTCGCTCAGCGCCCGGCGGCTGGTCAGCTCGTCGCCCATGGCGATGCCCTGGCCGGCGATCGCCGCCGAGAAAACCAGGTTCATGTCGGAAAAGAAGATGCCGCCCTCGATGTCGGGATTCTCGACCTTCGACAGCGCCAGCCAGCGCGCCCAGTCCTCGGTGTCGCCGAGATGCAGGAGATTGGCGCGCAGCACGTCGGCGGGCTTGGAAAAGCCGCCGATCTTGTTGAGCAGCGTCGGACTGCACAGAGGCGTGAATGAGATCTCGCACAACAGCTCGACCGCGCGGTTCGGCCAGTTGCCGACGCCGAAGGCGATAAAGGCGTCGGCCTCGGCATTGCTGACATCGTCCAGCCGCCGCGGCGTCAGGATGCGCAGCGCGACATCGGGGTACATCTGCCGGAATTCGCCAATGTGAGTGCACAGGAACAGCGAGGCGAAGCCCGGGGTGCAACTGACGCTGAACGAGCCGCCGACGCCGGTGCCGGCATGGCGCGTCACCGCATCGCCCAGCACCGTCAGCGCCTTGCGCACGTCGCTGGCGTAGCGCTGGCCGCGCGAGGTGAGCGCCACGCCCTTGCCGATGCGCTCGAGCAGGTCGAAGCCGAGATCGCGTTCGAGCAGGCGCAATTGGTGGCTGACCGCGCTGCGGGTCAGATGCAGTTCGTCAGCGGCGCGCCAGACGCTGCCGTGGCGGGCAAAACTGTCGAGCGCGCGCAGCGCCTGCGTCGATGGAATTCTCAAGAGGTGAACCGAATTTGCATGAGCCGGGAAAACATATCACTTTTTGGCGAGGCGCTTCACTGCTTTCTTTGACCGATGGAGGAACCGGTGACCACCTCAGCCCAAGCGACCGCGCTTGCCTGTCTGGACGACGTCCAGCCGTCGCTGTCGGCGTGGACGCGGACGATCTTCGATTTCGGCGAGACCGCCTGGCGCGAATACCAGTCGGCCGCCTGGTATGTCGAGCGGCTGAAATACGAAGGTTTTTCCGTCGAGGAAGGCTCCGGCGGCATGCCCACCGCCTTCTGCGCCCACTGGACCAACGGCGACGGGCCGACCATCGGCATGTACGCCGAATACGACGCTGTGCCGGGCAATTGCCAGGACGCGGCGACCGTCAAGCGACCGCGCGCGGGCCTCGGCGCTGAGGCCGGCGGCCACACCGATCCGCATTCCGGGCTCGGTATCGCCAGCCTCGGCGGGCTTTTGGCGACCAAGGCGGCGATGCAGCGGCACGGCATATCGGGCACGCTGCGCTTCACCGGCGAGCCGGCGGAGAAAGTGCGGGGGTCGAAGCCGATCCATGCGGCGAAGGGCTATTATGACGGGCTCGCCGGCATGATCTCCTTCCATCCCTTCTACATGCTGCCGCTCTGCAACACGGCGCGCTGGGACACGCATTGCGGCGCGGCCTATGCGATGATCTACCGCTTTGCGTGCGACGAACCCGAAAATTGGGTTCGCGCAAGCGATGGCGCGCCGATCCCGCAGGCGCATTCGGCGGTCAGGGCTCCTGGCGCCAACGACGCGCTCATGATGATGTACATGGCGTCCAAGGCGCTGCGCGATTCCATGCTGCCGCATCAGGGCGGCTGGTCGATCAGCGAGGCGATCCTGACGGCAGGACAGGCGACCGCTGACAATCTGCCGGCGGGGCTGGCCGAGATCCAGTACATGATCCGCGTGCCGACGCTTGCCATGGCCGAGCAGGTGACCGCCGTGCTCGACCGCAATGCGGAAGCCGCCGCGAAAATGAGCGGCTGCCGCCATGAGCGGCACTGGGTGTCGAAATCGCGGCCGGGGCTGGCCAATCACGCAATGTCAGGCATCGCCTATGAGGCGCTGTCGACGGTCGGGCCGCCGCGCTGGGACGAGACGGCCAAGGCGATCGCCCGCGAAATCCAGGTCAATGCCGGCGGCACGGCGACCGACGAGCCGTTAATCGCCGAGCTGGAGCAGCTGATTGCGCCGCAGGATGCAGAAGCAATCCTGCGCCGCGACCTGCCGCCGTCGCAGCTCAATTCGACCTCCGACGACTACACTGACATGTCGTGGCACACGCCGACGGCGCGGTTCTACGTCGCCCGCCCGGCGCTGCGTTCCGGGAATGGCCACGCCTATCCGTCCTGGGCGATGAACGCGCTGGGCGGCATTTCTGCGACGATCGATCCGATGGTCACTTGTGCCGCGAAGACGATCGCGCTGGCAGCACTTCGCCTGCTGGAAGACAAGGCCGCCCGCGATGCGGCGATGGACGAATTCGTCGCCCGCACCGGTGGCGGCATCGGCGGCAGCAAATGGCTGGCGCCGCTCTGCGACTATGAGCCGCCGATCCATTTCCGCTGGCCGGAATATGTCACCACCCCGCGCGGACGGGACTGGTGGATACCAAGCAACCCGCAAGCCGCGTGATCACCCAAGCCAGGAGAACCCCATGACCGTTCATGACCGCATCGTAGCAGAACCGTTTTCGCTGCAGCGCCGCAACCCGGCCGGAGGCACCAAGCCGCTGACCGGTTGGGGCTTTGCCAACGAGACCGATGTGCTGACCGACGTGCTGCTCGGCTCGCCGAATTTCCTGCGCCACCTCTCGACCAGCTCGCTGTCGCGCAAGCATCTGCGCGAGGCGCCGTGCAACGTCCAGATCGCGCAGGCGCAGCACAAGGACCTGGTCGCCGCCTACGAGCATTTCGGCGTCAACATCCACTGGCACGAGCCGACGCCGGAATTGCCGATGCAGGTCTATTCGCGCGATTCCAGTGTCATGACGCCGTATGGCGTCATCATCACCGCGATGGCCAACTGGTGGCGGCGCGGCGAGAATTACGCGGCGATCCGCACGTATGAGAAGCTCGGCATTCCGATCTACGACATGGTCACGGCGGGCACGTTCGAGGGCGGCGACTTCAACGTCATCGAGGACGGCGTGGTGCTGATCGGCTGCGGCGGCGCTCGCACGCAGGAGGAGGGCGCGCGCCAGGTCCAGGCCTGGTTCGACAAGGAGGGCTGGGAGACCCGCATCGCCTTCATCGACGAATATTATGTCCATATCGATCTGATGGTGGTGCCGATCGCCGAAAAGCTGACCGCCGTCTGCCTCGCCTGCACGGAGCCGGGCATCGTCGACTGGCTGAAGGGCAAGGGCCACGAGATCATCGACGTGCCGTTCCAGGATACGATGGCGCTCGGCTGCAACTTCATGTCGCTGGGCAAGGACAGGGTGATCGCGCCGACGTCCAGCCAGACGCTGATCGGCCAGCTCAAGGCGCGCGGCTTCGAGGTGGCGGCGGTCGACATGAGCGAGATCTCGAAGACCGGCGGCGGCATCCACTGCATGGCGCAGGCGCTGAAGCGCGGGCCGGCCTGAGCGCCATCGTCAGCAACGTCGATCCCGCCTGGCTCGCGGCACGCGCCTACAGCACGATGAGCTTTCCCTTGCGCAGACGCCTGGCGCAACGATAGGCGAGGTCGGCGGCGACCATGTCTTCCATGGCAATGCCCATCGCCTTGTAGGTGGTGATCTGTTGATCCGAAACGCGGCCCGGCGCGCGGTCGAGCAGCATGGCTCCAAGCTCGGTGCCGAAATCCGGGTCGAAGTCGGCAAGCTCGCAAGAGCCGACCGGGGTCGGTTTGAATGCATCCTTGGTCTCGACAAAAAGACTGGATTTGCCGATGAGCTCGATCGGCATTTCACCGCCGGGCGGCGCCACCCCGACCGACGAGATATGCGTGCCCGGCTGGACCCAGCCTGCGTCGATCACCGGCTCGTAGGAGTGGGTCGCCAGGCACACCACGTCGGAACTGCGCACTGCCGCCTCGATGTCGGCGACCGCCACCACCGACGGATGCAGCCGGGCAAGCGCTGCCGCATCGTCGAAGCTCTTTGAAGCGACACGGATTTCGGCAAAGTCGCGCACCAGCGGCAACAGATGCAGGTGCTGGTTGGCCTGCACGCCGGCGCCGACCACGGTCGCAATCCTGGCGTCCCGGCGGGCAAGCGCGCGCACCGACAGCACGGCGGAGCCGGAGGTTCGCACCGCTGTTATGAAGGTGCCGTCCATGATGCAGACCGGCAGGCCGGACAGCGGATCGAACAGGCTGATGGTGGCGAGGTGGCTGGGCAAGTTCTTGGCCAGGTTGCCTTCGAAGACATTGACGATCTTGACGGTCAGGTTCATGCCCTCCATCCAGGCCGGCATGGCGAGGCTGTAGCCGGCCCCGGGGATGTCGAGTTGTGGTCGGGGTGGATTGACGACCTTGCCTTGTGACAGCGCCTTGAAGCCGTCTTCCAGAACATCGAGAAGCTGGCTGAGGTCGATGCACGCCATCACGTCGGCTTCGCTCAGCACCAGGATCTCGGTCGCTCCCTTGCTGATTTCCGCCGCACTCTTGCGGGTTGGGCTGAACGCTTCCTTGGTCATCCTGCACTCCTGTGTTCGTCGAATTGGCTCACCACGTTCGCTTTGAGTGGGTGAGGGAAGCGCAGGCTATTGCGGGGTTTTATGTGATGAAATACGTTGATTTTGACATCTCTGCGTGAAATTAGCATATAAATCCCTGAGATAGCGTGGATTGTGAGATGGGCGATCTCGACCAGATAGACCGCAGCCTGCTCCGGCTGCTGCAGGAGGACGGGCGCCGGACGACGCTTGATCTTGCCGGGCGTGTCGGGCTTTCGCCGACCGGAACCAGCCAGCGGGTGAAGCGGCTGTTCCGCGACGGGTTCATCACCGCGGTCAGGGCCGTGCTCGATCCGCGCAAGGTCGGCCGGGGAACGCTGGTGTTCATCGAGGTCCGGCTTGACCACACGGCGCCGCATGTCTTTGACCGTTTCGCCGAAGCCGTGGCGAAAGCTCCGGAGGTTCTGGAGTGCCATATGGTGGTTGGCGGTTTCGATTATCTGGTGAAGGCGCGGATCGCCGATATGGCGGTGTTCCAGGATTTCCTGCAGCGGGTCATCCTGCCACTGCCCGGCGTGCGCGAAACGCACACTTTCGCCTCCATCGCCGATGTCAAGCCGAACGCCCTGTTGCCGGTGTGATCAGGTGGAGGAGGGGAACGCTGTTCAGGGCGAGCTGCATCGCTTCTTTGCCATCTTATCGCTCCCCTGGCGCACCTTCCGGTGCAGAGATGCCGGAGACCGGCTCTAGTCTTGCGCGGTCAGCAGGTTCGCATCGCGGGCCAGCCGCCACGCGCCATCAGCCTCCTTGCGCAGGAGCGTCAGCGTATATCCCGATTGACGCACCGGCTTCCCGTTCGGCGGCGTCGCGGTCATGTCGATGCGGCTGCGGATGAAGGCCCAACTGCCGAGAAGCTGTAGTTCCACGATATCGCTCGTGCCGTCGATGTGAACGCCGGCCATCTCCTGCGCGGCCGCTGCGAAGATCTCCTTGTCGAAAGGCTCCCGGCCGGGAACCATGAAGATCGCGTCGTCCGTCATCAGGCTGAGGACGGTTGCGGTGTCTCCACGCTTGCTCGCATCAATCCACGTCTCGACCAGCTTTCGGATTGCTCTTTCGTCGTCCGTCATCTTCCTGGTTCCTCGCCGTCATCGGTACCGAACGGCGCTCCTCCCTCGTCGCAACATAGGGCACAGATCGCCCCCGTCATCGATTGCCGGTGATCAATGTCGCTGCTTGGGTCCGTGAAACGGCGCAGTCCGCGCTCGATGCCTATCGCCAGCCCCCCGAGGCGGTGATGCGCTCGCCGGTCAGCCAGGACGCGTCGTCTGAGGCGAGGAACACCGCGATTCGGGCGATGTCGTCGGGCTGGCCGAAGCGGCCGAGCGGGGTCATGGCGATGACCTGCTTCTCGAACTCGCTGCCGACGATGCCGATCCGCTGCAGGCCTTCGGTGTCGACGCCGCCGGGCGCGATGGCGTTGACGCGGATGTTGCGGGCGCCCAGTTCTCTCGACATCGACAGCGTGATCGAATCCACCGCGCCCTTGGTGGCGGCGTAGACCAGCGAGTTCGGCTGCGGGTTGAGGCTGGCGACCGAGCTTATGTTGATGACGCTGCCGCCTCCGGCGCCGAAATGGCTCACCGCTTCCCGGATGGTCAGGATGGTGCCCAGCACATTGGTGTCGAACTCACGGTGGAATTCGGCCTCGGTCACCGCTTCCAGCGGCTCGAACGCAAAGACGCCGGCATTGTTGACCAGGATGTCCACCGCGCCGAACGACGATTTGGCGGCTTCGAACAGGCGGCGCACGTCGGCCGCTTGCGACACGTCACCGTGGACGGCAATGGCTCGGCCGCCTGCGGCCTTGATCGCGGCAACGACGCGGTCCGCACCTTCCCGCGACGAAGCATAGTTGACGACCACGGCGGCACCGGCCGCCGCAAGACCCTTGGCGATGCCGGCGCCGATACCCTTGGAGGCGCCGGTGACGATGGCCACCTTGCCGTTCAGCTTGCTCATCAAATCTCTCCTTCGTTGACGATGAGCGGTATTTAATAGTGATGGGATAGCGTATTAGGATCGCCTCGATCGGTTCTTTCGTGCCTGGAATTCTTGAATGACCACCATCCTCGAAAAGACCGCCGGTCTCGTCGCCTTCGTGCGCACGGTCGATGCCGGTTCGTTCCATGCCGCCAGCCGGCTGGTCGGCTCCAGCCCGTCGGCGGTGTCGAAGAGCGTAGCGCGGCTCGAGCGGCGGCTGGGCGTCAGGCTGATCCAGCGCTCGACGCGCCGCCTGGCACTGACCAGCGAAGGCCTCGCCTATTACGAGCGGGTCGCGCCTTTGCTGAGAGCGCTCGACGATGCCGAGGACATCGTCCAGATGGCCGATACGGCGCGCGGCCTGCTGCGCGTCACGGCATCCGTCGAACTCGGGCGCGGCCTGATCGCCGCATGGGCGCAAGCGTTCCTGGCTCAGCACGGCGAGGTGAAGCTCGAGCTCAGCGTCACCGACCGCCACGCCGACCTGATCCGCGAAGGCTATGACGTCGCGGTGCGCATGGGGGCGCTGTCGGACACCGGGCTCATCGCTCGCAAGATCGCCAATCTGCCGATCGTGCTGGTGGCGTCGCCCGCCTATGTCGAACGGCGCGGCCGGCCGGCCTCGATCGAGGATTTGCAGAACCACGACTTCGTCCGCTACCAGATGGCCGGCCGGCCTTATCCCGTCACCTTGGCCGACGGCACGGTGATCGTGCCGAACGGGCGACTCGACACCGATGACGGCGGCGCCATCCGGCAAGCGGCGCTTGCCGGAGCCGGCATCGCGCATCTGATGCAGTTTGCCGTGCAGGACGATCTCGACACCGGCCGTCTGGTCCGCATCCTGCCCGAGGTGGCGATGCCGACCATGCCGGTGCACATCGTCCATGCGTATGGGCGGCAGCTACCGGTCCGCGCCCGGCTGTTCGTCGACTTCCTGGCGAGCCAGATGGCGGCGCTGACGCGATAGGGCAGGCGCTCCGTGGCAAAGACAGCGGCGCTTCCTCGATGGCCATGCGGTAGCCTTTGAGCGTCGCTGCGTTGAAGTTTAATATCAAGCCCTGGCGCGGCGCGACGTAACGAGAATCCCTGTCCATCGAGCTAAAACGTAATCTTCACCGAAGCGGCGCTGCGGTTCGCCGGCCCGTGAAAGACGGCCTCGATGTTGTTGCCGTCGGGATCGAGCAGGAAGGCGGCATAGTAGCCGGGATGGTAGTGCTGCCGCTCGCCCGGTGCGCCATTGTCCGTGCCGCCGCCATCGAGGCCGGCCTTGTAGAAGGCGTCGACCATCGCGCGGTCCTTTGCCTGGAAGGCAAGGTGGTGGCGCCCGGTCAGTTGCCCGTTGGCCGCCCGGCTGTCGATGCTGGAGACGAACAGCTCGTCGGCCCAGAAATAATCCTCGGCGCTGCCGCCGATGGGAACGTCGAGCACCTTGAAAACCGCCTCGTAGAAGCGGCGGCTGGCCTTGAGATCCCTGACCACCAGCTGGACGTGGTCGATGAGACGGCCGCGATGAAGTTCCATGCCTGTTAGCTCCTGATCGCCAGGTTGGAAATCTAGCTCAGGACAGTGCACGGTCAATGCAATGGAGCAATTGAGTGGGGCGATTTCCCGACTGGATAAAAAACGCAACCGGATTGTAGGATTCGAAATGTCGCCATCGTCCTTCGGACGCAAGCGGTGTGACGAAGCTCGAAAGAAGTCGCGCCGTGTCCAAACGATCTCGGGAGAAAAACATGAGCCTTTCCTATCGTTGGGTCATCGTCGCGGCAGGTGCTGTGATGACCTGTGTCGCCCTCGGGGCGATGTTCTCGCTGGCGATTTTCCTCGAACCGATGGCGCTCGACACAGATTGGTCGCGCGCCGGCATATCGAGCGCTATGACGCTGAACTTCCTGGTAATGGGCCTCGGCGGCTTCGCCTGGGGCGCCATTTACGATCGCTACGGCGCCCGCATCGTGGTGATGACAGGTGCGTTGCTGCTCGGGCTGGCGCTGGTGCTGGCCAGCCGCACCGGCTCGCTGCTTGTCTTCCAGATCACCTATGGCGTGCTCGTCGGCCTGGCGGCAAGCGCCTTCTTCGCGCCGATGATCGCGCTGACCGCCGCTTGGTTCGACACCAATCGCAGCTTGGCCGTTTCCCTGGTCTCGGCGGGCATGGGCGTGGCGCCGATGACGATCTCGCCCTTCGCGCAATGGCTGATCACGGCCTATGACTGGCGCACCGCCATGTTCGTCATCGGCGTCGCGGCATGGGCGCTGCTGGTGCCGGCCGCATTGCTGGTGCGCCAGCCGCCCAAGCCTGCCGCCGACGGCGCAGCCGCCGATATTGCCGCCAACGATACCGGCATGTCAGTTCCACAAGCGTTCCGCTCGCCGCAATTCATCGTTCTGGCACTGACCTTCTTTGCCTGCTGCGCGGCGCATTCCGGGCCAATCTTCCACATGGTGAGCTATGCGATGCTGTGCGGCATAGCGCCGATGGCGGCGGTCAGCATCTACAGCATCGAGGGCCTGGCCGGCTTAGGCGGCAGGCTTCTATACGGCGTGCTTGCCGACCGGCTGGGGGTCAAGCCGGTGCTGATTACCGGTCTGGCGATACAGTCCGTGGTCATCGCAGCCTATCTCGCCGTCAGCGAGCTTGGTCAATTCTACACGCTCGCCATCATCTTCGGCGCCACCTATGGCGGCGTGATGCCGCTCTATGCGGTGCTGGCGCGCGAATATTTCGGCCAGCGCATCCTCGGCACGGTGTTTGGTGCCGTCACCATGCTGTCCAGCATCGGCATGGCCTTCGGCCCGCTCGCCGGCGGCATGGTGTTCGATGCCTATGCCAGCTATTCCTGGCTGTTCATCGGCTCGGCCCTTGTCGGGCTCGGCGCGGTGGCGGTGGCGATCGCCCTCCCGCGGCTGCCGCGCAGGGAGTTGCAACCGGCGTAAGGATTGGCCGAGAGTGGGCGCAGGGGGTCAAAAGTGGACATAAACTATGCCGGCTTTTGTCCCCCAACTACGAGACCCGATCGGCAACGATGGGAGCTTTGTGCTCTGTTTAGGTCAGGTCTGTGGGCCCGTTTCCTCTTGATTAGCGATCGATCATGCTGCATTGCAGCGCGCTCACGCCAATACGAAGTGTGGATAAGTCGGGGATTCGGACGCAAAACTGCCAAAATAGGCAATTTCGGGCGGTTTTCGCGCATTTCGCAGGCGTACCTCACGCGACTATTTCAGTCACGTTAACATTTTGTGTTGCGGCGCAGCATTTTTTTCCTATCGTCGGGCTTGGGGCATTCGATGGCGTGAAGAGACTCTCCTTGGCAATTCTCCCTGGAGGCCCGGTGAAGCGTGGTGTTGAGGCAATCTGCAATCTGGTGGACCCACTGGCGGGGATTGGCGCAGAGCCATTCGGTCGCCCCGCCCGGACCTCTGGAGCACGCGCAAGACGCTGCGCTTCGAGCAAAAACGATCAGCCATGTTGCGCCGTCATCCGCAAAGTGGCCCGCGGCGAACGCGTGCGGCGGCGGCAATTTCGGCGGAGACATCCAACTGGCGGGCGCGGCCGATGAGACGCGACACGCAATTGGACGCGCTGAGGGCCATCGCGGTGACGATGGTGATGTATTCGCATTTCTTTGCGGCGGGAGGTTCTTCCTTCTGGGGCCACATCGGCGTGCGATTGTTCTTCGTGCTGAGCGGGTTTCTGATCACGCGCCTTCTTCTGGACGCGCGCTCGGCCGCTGAATTCGAAACGGCGCCAGCACTCAAATCCTTCTACATCAGGCGGGCGCTGCGCATATTCCCTCCCTACTTTGCCGTGCTGGGTTTCGTTTGGCTGGTCGATCTGGAGCAGTCGAGGGGATCGCTGGTCTGGCATGCGCTTTATCTGTCGAATTTCTGGTTCGCGCTGCGCAACGAATGGACGCCTTGGGTCCTTGCCCATCTTTGGAGCCTGAGCATCGAGGAGCAGTTCTATATCGTCTGGCCATTGATCGTGTTGCTGGCGCCGCGCCGGCGTCTTCAATCGATCTGTATCGGCGTCATCCTGCTGTCGCTGTCGTATCGCTTTTACTGGCCGATCGCTGGAAGTCCCGACCTTGCCCGCGACCTGCTTCCGCCGGCATCGATGGACGCGCTGGCGTCAGGCGCGCTGCTTGCAGTCTACCGAACCAGAACCGCAGCCTTGCCGCAGTGGCTGCGACTTGGCTGGCCGGCACTCGCGGCCGCGTTTTTCGTCTTGCAGTGGCTTGCGCCGACGCCGGCAAATCCCGTGCAGGAATGGGGCCGCTGGGTGCTGCTGGAAGTCCTGCCTCTCGCGCCGCTTGTAGTGGTCGTGGCGAGCTGCTCGTCCGGCCTTGGCGGTTATCGGGGGAGGCTTCTCGAACTGCCGCCACTACTGGCGCTTGGCCGCGTCAGCTATGGCGTTTACCTGTACCATCCCCTCGTCCTGTCGCTCGCCGTCATGTCCCAGCCTTGGATCCCGCTCAACGTCTCGGAGCAAGGACCGGGGCGATTCCTGGTTGCGGGAACGGCGACCCTCATCGTGGCTTCAGTCTCATGGCTGGTTTTCGAAAAGCCGCTCAACAGCCTCAAGCGCCATTTTCCCTATGTTGCGCCAAGAGCCGGCGCCGTCATCCCGACAGGCGTCAAAACGAACGGTGGCGGGTGGCTCGGGAGGACAGCAGGAGCCCGTTTCAGTGGCCCGCTTGATGGCCGCACATCATCCTTGGCACGCGACCTCCCGCGAACGGATCGGAGCTGACCATGGCCGCTCCCTTGGTGTCCGTTCTGCTGCCGATCTATAATGCCGGACCTTATCTGGCTGCCGCGCTCGGCAGCATCCTGCGGCAGGATTACGATCGCCTGGAGATCATTGCGATCAACGACGGATCGACGGATAATTCCCTGCAGATCCTGCAGAATTACCGCAAATCTGACGATCGCATCTCCATCATCTCACGAGAAAACCGCGGCCTGATCGCAACCCTGAATGAAGGGCTGTCTGTGGCACGGGGCGATCTGGTCGCCAGGATGGATGCGGACGATATCGCCTATCCCTGGCGCCTGTCGCGTCAGGTAGCGCTCTTCAATCAGCGGCCCGACCTTGCTCTGTGTGGCGCAGGCGTCGATTTCCTGCTTGGCAACCGCATCGTCAAGGGCTTGCCCGATCCGGCGCTCCAAGAAAATCTCCTTCGGATATTGTCGAGGTTCTTCACGATATTCATGCATCCGACAGTGGTCTATAATAGGAACGTCATAAAGGGCGGCGATCTATATTACGACGAGAGCTACAGGCACGCCGAAGATTTCGATCTATTCAGACGGCTTACCGACCGTTACCCGGCCGCAATGATCCCCGAAAACCTGATTGCCTATCGTATCCATGGCGATAGCGTGACGAACCGGCACAAGGGGGAAATGCGGAGGACACATTTGAAGATCGTGGCCGAGACCCTTGAGCGGGAAGGCCTCGCGCAAAACACGCGGGACCTGCGCGACATCGGCGATGCTGTCTCGACGGATACGGTAGGCCGTGCCGCCGAATGGCTTCTGGCACTGGAAGCGAGAATTTCCGGACTGCCGGCAGACACGAGGCCTAGCTATGAGGCCGGCACGCTGAACCTGTTCTATTTCCTCTACCAACTCATATCAGATGAGATGCAACCGCTGCTGACGCACGAGTTCCTGACGCGGACCGCGAAATGGGACCTCATTCGGCGTCGCGAGCGGTACGCATTGCGTGCTGGCGCTTACGCGCCGCGGTTCAGTCTCGTCTCGATGTCGGCGACCAGGCAGGTCGACGCCTTGTCGCGGTACTTGCAGTCCGTGCCGGCCGCAGCGGTTCTGCCTTCCCTCGGGTCGAGCTAGAATGACAGTCAAATCCCACCAGCTTCTGCAGCACAACCGCGCGACGATGCCTGCGCCCATTTCGGTCGGATCGCAGCATGGACCAGCGCCCGAGGTCAGCTTCATCGTCTGCACACGCAACCGCGTTGCGGTGCTTGAGCCTTGCATCAAGTCGATCCAGGCCGCGTGCCGTGCCCATCCTGCCTTCGCGGCCGAACTCGTGGTTGTCGACAACGGCTCGACCGACCGCACGGCAGAGCGCCTGGCCAGCATCGCCGAACTGTCGGACATTCCATTGAAGGCTATTTGCGAGGCACGACCCGGATTGGCTGCGGCCCGCAACGCCGGCCTGGCGCGCGCACGAGGCCGTGTGCTGGTCTTCGTCGATGATGATTGTCAGGTCCATGGTGACTACCTCAGCGATTTGCAGCGACACTATGCGACCGGGGAACGGGTCGTCCGGGGAGGCCGCGTCGAGATCGGCGATGCCAGGGATCTGCCGTTCACGATCAAGCGGTCGCCGGTCCGCGAGCGGCTTACATCGGATGTTCATCCCGGCGGCTTTGTCCTGGGATGCAACATGACGATGCACCGCGATGTTGCGGCCCGTATCGGGCTTTTCGACGAGCGGTTCGGCGCAGGCGGCCCGCTGCGCTCCGCGGAGGATACGGATTACCTCGTGCGAGCGGTGCTGCTCGGCATCCCGGTCGAGTATGTGCCTGATATGACGATCTTCCACCATCACGGCCGGCGAGATCGCAAAGCCATCGAAAAACTCCACCGCGACTACAGCATGGGCAATGGCGGGCTGTGCCTGAAACATGTTCGCCGTGCGCCCTGGCTGCTTCGCCATTTCTACTGGGCAGTCAGATCGGCTTTCCGGGAATTGGTGAAGGGTCCTGCGTTCGATTGCGAACTCAAGCTGTCGCACTGGCCGATCGTCGCCATGAATATGCTCGGCGCGGCCAAGTTCGCGGTGCTTTTGCTGGCGAGACGGCCAGAGGCGCCGCAAGTGCGGCAGGATCAGCAAGCACAGGATCAACAGGCAAATGCCGAGGCGAGGGTGAATACGCCATAATGCGACTGGTACCGCCGAGCCTGCCGATGCTGCGCCGCGCGCTTGGAAGGAAGCAGTTGCGGCTGCTTCCCGCCGTGGTGCTTCTCGGCCTTGTCAGCGCCGCCCTTGAAGGCTTCGGCATAGGTTTGATCATCCCCTTGCTGGGCATCATCATGGGGCAGGGGGATCAAGCTGGTATGGCCGGCTTTTCCGCCGTGTTCCAGCACGTCGGATCGAGCTTGAGCGAGCGCGACCGGCTGATCGTCATCTCGGCCGCCATCCTCGGCTCGATCGTCCTGAAGAACATCTTCGCCTTCGCAAACACGCTGCTGACGACTTTCATCTATGGCAAAGCCAGCCATTCGATCCGCAGTGCGCTGTCGGAGCAGTTGCTGAGGGTGGGTTACCCATTCTTCCTCCAGCAAAGTCCCGGACGGCTGCTCAACATCATATCCAACGAATCCTGGCGGGCATCGGATGCGATCCAGATCATGCTGGCGGCCATCGTCAGCGCCTCGGCTGCAATCATCCTGCTGGTCTTTCTGCTCCTGCTTTCCTGGCAGATGACGCTGTTGGTCACGCTGGGGCTGGTTCTCGTTCAGATCGCGCACGCTGTGCTGTCAGCCAATTTGAAGGCGCCCAGCCGCAGCGTCGCCTCGCGCAACAGCGATCTCGCATCGCAGATGCTCCACCTCGTGCATGCCGGGCGTCTGATCCGCATTTTCGGACAGGAGGCGCGCGAGAAGGCGGTATTCGATCAGGCATCGGATGGGGTTCGCCGCGCTGCTTTCGTCCTGCTTACACGCCAGGGCGCGTTGCCGCCGCTGACCGAGGTTCTCCACGCGATGCTCTTTCTGGCGGTGGTGATCGGCGCCTGGTTCGTGGGCGTGAGTTTCCCGCTGATCGTCGCGTTCGTCATCCTGCTCTACAGGCTGCAGCCGTATATGCGGGCCTTGCAAATGGCCTGGAGCCAGTTGCAGGGCCTGAGCGGATCGCTTGAAGAGGTGGTCTGGATGCTGGATCCATCCGACAAGCCCGAGCCTCCACAAGGCAGCGGACCCTTTCGCGGCCTGGGCCAGGGAATCAAGTTCGATGACGTGACCTTTACCTATTCCGGCAAGGACCGGCGTGCCGTGGTGCTGCATTCGGCGGCTTTCGAAATCCGCAGCGGCCGCTCGACGGCGCTCATCGGCCGGTCAGGCGCGGGCAAGACGACAATCGTCAATCTCCTGTGCCGCTTTGTCGAGCCTGATACCGGTAGAATTTTGGTCGATGGATCACCCCTCGACCAGATCGATCCCAGCCAATGGCGAAGGCATATCGCGCTTGCCAGCCAGGACCTCGAACTGGTGGACGGCACCATTTTCGACAACATAATCTACGGGCAGGACGCAGCCTCGGCCGGCGATGCCGAGCGCGCTGCAAGGCTGGCCGAGGCGCATGAGTTCATTGAACATCTGCCCCAGGGCTACAAGACGGTCGTCGGCTACAGGGGCGTCAATCTTTCAGCGGGCCAGCGGCAGCGGATCGCACTGGCGAGAGCCCTGGTGCGCGATCCCGACATCCTCATCCTGGACGAAGCCACCAATGCGGTGGACGGACTGTCGGAAGCGGCAATCGTCGAAACCTTGAAATCGAGGGCAGGCCGCCGCACGACCATAGTCATCAGCCATCATCACAGCACCATCTCGTTCTGCGACGACGTGGTGATCCTGAGCGGCGGCCGTGTGAAAAAGCAGGCGCCCTTTGCTGCGCTGGCATCGCTCAGCATGGATGAGCTCTATCAGCATGAACCGCTCGACTGACGAGGGCTGCGATTCTGCCTGGCGCGGTCGCGCCTTGCCGCGGCCAGCTGCAACCGGCGTAGGGGCGAGCAGGGCTGAGTGACGTCATTTGCCGGGCACGCCCGGGAAAAGTGTCATCAATTTCTGCTCGGCCGCCGCCCAGGCTCGGGCGTGGTAATGCCGCAGCAGCAGGATGCTTGTAACGAAAGCCAAAATTCCGGAAATAACCCCGAGCGACATTCCCGAGCCGATTACCGATGTTGCCACTATGCCCGTAAAGACGCCTGCGATCGCGCCGCTGATCGTACTCACCATGCCTGCGGTCGTCATGAAATACTGCAGGGGCGACGGGTTGAAGCCCTTGTCGACGAGCACCGCCGAGCGGTCATCATGCGTGGAATGGATGAGGTACTTTTGCATGATTGGCGCGATTTCGACGTAATAGTGCCGGATCCGCGCCATGCCACGAGCGTGCACCATATCCTCGATCGCAACCTGCACGGCGCGCACGAAGGTGACCAGACCGATGAAGAACAGGCAAGGCAGCAGGATCAGGCTGAACAGCACGAAAGGCATACCCATTTCCGTGACTTGCGCGACGAATGACAGCGCGATCGTTACGCTGGAGACCGACGTGAGGAACAGATTGGCGCGCTGGTTCGCTTCTTGAATCGTGGCTGCGCGGGCGGTCTGCAGCACGAAGTGCTCGGTTGTCATGCACTGCAGAACTTGCTGCGTGTTGTTGCTCTCTTTCGTCATTGCGTCCTCCTTGGCCGGCCCAACCACAACGCGACCAAAGGCGACTATGATCGGCCTGCCGGTTTTCCGCAGCCCACCGGGCGAAGCCGAGGGAGAACGTCGAGGAGTGCAAAGTGTTGCAAGGGAGCCTTCGGGTCGCAGTCGTCCGCGGCAGCTTTCCGCCCTGCCGCAAGCCAAGTGTCGCGCTGCTCTGGGTGATCCGCTCCTCAAGAGGCGGCTGCTTCGGGCACGCCTTCCAAACAAAGCCATTTATGCTTTCGGGCAGGCCAATGGAGCATGATCGGGGGCGGGAATTCCGGGTCCTCCAGACAGCCGACCGATACCGACAGCGCATCCTTCAGCCCTTCTGCCCGCATGAAAACGACCGACCCGCACGTGGTGCAGAATGTCTGCTCCAACCATTGCCCCGACGAGCCGGTTCTGCGCCAGGATCTGGTCTCGCCTTTCAGGCCGACAAGGGCGGAGTCGGCGTAGATCGCCCGATACGAGAACGCCGTTCGGTACATCGCTGGCACTCCAGGCAACTGCACGCATAGACGCGTCGCGGCTCTCCGGCGAGGACAAGCTCCACGCCCCGGCACGAGCAGGTCGCGGTTCTTCTCGTCTTGCCGCTATGCATTCGCTGGCTCCCGGCTCAGGCGCGGCGAGCCGTTTCGAAACAGGGGCGCGAGAGATGCGAAATCATCTTCCATGCGCCCGCGCGAAAGCGACTGTCGAAAGATCATATCCATGGCGCGCGGCATAGCCGCGTCGAGACCTCGCTCCTCGCATGCCTCAAGCAGGTGCTGGAAGGCGCTGTAGTGGGCACCCAATGAGGCGAGGGTTGCGTCGTCGCCGGCAAAACGGCGCGCATTTGTTCTATCCACCACGTCGAACAGAGCGGCATCGACGACCGGCTTGAATGCGGAAAGATGGCTCCTGAACGTCTCCAGGTCGAGACCTTCGGCCTCGGCGACGGCCATGCCCTGGAGTGCCCCGAAGAGCCCGCCCCACATCTGGGTGAGCAGAGCGGTATCGAGCGCAGAGGCCTGGCCAGGCAGCTCGCCGACATAGCTCGTGCCGCCGCCGAGCGCGAAAAGCAGCGGCTTGTGCTTCTCGTAAACGTCGCGGGAACCCGAATAAAGCAGCGCGGTCTCTGGTTTGCCTATGAAATCCGGAGTGGCCATGATCGCCCCGTCCAGATAGCCGGCATCATGCGCCTCCACCCAGCGCGCTTCTTCCCGTGCCAGACGCGGCGAGCCGGAGGTGAGTTGCACAACGGCTTTGCCGGCCAATGCCGAAGCGATGCCATCCCGCTTCAGCAAAGCATCGCTGGCGGTATAGTCGAGAACATTGATGATCACGATTTCGGCCGCCTGGATGCCAGCCTCCACGGAAGGGACGACCTTGGCGCCAAGGGCCGCCAATGGCTCGCATTTTGCCGCGGTCCGATTCCAGACCCACGTTGTGTAGCCGCGATCGAGCAGCGTTCGAGCAATGGACGAGCCCATTCGGCCCGCGCCGAGCACGCAGACATTTGATGTCATAATAACTTCTCCGATAGACTGATGGCCCTCTCGACGAGGGTCCGTTTTATGTTTGGCGCGCTCGATCCGAAGATATAAATTCTTGCTGCGTTGAGAAGTACGCACCTCGAGGTAAGCTATCGCCATCATGACAGGAGCTGCCAAATGAGGCGCAAGGAACCAGACAGCTGCGGTTTTGCTGCCGCGTTGCAGGCCATCGGCGGAAAGTGGAAAACCTCGCTGCTATGGGAACTGCACCTGCGGCCATACCGCTTTGCAGAATTGCGCCGGTTGTTGCCTGGCGTCAGCGAGAAGGTTCTCACGCAGCAATTGCGGCAGATGGAAGCCGACGGGCTCATCAGCCGGCGCGCTTATGACGAGGTGCCGCCGCGCGTGGAATACTCGATCACGCCGCTCGGCTTTAGTCTGAACGATGCGGTGACTGTCATGTCGGCCTGGGGCAAGCACCACGAGACATGGAAATCCCAGCGTAAAGCGGCCTGACGCGGGCATCGGCGTCGCGTCGGTTTAGTATCAACCGCGCGAGCGGCGGCCTCTCCTTTCAGTCGCGAAAGCGCAGCGCGTCGACGAGCACGGCGAAGGCCGGCGAGTTCTGCCTTCGGCTCGGATAGTAGAGGTGACAGCCCGAGAAGGGCGGGCACCAGTCGGCGAGCACACGGACAAGGCGCCCTTCCGCAATGTGAGCCCGCGCCAGATCCTCGGGCAGGTACGCCAGCCCAAACCCGGCCAGCACCGCGTTCAGCCTGAGCGCAGAGGTGTTGAAGACAAACTGCCCTTCCACCCGCACTTTGAGCTCGCGCCCGTTTTTCTCGAACTCCCAGGCGTAGAGTCCGCCATAGGTCGGCAGACGCAGATTGATGCAGTCGTGCGCCATCAGATCCTGCGGTGTCTTTGGTGGCTTGCGCCTGGCGAAATAGGACGGCGCGCCGACGACCGCCATGCGCATATCGGGCCCGATGCGCACGGCGATCATGTCCTTTGCCACCTGCTCGCCGAGACGAACGCCGGCGTCGTAGCGCTCCGCGACGATGTCGGTGAGGCCGTAGTCGACGACGATCTCGACCTTGATGTCGGGATAGTCCGGCAGCAGCCTGGCCAGAGCGGGCCAGAGGACCGTGTCGGCCGCATATTCGCCAGCCGTGATGCGGATGGTGCCGGCGGGCTTGTCGCGCAGCTCGCTCAGCGAGGCAAGCTCCGTCTCGATCTCTTCAAACCGCGGACCGACATTTTGCAGCAGGCGTTCGCCCGCTTCCGTCGGAGAGACGCTGCGTGTGGTGCGGGTCAGCAGCCGGAGCCCGAGCCGTTCTTCAAGCCCCCGGATCGTATGGCTGAGCGCAGACTGCGAAACGCCGAGTTGCGCGGCCGCCCTGGTGAAGCTTCGCTCCTTCGCCACAGCCAGGAAGGCAAGAAGGTCGTTGACGTTGCTGCGCGCCATTCATGAATCCACCTCATAACTTAATGCCCAATTCAGGCACTTAATTGCAAGGCCATGCACGAGCGCGGGGCCGGTTTTTTATCTGGTCAGATGAAGAAGACGTTGGCGGCCTATTTTTCCCGCATGGCTCGGCGGAAGTTCTGCGTGATCGGCTCGGCGAGGTAAGAAAGCACGGTGCGAGCACCTGTCCGGATCAGCGCCTCGCTCGACATGCCCGGCAGCAGTTTACGGCCCTCCAGCTTGGCGAGTTCGCTCTTGTCGATCAACACGGTTGCGGCGAAATACGGTGCGCCGCTGCGCTCCTCCACCATGCGGTCAGCCGACACGATCTCCACGACGCCGTCGAGTGGCGGCAGGTTGTAGCGGGCGAAGGCCGGGAAGCTGACGCGCGCGGGCTGTCCGGGGGCGATCGTCTCGACATCCTCTGGTTTGACCATAGCCTCGACCACGAGTTGTTGTCCGAGCGGCACGACTGTCATCAATGTCTCACCGGATTTCACGACACCGCCCGCCGTGTGGACCTTCAGGTCCATGACGATGCCGTCAACTGGTGCGACGACATTGGTACGGGTAAGCACGTCCTTGGCGGAACGCTCCTCCTGTCTGAGGTCAAACAACTCCGCCTCGACCTTGCTCAACTCCTCGACGGCCTCGTTCAGCCGCACTGTGTTGAGGTTCAAAATTTGCATCTCAATCTCGGCCATGGCGCTTCTGGCACGAGCGATTGCCGCGACGTTGGTAGCGCGCTCCCCCTCGATCGCCCGCTGTTGTCGTCTGAGCAACAGGTTCCGCTCGCGGGTGGTCAGCCCCTTCTTGAGCAGGCTCTCAAGGTCTTTGCTTTCCCCCTCGATCGCCTCGATCTGCTTGTCCTTGGTGACGATAAGCTCCTCCAGTCCCGTTATCTCTTCCTCGGTCTGGTGACGGCGCTGGCTGAGAATTTCCCGCTCGTCCGTCAGGTTGTGGTGCTTCGCCGCGAACACGTCGCGCTGCGCGGCCACCGAGTCCTTGACGGCGGTAGAGGGATTTGCGAGCAGCGCTGGGTCAAATGTGATTTCGGCCTTGCCGTCGCGCTCGGTCCTGAGGCGCGCGGCCAGTGCGTCACGCGTTGCGATCCGGTTCTGGAGCAGGTCAAGCTGCGCCTTCGCCTGTGTGTTGTCGAGCCGGATGAGAACCTTGCCCGCCTTGACGATATCGCCATTGGCGGCGTTCAGCTCCGCGATGATGCCGCCCTCGAGGTGCTGGATGAGCTTGCGGTCGCCGGCGACCTTGACAACGCCCGGCGCCACCGCGGCGCTGTCCAACGGTGCCAGCGCCGCCCAACCCCCGGCTACGCCGAAGAACAGGAACATGATCGCGACCCCGGTGCACGTCACGCCCATCAGACGCAGGGGTACCGGTTCCACCAGGGAGGGTGGAGGAAGGGGTAACGGCACGACGTTCAATTCCGGGGAACGGCTCATGCTTCTTTGACCTCTTTGATTTCTTTGACTTCCTTGACCACTTCGAGGGCTGGCAGCTGGGCTGCCTTTGGCATCTGGGTCACCTTGCGGGCGCGGGTGGCGAGTTCGTTGAAGACATGGTCACGCGGCCCGAATAGATCTTGTGCGCCGTGGTTAAGCACCAACACCTTGTCAACCTTTTCCAAAATGCTCGGGCGGTGCGAGATCAAGATCAGGGTCGTACCTGCCTCCTTGAGCCCACCGATGACCGTGGCCAGTGCTTGCTCGCCCTCGTGGTCGAGGTTGGAATTAGGCTCGTCAAGGATAAGGAACGCCGGGTCGCCGTAGAGCGCCCGCGCCAATCCGATGCGCTGGCGTTGCCCTCCGGACAGTGCCGCGCCACCTTGACCGATCTCGGTGGCGTAGCCCTTCGGTAACCCCTTGATCAGTTCATGGACTCCCGCCAATTGCGCGGCCTTGACCACGTTGTTGAAAGTTGCGGGATTGAGCGACGCAAAACGGGCGATGTTCTCGGAGACGGTGCCGGCGAAGAGCTCGATATCCTGTGGCAGGTAGCCGACATGTCGACCCCGATCCTCGGCCGCCCATTCGACAACGTTCATTCCGTCAAGCAACGCACGCCCCCCGGATGGGCGCCAGGTACCAGCCAGTATTCGCGCCAGGCTCGTCTTGCCGGCCCCGCTTGGGCCGATCAACGCCATTGCTTCACCCGGCTCGAGGTGGAAGTTGACCCCTTTCAGGATATGTTCGCCACCCTGTCGGGCAAGCACAAGGTTCTCGGCCACAAACTTGCCTTTCGGGCGCGGCAATGGCAGGGCCGGTGTGGCCTCCGGCCGCTGACCAGCTACTGCAACCAGACGCTTGTAAGCAGCCCGTGCCCCGATCGTCGCCTTCCATGTACCGATCGCTTGCTCGACCGGGGCCAATGCGCGACCCATCAGGATCGAGGCGGCGATCATGATACCGGGCGAAGCCTCGTTCTTCAGCACCAGATAGGCGCCGAGGCCGAGCACGGCCATCTGCAGGGCCAGCCGGAAAGAACGCGCGAGGGCCGAGATGACGCTGGATCGGCTACTGGCGCTAGACTGAGCATTATTTGCCTCGTCCTGCTGCGCCTTCCAGCTCTCGAGCAGGGGATTCAACATGCCCATGGCCTGGACGACCTCGGCGTTGCGGATCGTTTGCTCGGCCTGCATGTAAGCCCGCGTCTGGGCGATTGCGGCTTCCGCCAGTGGCTTGCGGGTCAGGTACTCGGTAAGCAACGCCAACGCGAACAGCGCGATACCGCCGCAGGTTGCCAGCCAGCCCAACCAAGGGTGCATGAGGAAGATAGCGCCTAAGAAAATCGGTGCCCAGGGTGCGTCGAGGATCGGGTAGATACTCGGGCTGGTGAAGAAGTTCCGCACCTGATCGAGGTCACGCAGCGCGCGGGCGTTGACCTGACCGGGAGCCGAGGCGGCGTATTCAACCGATGCGGTCAGGAGAACCGGTGCCAGCCGACCGTTCAGCCACGTCCCGACTTTAGCCAGAAGACGCGCGCGCACGACCTCCAACGACGCCATTGTCACGAGCGCCGCCGCCGCCATCAGCGACAACATCACAAGCGTTTCCAAGCTGTGGCTGCCCAATACGCGGTGGTAGACCTGGAGCATGTAGAACGCGCCGGTCAGCATCAGAATGTTGATGCCGGCGCTGAACCAGATAAGCGGTTTTATGGCGCGTCTGGCTTCTTTCATCACCGCCTGCAGGGCAGAGGGGCGTGGGGGTTTCATCATGATATATCTGCCCTGTATGCGGGGTTGACGCCTTGGTTTGTGCCGGTTTTTATCTCCACATGGGAGATGGGAGGCGGCATGAGCCGCCTCCCATTGCTCAGGTGTCAGGCGACCACGTCCACTAGAATGTGGGCCGCCGGGGTCGGCGTTGCGTCGCCGTCCGCGTCGGCAAGCTGAACGGCAAAGTCAAGGCTGGCGTTCAACGTACCGGAAGTGCTTTGCACAAACCCGATGTCCACGATCTTGAGGACGTCGTTGTCGGTCGGGTCGAGATTTTGCTGGGTACCCGCCAAGCTACCGCCGAGCGCGCCGGTCGTATTGACAAAGTTGATACCCGTGCCGGTCAGACCGTTCGCGGACTGCATGATCTGCACGCCCTGAATAAGGACGTTGGCATTGGCAGTGTAGTCGTTCTGCTCGATAATGATCAACGCGTCGTTGTTGGAACCCGAATACCCTGACAGGGAGAACTCGGTAGTGTACGGGGACGGTACAACAGCACCGCCCTTGAGGAAGTCCGAGTTCTGGATGTTCAAGGCGACGGTAGTCTCGGTGTCGTCCCCCGTGGAGGCCGTGCCCTTGGTGTCGACCAAGTCAAGGATCAAGACGAGGTCCTCGGCGTTGCCGATGCCGTCGAACTTCAGCACGATACCGCTAGCTGTCGTTGTCGGCTCGGTCCGTTCGTGTTGGATGCCCGGTGTGACGGGATCAACATCGACGCCGGGGTTCGGGTCGTTGAGCACTGCCGGCTCTTTGAAGAACCGTATCGTCAACAGTTCGCCCTTCTGGATCGTATCACCGGCGACACCATTCTCGCCTTGGGTTGCAGAAACCCAAGTCGTGACGGCACTGGTGGCCATGTCGTGGTTGGCACCGTTAAACGCGATGTCAGCGGTAGACCCTTCGCCGTTCTGCGAGAAGCTAAACGGCGAATTATTGGCCGTGAACTGCACGAGGAACGGGTTTGGATCACCATTCGGCGTCAACTGCGCCACGACGACTTCCGGGTGGCCCGAGTTAGTGTTCGGGTTCCGAGCGAAGTCTTGACTGGTGTGGACGACATCAAAGGCGAACCCGTCGATAACGTCGTTCAGGGCAATCGAGTAGGTGTCGTCGACCTTGTTAAAGATCAGCTGACCACCCGCCGTCGCGTCCTGCACACCCGCCGTGATCGGATCCTTGTCGTAATGGAACGAGAAGTTGAACGTCGCAGAGTTGGCGTCCTCCGACACGAGCGTAGCGTACGCCGGGGCGGCGGGCACATTGTTAACGTTCGCAAAGATCGCGGTGCCGTTAGACCCCGTGATCGGCGGTGTCGCGGTACCGACAAAACCGGAGAGAGCAAGCTGCACCCCAGCCACGTTAAGATTGCCGTCCACGAAGTCCGACTTGTCGTCGGAGTTGCCGGCGATGTTATCGGCACCGTTATAGTCCGGGATGTCGTTACCGATACTGTACCCGAAGATACCGGTAGCTGCGGCGGCCGGCGGGGACACTACGTTGTGCAACGTCTCGCGCTGGATGCCGGCTGCCGGGTCACCGTCGAACGGTGCCGTGATCGTTGGGCCGTCGTCGGTGAAGACGAAGCTCGTGCCGATATTGGCGGTGGCCTGAGCCGTGTCGCCGTCGCCGTCGGTGATGGTCGCCGTCAGCTGGATAAGGCTGGCGCTGGTCAACGTCCTGGTGTCGTTCGGATCGGCAGCGTTCGCGTGAAGCACCGCACGGGACTGGTTGAATGTCACGAGACCGTCAGCGTCGATGCTGATCCGGAACACTTCGATTCCACCGGTGATTGTGCCGAGGACGACGCCGTTAGCATCGACCGACAGGCCGACTGACAGACCGGTGAGAGTGTCAGTCAAACCGGATGCGCCGGACGCGGCCAGTGCGTATGTGATCTCGACAGGGCTTGCCGCACCGTCAGCACCACCGCTATGCGGCGTAAAGATGCCGGCAAAGCTCGTCGGACCGTCGTCGGTACCGAAGTTGGTTTCGTCCACCGTGAGCGTCGGCGGTGTGCCGTTTGCCGAGATGCTCGGGCCGTCGTCTCGGAACACGAAGCTCTGGGTAACGTCGAGGGTGGCCGAGTCCGGGTCGCCATCCGCGTCGGTGATGTTCGCCGTCACGGTGATGAGATCGGAACCACTCAGGTTGATCGGCTCGTTCGGGTCGTTGGTCGGGTGGACCACTGCCCGCAGTTGGTTGAGAGTTATAGCACCAGTGGCTTCGTCAAGGGTGATCTCGAACGCCACATCTGTGGTGTGGTTCGCCAGATAACCCTCGACGTTGCCGTCGCCGTCGATGCGCAGCAGGATGTTGTCGCCGGTCGCCGTGTCGTCAATACCGCTGTCCACGCCGTCAGCGCTGATGCCGAGTGCGTAGGCGAAACTGCCCGCGCCGTCGGTGCCAAAACTAGGCGTGAAATTGTCGGCGATGCTGCCGTTGGCGTCGGTGCTCAGGATAGTTTCGTCGACCTCGAGAGTCGGCGCAGAACCGGTCGTGTCGACCGACGGGCCATCGTCGTCCACGTTGACGTCATCGCCGATCGGCGTGTTGGTTTCGGCCAACACACGGATTTTGAGGATGTCACCGAAGTCTACTGTATCGTCGGGGTTGGGGTTGGCCGGGTGAGCCAGCGCCTCGAAGGTGATCGACTGCACCGCGGCCGATGTGTTGGTGGCGTTGGGGTCGAGGTAGAAGGCCGCGATAACCGGGTCGGTGATAGCACCGGAGGTGGCGAGCACGACGTTATGGTTGTTAGGGTCACGCCACAAAAAGACGTTGTCCCCGTCGACCGTCGTCATCGGGATAGTGTTGAGGTCATCAAGGAAGACCTGCGAACCGTCGACGGAACCGAACTCCATGAGGGCGATAGTTTCGTCCGCACCGTGGATCACACTGACTAGATCGGGCTGGCTCGCCGCCTCCACGTCGTCGGCGTAAGCCAACTGAGCCGCGTCGAGCCCGAGATCGTTGAGGTAAGTGAGAAAGGCAGCGGAGAGTCCGCCTGATATGCTGGTGCCTACGACGTCAATCTGGACGTCGTCGCCGTCCAAGCCGGTCTGTAGACCGGAAGTCTGGTCAAGTATCAAATCGCCGTTGATGATAGTGGTAGCCATAATGTTCATCCTTTCCGGATGGTTGACTAGTTCTACACATCGTATTCACCGTAGCAGCAGTTATGCACACGGCTCGGACTCACGCGGAGTCCACGTTCACTGTTTGTTTTGGGAAGACCCCTTCCCCTCTGTAAGGAAGATCGCGTACTGAAATGCAGCCCTCCAACTTCACTGTGCCGCCGATGAAGAGGACGCGTCCATTCGCGGTTTGATAGTGTTATGGTCAATGCCCCTACCTGATCGAACGATATACATCCTTCGATAGATTGAGCCGCGACAGGCGCTTGCGGATGACCGTGTTGGCGTACGGGCGATCGATATGCGGGGGTTTCCCGGCCTGCTGCCGGTATCGCGCTGACGCAGGCAGCCTCGCCGCCTGACCGAAAGTGAAGATCAAAGGCCGCTCTTGTGGCCTATTCCCGAGCGCCTTTGCCATGTGCCGCCCAGGCCAGCTCTGCCCTGCTGCCGAGGTGGAGCTTCTCGTAGACGTGGTGCAAGTGCATCTTCACCGTGCCTTCGGAAACATGCAGCCGTTGCGCGATGGTCTTGTTGCGCAAGCCACGCGAAACCAGGTCGGCGACTTCCTTCTCGCGCCCTGTGAGCTTGTGTGCGGCCTGGGGCAGCGATCGCGGCATCAGGAGATGCTGGAGGATGTTGTTGTCGACCCATTTTCGACCGGCCGCCACGACATTTACGCATTCGACAAGATAGCTATGGCTGATGCCGTCCAGCAGCAAGCCGTCGGCGTCGAGCTCCTGTATGTCCTTGACGCCGAACCCGCCGTTTGGTTGCAGGATGAAAATTATGCCCAGCGCGCTGTTCATAGTTCTCAGTCGAGAGGAGAGACTGGCCGTCTGCTGACTGGCGATGTCCACGCCTATGACGACAATATCAGGCCGATGGCGCTCCACATGCGGGACAACGTCAATTATGCGATGGCAGTTTGCCACAACGCTGTGGCCAGCCTTCCGCAGAACCCACTCCAGACCGGCGAGATAGACTCCCCGCGGGTCCGCAACAACCAAGGTTGACATGCGAACACCGTCCCCAAAAAAACGCACGATTTACTTAATTATCAATGAATCAAGGAAAGCAGAGCTCCAAGCGATTGTCAAGAAATCACTAATATACCTGTAGCTATAACAGTAACCCAGGCTAGGGCCATGCCGGGCCCGGCTGCCCTAGCCTGGCACGCATGTGTAGCATCGATACTACGGCTGATGCGGCGCGCTTTAGGCCGACCGGGTGCGCGCCCTCGTCGATCTGCTGGTGTCGGGCGAAAGAGAGCGCGCGCGTAGCGGCTGGTTTCCACGTCAGGCATGCTTGCTCCGGTTGGCCCAACCTGGACGAATGGCGGACCTCCAGCCGTCGCGCCATGTCAAGTTCTGCCCAGGCGACATTCAAGCAAAAACCCGCCCCGGCCTCCGGAGCGGGTCTGTTGCCTGAGGCGGAACTCAACACATGTCCGCACAGCAAGGTCGCCTTGAGATGCTGAAGATCTGGTTAACCGGCCAAAATTGATTCAAATCCACCTGTGGATATTCGCCTTTGGGTAAATCGAAATGGGCCATCCTTGTCGAACGGCGGGCAAAAGGAGAATCCATGACTAGCGACTTTGCCGCCGCCCACCTCCATCTTGAGCGAGCCTGCCACTATTTGCGCGGCGATGACGAGACGAGCAGCACGGCTCGTGCGGCTCTGGATGTTCTGATCGATGCAATTGTTGCAGCCCAGTACAAGCGTCCGCCCGCAGACGTGGTGGAATTTCCCAGAACGGCAACGCGGCGATAGTCGGCGAGCGGTCCAGAGAGCCGCACGAAACCAGCCGACCGATCGCCTGCGTCAGCAGGCGATTTCCCTCGGGACCGGAGAGGTCCAGCGTCCGATCCTTCTGATTATGCATTTCGAGCTCAAGTCGCACTCTTGCGCCTCTGTTCCTGGGATTGCGGCGGGCGTATTCTTGCTGCCGACCAATGCTCTGAAATTATCTCGGGGAGGAGATTGCGATGGCTCAGGCAACGCGTCACGACGCCTGGCAGGCGGGGGATAGCTACGACCTCTATATGGGGCGATGGAGCCGTCAGATCGCTCCACTGTTCCTGGATTGGCTCGATCCGACGGAGGGGCTGGATTGGCTGGAGGTGGGTTGCGGAACCGGAGCGCTGTCGGCAGCCATCCTGGCGCGCTGCAACCCCAGGGGCTTGGTGTCCATAGACCCATCGGAGGGTTTTCTCGCCAAGGCGCGGGCGAACGTGCCGGACAAACGCGTCGAATTTCTCGCAGGCGATGCGCAGGCGCTGTCTGCCGAATCGGGCAGCAAGGACATGGTCGTGTCGGCGCTTGTTCTCAACTTCATCCCCGACAAGGAAAAGGCGCTCGCGGAGATGGGGCGGGTGGCCCGCCGCGACGCGACGATTGGGTTCTATGTCTGGGATTATCCTGGCGGCGGGGTGGAATTCATGCGGGCCTTCTGGACCGCTGCGGCGGCGCTTGACCCCGGTGCTGTCGACCTTACCGAGGACAGGCGCTTTCCGTTCTGCACACAAGACGGATTGACCGATCTCGCCAGGAAGGCCGGTCTGGTTTCCGTCGACTCCACCCGGCTTGAAATGCCGGCCGTATTCAAGGATTTTGACGACTACTGGCACCCCTTCACCCTGGGTGCGGGACCCGCACCCGGCTATTGCATGAGCCTCGCCCCCGCAGCTCGCCAGAAATTGATGGAGAGGCTCCGCGATAGTTTGCCGCGCGGCGAGGACGGGTCCATTCCCCTGAAAACCAGAGCCTGGGCGGTCAAGGCCAAGGTTCGCTGATGATCGCGAGTCCATGTCGCGACGGACCGGCAGGCTGCCAACTATAGACTGTCCTGCGCAAAGTTCGGGTTGACCGGCCTTGCACGCGAAGCGACTATTCGCCTGGACAGAAGAGGTCGTCATGCCGGCGTCAGGAGGAGATACGATGGACGAGCCCGATCGGTGGCGTCACATGTCGAACGCGCCAAGGGATGGCAGCCGAATCCTTGTCACGGTTCGGCCGTCCGAGCAGGGACCGGCCGAAGTCGACCTGGCTTACTGGTCTCGAGCCGACCAGTTCGGCAGCGAAGGGTGGCGTGCTTCCGACTCGTCCCCGGGACGCGTGGTTGAATACGCCGAACCCGAGCTGAAATGCTGGATGCCGCTGCCGACAGCCAATCTGAGCAAGGGTTCATTGCCGAGCCCCTGGGACGAAGAAGATGTCCCGCTGCTGGATGGATCGGGGATATGAGGTGAGCGGGAAGGGCCAATTTCAACGGGCCGGCGGGACAGCGCCCCCTCTGTCCTGCCCTCTTTGCCAACTTGGCATCTCCCCCACGAGGGGGAGATTGGCAGCTTCGCCGTCGGCTCCCTCAGAACAGGAACGCTGCCGTGGTGGGGTTCGGCCCGGTGCGACCGTCTGATGAGTCCATGCCTCGAATGAGCGCAAGGTCTGCCGCGTCCAGCTCGAAATCGAAGACATCGAAATTGGCGGCGATCCGGTTCTGGTGGACCGACTTTGGTATGACGATCAGCCCTTCCTGAAGGTGCCATCTGATGATCACCTGCGCCACGGACTTGCGATGTTTTCCGGCGAGCTTTTCAAGGGTCGGGTCGCTCAATAGCCGGCCGCTGCCCAGCGGGCTCCAGCTTTCGATGCGGATGTCGTGCGTGCTATGAAAATCTCTGATGCCGCGCTGTTGAAACCGGGGATGAAGCTCGATCTGGTTGACCGAGGGCGTGACCCCGGTCTCGCCGATGATCCGCTCCAGATGGTCCTGGTTGAAATTCGAAACGCCGATCGACTTGATTCGGCCAGATTGCCTGAGTTCGATCAGGGTCTTCCACGCCTCGACATATTTATCCTGGCTGGGCACTGGCCAGTGGATCAGAAACAGGTCGATCTTTTCGATCCCGAGCTTGCTCATCGTCTCGTCGAAAGCCCGAAGGGCGGCGTCACGCTGATGCGCGCCATTGCGCAGCTTGGAGGTGATGAACAACTCGCCTCTCGGCACGCCAGCCGTGCGGATCGCCTGCCCGACGCCTTCCTCGTTCTGGTAGCCTTCGGCGGTGTCGATCAACCTGTAGCCGGCCTCGATTCCCCAACTCACCACCTTGCTCGTGATGGCTGGATCGACCTGCCACACGCCAAGGCCGATCTGGGGAATGGCTGAGCCATCGTTCAATGTGATCTGTTCAGGCTTATTCAGGGTATTTTGTTCAGGCATGCTCAGGTCCTTCTGCATCGCTTCGCCCCAGCGCAGTGCTTATCTAGGCTCGGTGTCCGCCAAGGCGAGTCGACAGGCGGAGAAAGTGGAAATGCGCCGTGACACGGTCCTGGAGATCAATAAATTGGAACGGGAGATGGCACGCCAATCCGGATCAATCTTGAAAAATCTGGCGAAAGGCCTGACTCCCGCGCACGGCCGTCAATGTGGGCCAACTCCCTCAAAGCCGACATCGGCAAGCGGCTATCGAGCGCACCCCGTGCATACGCATATTCGGGAAGATAGCCATTAACGATCAGGCGCCAGTCAAGCGGGACCACGTCACCGACGGCTCGCATCATCTTGACGATCGTGGTCGTGCAGTTCGTCGTGATGGAATTATAGAACTCCGGCGTCGTGGAAAGTGCATTTGCGTCCATGACGTATTCCAGCAAGAGCGCCCGGGCCGCGTCCGGTGACACTTTTAGCCGATAAATTTGAACATCCTCTCCCCGAACGTTTGACCTGACGCCGACGACGTCTCGCTCGTCAGCCGCAATAATGACCAGGGGATTGCTCTTGAACAGGTCTGCCATGGGTGAAAACTTGCCGCCTGCACGGCGCCGCACCTCAATCGACCAGGCAAGGTAGTCACCTCCTGCAAAGCCGAAGCTTATGATGACATGGGCGATTTTGGTCCCGGACCAATAAGACATGAATAGGTCGACCGTCTGAACGTTGGAGATGTCGTAGGTCCGCGTTGTCCAGCGTTCGGTGAAATCAGTGTCGCTACGCCATTCGAAGTCGCGCACGTCCGTCAGCGTCAACAGATTCCCGTCGCGGGTGCCGGTCACCTGACGGGCGACATCGGGCGCCCAGTCCGCGTGGTCGAAAGGTCTGATGGTGCTCCACCAAACCAGAACCACAGCAAGCGCAGCCACAAACAGGACAAGCGCCCTGATGCGAAATCGGCTGAAGAGCGCAATGACGGTGGCGAGGCCGAACAAGATGAAAAGGACGCCGCCCACAGCCCGTCCAAGCTCGGCCACGGGCAGGCGATACCACATGGCAAGTCCGGCCCAGGCAGTCAGGATTGCGACGGCTAGCGAAAGGATGATGGCAAGCGAGGTCCGAGCGATGCGACGCATTTATTCCCCCCTCTGGCGGGCTGCCCTCCGGCGGCCTATCATTGCCTGGATGCCATTTCTCACGGGACGTTCGAAGGCAACTCTACTTGTCCATATTGGAGCACCAATCGGTCTGATACTACTGTTGTCGCGGATTTCGCAGGCTTGGAGTGAACACAAGGTGCCCACGCGAAACGAGCGCGTTCGGCATCGGCCGTTCGATCAAATGATGACCTAGTTGAGTGCGTCCGCCGCCTGGCTACGTCACCGAGCGATCACGGGTTCCATCCGCCGCTGCCGTATTGACGGGTAATGATCTCGAGAAGGTGACCGCTCGGGTCCTCGAAATAAACACCGCGGCCGCCGTCGTGGTGATTGATCTCGCCCAGCTGCGCCCGGCCAGGGTCAGCCCAGTAGGGGAGCGCCCGTTCACGAATCCTACCGAATATCGCGTCGAATTCGGCTTCGCTGACCAGGAACGCATAATGCTGCGGCGTGATTTCGCCTGAGGTATCCATGTAGTCGAGGTTGGCACCGTTTTCGGTCGTGACCATCTGGAAAGGTCCCCAGCGCCTCGGGGCTGGAAGGCCGAGCATTTCCGCCAGGAATTTTGCCGACGTCTCGCTGTCGCGGGCCGACAGTATCGTGTGGTTGAAATCGATAGCCATGCCATCACTCCCTTTGATCTCTCCTCGCGCGTCGTTGTTCCACGACTGAAGCGACGCTGCACGAGATGGGGTCGAAGGCCATGATGCTCAAGCTGGCGTGGCAACATGCCCGATGACCTGCACGGGGTCAGCTTCATGAATACGGGCGATGATCATTTCGCCGCTATCCGGCACCTCGCCGGTCAAGCCGGTGATGTTGACCTGATGCGTGACAAGAACGGCTGGTCCACCGAAACGCTGCCCGCGGAGCCGGGCCGAAAGGGCAGCGGTGTGCTCCTTTGCGGCCGCACTGTCGCCGAAGAACGAATTGAGCAACTCAAGAGGCACAACTTTGCCCAAACCGAGCAGGCGAGCAGTGTCGAGGCAACGACACCACTGGCTCGAATAGACGGCTGCCGACGAGATACCATTTGCACGGAACAGATCGCCGATCGCGCGGGACTGCGCACGACCTTCTGCCGACAGATTCCGCCGTGTGCTGCAATCACCGAGCCTGAAGCCAGGGGGATCGCCGGAGCCCGGGGCGGCAGCATGGCGCAACAAGGCGATAGCTTTTCCGGATCGCAGGGCTGCCCAAAGTGGCTCGGAGGCTTGTGCCTTGCCGAAGGCCGCCGCTCCGAGCGACAGGACCAGAAATCGCCGACGTCCAATTCGCATCTTGCTTCTCACCTTATCCGATAGGGCTGTCGAATGAGAAGACTTTTCGCTGGAAGCCTGTCATTCGATGGATGTCGGCCGAACCGGAACAATGATATTCTGCGGGAGCATTCGGAGAGGCGACTGCATTGACCGAGAGCTTGGAAGCCGAAGGGGCGAGAGGTTGGTCGAATCTGCTGCTCGCGGCAGAACGGGGCGATGCGCAGGCTGTTCGAGCGGAGTTGGCGGCCGGCGCCAATATCAACGAGGCGGACGGCGGCGGCTGGTCAGCACTTCATCTCGCAGCCCTCAACGCCCGCACCGCGGCGGTCGAGGCGTTGATCGAACACCCAGCTGTCGATGTGAACTCCAGAAACACATGGAAGAGCACGCCTTTGAGCCTCGCTTCGGCCAAGGGCCACTACGCATCCATTCTAGCTCTCGTGAAACATCCCGAAATAGAGATCAATGCAAGAGCCGAATACTACGGCAGGACGGCCCTTATCGAAGCAGCAAAGAACGGGCATCTGGATGTCGTTAAGCTGCTTGTCGAGAATGGCGCCGACGTGAATCTGAGTGATAAGACCGGAAGAAACAACGCGCTTATCGAGGCTATCAAGGGACGGCACTACGACGTCGCGGGATACCTGCTTGATTCTCGGAAAATGAACTTTCTCAACAAGGATATGAGACTGAACGCCCTGATCTGGGCTGGAAGCTGCCATAACCCTCAACTCATCGAAAAGCTGGAAACCTCGATTCATACTTTCTTCGAAGGTAAGTGAAGGTTTCGCACCGCTTCCGCCGCAGTGACCCTGTCCGTGGTCTTGCGCTAGCCGAGTCCTCGATCGCCGCAGGTCGCCTGTGGAGTCCTCTTCCAAAATCATTCAACCAAATGGTTGACTGTCTGAAAGCGCGCGTCTATATTCAACTACATGGTTGAATTAGAGACACCCCAGATGGACTCGGTCTTTCACGCGCTTGGCGACGCCACCCGCCGGCACATGCTTCGCGATCTCGCCGGCGGCGAGCGAACGGTGAGCCAGTTGGCGCAACCCTTCGCCATGTCGCTTGCCGCCGCCTCCAAGCACATCAAGGCGTTGGAGAACGCAGGGCTTATCCGCCGAGAGGTGAGGGGCCGGACGCATGTCTGCCGGCTCGAACCCGGACCGCTGGCCAGCGCCCATCAGTGGCTAGGCTTCTACGAGCGCTTCTGGACCAGCCGTCTCGACGTTCTCGAACGCCTCCTTCGCGAGGAGGACGCACGCAAAGCCCAGGATCGTTCCAAGAAATCGCCCAACTCAAAAGAAGGAGACGACCAGTGAACCAGATGAAAAGCATCGAAGCCTATGGCGAGCTGACCGAGCCCGTCACGTTCACCATTCAACGCCTTTTGCCCGGTCCCATCGAGCGCGTCTGGGCTTATCTCACCGAGAGTGACTTGCGTCGGCAGTGGATGGCTGCGGGCCAGATGGAAATGAAGGCCGGCACGTCGTTCGAGCTCGTCTGGCGTAACGACGAGCTGACCGATCCGCCTGGCCAGCGCCCCGCAGGTTTTCCCGAAGAGCATCGGATGGAGGGCCGCATTACCGAACTCGATGCGCCGCGCAAGCTCGCGATCACCTGGGGAAACACCGGCGGGGTTTCCTTCTTGCTGGAGCCGGAGGGCAATGATGTGCTGCTCACCGTCATCCATCGCCGGCTGCCGGAACGCGCAACCCAGCTCAACGTCACCGCCGGCTGGCACATGCACCTCGACATGCTGGCCGCCCGCCTCGCGGGCAAGACGCCGACCTCGTTTTGGGATGGCTGGAGCCGCCTGCGCGAAGAATACGACCGCCGCCTGCCGGCCTGACACGATCGCGTCGGCCAGCCCTGAAGTCACCGCCGAGCCTCTACCGGCATCCGCCCCTGGAAAGCTCGCACACCAGCAACGAACCGACGATGAGACGTGCTTGCATTTCGCAAGCCCGATGGAGGAAGTCATGCGCAAATTGATCACCGGAATGAAGATTTCCCTCGACGGCAAGATGGAGGGACCCGAGGGATACGCGGATTGGGTCGACGCATGGTCGGAGGAATACGGCCTGATGCCGCAAATCGACGCCTGCCTGCTCGGTAGGGCCATGTATGCCGGCTACGAGCGCTATTGGACCGCGATACAGAACGAGCCGGACACGCCGCTGCCGATGACCGGCAAATTGCCGACGCCGGCCGAGCTCGAATGGGCCCGCTTTGCCGAACGGACCCCGCATTATGTGCTGTCGAACACGATGACTTCGGCGCTTTGGCCGAAGACGCGCTTCGTGCGCACCTTCGACGACATCGCTGCCCTCAAGCAGCAGCCCGGCAAGGACATCTATCTCATGGGCGGCGCCCAAATTGCGGCGAGCCTCATTGATGCCGGGCTGGTGGATGAGCTCCGGCTGATCGTCTATCCGCTGCTCGTCGGCGACGGGAAGGCGCTGTTTGCGACGACGCAAAATCGTCGTGGGCTCGAATTGCGGAAGGTCGGGCAGCTTTCGGATGGGCGCGTGAGCCTGGTCTATGGAATTGGCTAACGGTCTTCGCAGACTTCGCAGCGCCGAGGCGCAGGCCGTCCATCAGGAGCGAAACCTGCCGTTGAAACTGAACGACCGCAAAGGCTCGGGGCGAGCTTCGCGCCGGCAAAGGTCCGGTCGTGACACAATCCGGACCATCGCGGAGCTTTGCCACATTGGATCATCCTGAGTGTTGGCCTTTCCTGCGCGGGCCTGTACTATGAACGGTGAATGCAGGGGAGGAGCTGGAGCGTGCGACCGGATCGGACTCTCCGCCGTTGGGGGATGTGGGCCTTCATCGCCGTCATGATGCTTTCGCCGCATGCGGCGTCGGCCGACACCATTACGCCAGACCGGATCGCGGCAGCCCTGTCGAAGCTCGAGGCGCTTGCCGAAGGCGTCGTCGCGGATGGTGGGGTGCCTGGTCTCGCCATCGGGGTCGTCCACGGCGACAAGGTGGTCTTCCTCAAGGGGTTCGGGCATCGCGAGGCCGGCAAGCCGGAGGCCGTCGACGCCGACACGGTGTTCCAGATCGCCTCCCTCTCCAAGCCGGTCTCCGCAACGATAGTGGCGGCGCTGGTCAGCGGGGAAATCGTTTCCTGGGATGCGAAGATCGCCGATCTCGATCTGGCCTTCCGGCTCGCCGAGCCCTATCCGACCAGTGAGCTCACGGTCCGCGACCTGTTCGCCCACCGCAGCGGACTTCCCGGCACCGCCGGCGACGACCTCGAGGACATTGGCTACGACCGCGCGGAGATCCTGCGTCGTCTGCGGTTCGTGTCACCATCGTCGAGCTTTCGTGCCGGCTACTCCTACAGCAATTTCGGACTGACCGAGGGTGCCGTCGCGGCCGCGAAGCCAACGGGCAAGCCTTGGGAGGAGATCGCCGAGGAGAAGCTCTACCGACCGCTTGGAATGGCCTCGACCAGCTCCCGTCATGCGGACTTCATCAAGCACGCCAATCGCGCCGCGCTCCACGTCAAGATCGACGGCGTCTGGACCGCGAAGGTAAAGCGCGACCCGGATGCGCAGGCGCCCGCAGGCGGCGTCAGCTCCACGGCACGCGATCTCTCGCAATGGGTGCGCCTCGTGCTCGGCAATGGGGTCTATGCCGGTGAGACACTCATTAAAGCCGACGCGCTGGACCAGACGCATGTTCCCCTGATGGCCCGCGGCAAGAACCCCGTCTCAGGCGGCACGTCCTTCTACGGCCTCGGCTGGAATGTCGAATTCGGCCGGCATGGCCTGAGCTGGGGCCATGCCGGCGCCTTCAGCGTCGGCGCCCGCACCCTGGTGACACTTTTTCCGGAGGAGAAGCTTGGCATCGTCATCGTCGCCAATGCCTTTTCGACAGGCGTGCCGGAAGGGCTGTCCGACAGCTTCGCCGATCTCGCCTTTGACGGAACGGTCGAGAAGGATTGGGTCAAGGCATGGGATGACACCTATGCGAGCCTGTTCGGCCCGGCGGTCGCGAGGGCCAAGGCCACCTATGCCGCGCCACCGTCTCCGGCAAGGCCAGCCGGACCGGCCAGCGCCTATGCAGGCCGTTATTCCAACGACTTCATCGGCGATGCGGTCGTGTCGAGTGCGGGAGACGCTCTTGTGCTCAAGGTCGGGCCAGCCGGCGCCCGGTCCTATTCATTGAAGCATTTCGACGGCGACCTCTTCCTGACCTTCCCGGACGCCGAGACGCCGGACAGGCCCGCCGGCGTAGGCTTTGTCGTCGGCCCCGACGGCAAGGCGTCGGCCATGACCATAGAGTTTCTCGACGACAATCATCTCGGCACACTGCGGCGCGTGGGAGATTAGGGTCAAAACCCGATCAATCTGAACGACCGAGTTCGATCCCATCTCGGCCGTTCATGTCAGGAAGTGACGGCTCTGAAAGCTGACCTTGCAGGTGGCCGTCGTCATGGATCATATCTGTCGCAGAAGTCGGGTGCAGAACTGTCGTTTTAATCGGGAGTTTCGCGACAAAGCACTCGCCCGCAATCAGCCCATAGCGGACAAGCTATGCCAGCATCGAAAGGTCAGTTGGCTCTGGTTCTGCACCCGCTGCTGTTAACATCGCGTGGACCTGACCCCGGTGTTGGGTCTGATGGTTGAAGAGTTCAACAACACAGAGAGCCTTTGGCTTCTCGATCCGCGTTGAACCTCCCCCAGGATACCAAACAACCATCCCGTTGAGGTCCGCGTCGAGCAATCGTGCTGCCCACTCTTCGATTTCCTCGTTCCGTTGCAAACGAAGCGTCTTGAAGTCATCCCAATCCGATGGGCTTGTGAGGGAGTGCTTGATGATTTCCTCTGGGCGCTCGTTCCCCTTTATTCGCTGTAGAATCAGGGCATCAGCCCAATAAAGATGGTTCAACGTAGCTGCGATCGATTGGAAGAACGCACCTCGATCCTTCCAGCGATCCACATTCGTGAGCCCATCAGCGGCGGTTACCAAAGAGGTATTCTGCCAAGTGTTGTAACGGGCCATAAGTCGGCAGTATCCGGATGAGATCATTTTCTCGGGCTCCAATGGTTATCGATGTTCGGTGGAGAATGACCGCTGGTCTCAACTCAGGACGCCGGGCCGAACTGGAGCAATTTGAAGCAATCGCCGCTTCCCGATTTCAACTGCGTCAGGAAGGGTTTCGACCGGTCGATCCACTCCTGGTGCGACTTGGCATCGGCTTCGATCTCGTTGACCGGTCCAAGGTTGACGAAGTTCCGCCCCTCGCTGAAAAGCCAGCACGCACGGCCGAGAAGTCTCCTGCTGCGCTGGCGCAAGAGGTCGGCATCATAAAAGATGTCGAGCACCTCCTGCTTGATCTTTGCCTCCTTTCCAGGATTTGCGATCGCAACCGCGATTGAGTCTCCGCCGATCGCATCCTGCAGGTCCTTGTAGTCGAGGGCGAGCTGCGTGGTGGCATATTTGATCTCGCTCTCATCCCGGACGATGTTGAACCACAGCGAGGGATCAAGTTCGTTGACGACGAACGATGCTTCGAAATCGCGCGACAAATTCAGGATCTCGAACGCTTGAACCTCAACGTCGCGCTCAACCAAAAAGATACTGGCGACCTGCTTGCCGAGTTCCGCCCCGTGTGCGCTGATCGCAGTGTTCGTTCCACCGAGTTCCGGGCTGACGTAGGGCCCGCCATCATCCAGCAACGCATCGAATTCGCCAAGGTATTCGACGACGGCGGCGCCGCGAGCAATGCGCGCGGCCAATTTGGCGAGAACCAGCTGGAGCTCCGTTTCGCGTTTGCGCTGGTCCTGATAATTCTGCTGAAAAAAGAAGATGAACAGAGAAACGCCAATACCGATCAGGATCACGCCAAGCTGGGAAAAGATGTTGCGATAATATTCCAGCAGCTTTTCACGATGGCGCATATCGTGGCGCACGCTGTGTGCCACACGAAGATTGACGATCAGCGAAAGGATCAGAAGCCCAGCACCGACCAGGATGAGGCCGCCGATGAGGAAATAGCTTTGCCCTGAGTTGAAATCCATTCTTTTGCCGCGTCCCTGAAGCCCCAGACCGCGCAGATTAATACCATTCCGCTTCAACACCTACGTTTTCGTAGGGGCGTCAACGACTGGAAATCACCCTAGGGTCAAAGTCGCAGAAAACGCGGACTGGAACTTGGGTCGCGACGTGGTCTAAATGTTCCCCGGATCGAAACGAGCCGAGCCTTCATTGGTCGCGGTGATTTCTGGCAACCTCGCCACCTCCGGTAAGCCATCTGGCATCGAACCAGCGGTCCGCCGGCCCGTCATAAGGCAGCCGGGTGACATCCCGGTGGCTGACGAAGCGCGCGTAGGCGTCCCACACCGGTGGACCGCCGCCGATGAAAACGACACGGCCGGCAAAGCGCTGGAGCGTGTCCTCGGGATCCATGCTGGAGCGAACAACGACAAGTTCCCGATCCGCGCGAGCAAAATCCGGAACGCTCGCGATCGTCTTGGGGCCGGCGAGCAAGACGTGTCCTCTGGTGAGGTCGAAAAACCGTGCAACGTCGGCCACGAACTCCGGCGACCGGTTGCCTTCCCATGGGAGGCCGCCTTTGAGGCCGAGCTGCCCTGCCTGGCCGATGGCACAGACAACCCTAACGACAGTCTTCTTCATGAGTACTCCACCGATAGCCGGTCTGATCGCATTAGCGACGTTTGCACGTCATGCGGCGCAACGTGTTTCAGTCAGGCGTTGCGTCCGGCAACCGCCTCAAACGCTAATACTTGCCTTCATCTCTCAATCGATCGCGCTGCTCGTTCGCCGTGCATCTTCACGTGATTTGAAGGGGCCAGGGCCGCCTATCGCGACCCTCGACGTTCACTTTAATATACCAGCGACCGTCCATCTCCTCGACGTCGATTGTTGTCTGCGGACGCTTCGGCAATGAGATGGCACCATTTCTGTTAGCCCAACGTGACAAAAGCATTTCGCGGCAGTTCGGGCAAATGCGGCATAGCAAGGTTGCAGCGGCCGAACGATCTCCGAAGCGCCCGCCTAATACTTTAGTTGTAATCTCTCACGCGTTTGATATCGTGACGACGGGAGGAATTCAGATGGCGGTGGAGTGCACATCCGCGCCCCATATGGGCGTCTTTTCAACCATTGAACTGGATCTCTTGAGGGGTGTGGTTCGCGAAATTTTGCGGTCCGGCGAAGCGGAGCTTGACAACGAGGACGCCGAAATGATCGCGCGCGCGGTGATCGCAACCTACAAGGACGGCGCCTCGGGTCGCGAGGAATTGCTTGAAGCCGCCCGGATTGCCGCCAGGCGCTGCGCTCTCGACCATTTTTACGATCGAGCAGTCGGCTTGTTCGCATAGGATTTCGCATCTGACGCAATTCAGGCCGGAGTTACTCGTTCTTGCTCCGCTGGCATTCCGTTATCGATAAGGGCAACAGCCGCATTCAGCCGAGGTTGAGGATGTCATCGCGGCGCGGCAAGCGCGCGGCTCTCATGTACGACCGTCAGCCGGTCATCGATCACCTTCGCACGATCAACGATCAGCACCGTTTAGGCCTCATGGACCTGCGATCCATGCCGCAGTCATTTTCTTCCTGCTCTCCCGCGATCGGGATCACGGCCGGTGCATGCACCGGCCATTGCCGATTTACCCGTCAGGACCTGTGTTTACCTGCCCTCGGCCGTTGCGTCGGCGCTGCTACGCTGGGCGTTAGCGCCGTCGCTCTGTTGCTCGGCCCACCCACCCGGACCGGTCGGAAAGCTCGGCTCTCCTTCCGCCTCTAGGCTCTCGTGGAACTCAGTGGCAGGTCTTCCTGGGTATTCCCGGCCGCTCGACAGGTGCCCTTGATGACCGGGATGGAGCGATGCGTCATCGTTGCGGGCATGGTCCGGCGGTTCGGCATAGGCTGCCGTGGCAAACAGCGATCCGGCGCCGATGAAGAGTGCAAATGCGAGAACGTGCTTCATTGTGCTGTCCTCCAGTATTTGGACTCCAGATGCAGATAGAGCCGATGCCCTTTTTCGGCAATATCGACGATCCGAGCCTCGACCCGATAATGCCTTCGGCGAACCGCATCGGCCGTCCGCGCAAGGCGACAGGCTGGCGTTTCGATTAGGCCCCTTAGGCGTCGCTTTCGAACACCAGCCTCTCGCGCGCCGCCCGAGTACCATGTTTCATCTTGAACGACAGCTTTGTGACCGAAGCGGCCGAGTATCAGATGGAAATATTCGACCATGTGCGGGGGTGGTCAGTGCTAAAAGGTGGGTCAGTGCTAAAAGACGACGAGCGGGTTTGCGGGCGAACTGTCGTCCCATGTATTCAATTGTAACGAAAAATTTCCAGCGCTGGCATTGGCGCTTTGTTGGATGCGTATGGCTGCTGCCGTCCGCCGGTTTTCTACGCTTGATGAGGCTAGGGAAGCAAAATGAGCGATGTGGACGAACACCTCGATCTGACGGAGATCAACGCCGTCCGCAGGTTGTTGACGTCAAAGCCGCGACCGATGAGCTGGGACGGACGCCGGGCACGGCTCGACGAGGTTGGTTCGGTGTGGCCGATTGCGGACGACATCCGATGCGAGGATGCGGTTTTCGATGGCCTCGAGGGAGAGTGGTCCCTAGCGCCTGAGAGCGACAGGGATAAGGTTCTGCTCTTTTTCCACGGTGGTGGCTACTGCTCAGGCTCGCTCAAAAGTCATCGTCGAATGGTGACCGAGGCAGGTCGAGCAATGGGAATGCGCACCCTCGCGATCGATTATCGGCGCGCACCGGAACATCCTTTCCCAGCGCAACATGAAGATGCACTCACCGCATGGCGCTTTCTGAGCCGGCAAGGGATCGCGCCGGATCGCATCGTGATCGGCGGAGACAGTGCGGGCGGCAACCTCACCCTGTGCTTGGCCGGTATATTGCGCGCGGCAGGGGAGCGGCTGCCGCGATGTCTTTGGCTGGTTTCGCCCTGGACGGACCTTTCGATGTCCGGCGCGACACTATCAACTAAGGACGCGATCGACCCTATCATCCACCGGGCGTATTTGGAGGAACTGGCAACCGCCTATGTTCCCTATGGCGTTGGTCGGCGCGATCCCCTGATCTCGCCGTTGTTCGCCGATCTGAGCGGATTTCCACCAATGCTGATACAAGTCGGTTCGGCCGAGACGCTGTTGTCGGACGCAACTCGGCTCGCGGAAGCCACTGGCGCGGCTGACGTCAAAGCACGTCTCGAAATTTGGCCGCATATGATTCACGCTTGGCCGGTTTGGAATGCGGGGTTGAGTGCCGGTAGGCGCGCTCTTCAGAGCGCGGGCATGTTTGTCCGCGAGTATTTATAGTCCTTGGGTGAGGCAGCTGCCGGCGCAAAGCGGACTTCGTCCCAGCGCCGCGCTTTCGGCGGCCCAGCCTTCACCCGCTATCCTTCGCCGACCTGCCCGCCCCAAACCTCAGCCCATCCATCAGCAGCGATACCAGCCGACGCGAGCGGTCGCGCCAGTCGTCGGTGTCGGGCGCCGAATAGATGCCGCCCAGCGCGTGCAGCACGTCGGAAGCGTCGACGTCGCCGCGGATCGAGCCGTCGGCCACCGCCGCTTCGATCAGCTGGCGCAAGGCGAGTGACACCCGGCCGGACATGTCCGAGAACAGGGTTGAATTGGTGTTGAGCAGGATGCGCAGGCTGGTCGCCAGGCCGCGCTTGGTGGCGATGTAGTCGACGAAGCGCTGCATCCATTGTTCCAGCGCGATATCAGGCGGATGGTGAAGGGCAAGCTCGTCGGCGGCGTGGCACAGGCTTTCCACCTCGCGCCGGTAGACCACCTCGACCAGATGCTCGCGCGTCGGAAAATGCCGGTAGAGCGTGCCGATGCCGACGCCGGCCTGGCGCGCGATCTCCTCCAGCGAGGCATCGACGCCGTGCGCGGCAAAGGCCACTGCCGCAACCTCGACCAGCGCGTCGCGGTTGCGCTGCGCATCGGCGCGCAACGGTTTTGCCGCTGTCGCGTCGGGCTTGTCTCTGGCGGTTGCGGGCGGCTGCGAAGCCAATTTTTTCTCCACTCTCGAATACGGGGCTTGAACCCGACCGGGTCAGCCCCCACGTAATAAACGGAGGCGCCTCCGTTTTAGTGGAGCGCCCTTATCATATAATCAGGGGAACCGGTATGTCACGTGTTGAAAGCTTGCAAGCCGGCAAAAGCGTGATCTCCCCCCTCGAGGGGGAGATGTCGCCGAAGGCGACAGAGGGGGTCGGTTCGACCGGGCGCGGCCTCCTACGGCAGATGGAGGTTGGCGCTCTATGCGAGGCGACCCCCTCTGGCCGCTTCGCGGCCATCTCCCCCTCAAGGGGGGAGATTATGCGCTCCGCCGCTTTCGCCAATCACCGGGGAGCCGCCAGACCTAGCCACCTGGTGACCTTGCCGCTCGCCGGCTGGGAACCAGATCACCCCCTCCGCGTCAAGCAAATGGAGCCAGACGCCCCATGACAAGCAAAACCCGAATTCCCATCCAACTTCACATCAACGGACATCGCCATGAACTGGAGGTCGAGCCGCGCGTCACACTGCTCGACGCCTTGCGCGATCATCTCGGCCTGACCGGCACCAAGAAAGGCTGCGACCAGGGCCAATGCGGCGCCTGCACCGTGCATGTCGACGGCCAGCGCGTGCTGGCCTGCCTGACGCTTGCTGCCCAAGCTGAGGGCCGGTCGATCACCACCATCGAAGGGCTTGCTGCCGGCGACGGCACGCTGCACGCGGTGCAGGCCGCCTTCCTCGAACAGGACGCCTTCCAGTGCGGCTACTGCACGCCGGGCCAAATCATGTCGGCGGTCGCCTGCATCCGCGAGGGCCATGCCGGTTCGGATGACGAGATCCGCGAATACATGGCCGGCAATCTCTGCCGCTGCGGCGCCTATCCGCACATTGTCGCCGCCGTGCGCCAAGCGGCACTGGAGGTCGCGTCATGAGGGACTTTTCGTATCTGCGCGCCAATTCCGTCGATGCGGCACGCCAGGCGGCGGCGCTGCCGGGCGCCATGCTGCTTGCCGGCGGCACCACGCTCATCGATCTCGCCAAATGCGGCGTCACCGAACCCGAAACCGTGGTCGATATCACCCATCTCAAGGGACTGGACGTGATCACGGTCGATGACCGGGGCGTCACGATCGGCGCGCTGGCAAGGATGAGCAGCGTCGCCGACCATGCCGAGATAAAAAGCCGATTCCCTGCTGTCTCGGAAGCGCTGTGGCAAGCGGCCTCGGCGCAGCTGCGCAACATGGCGACGATCGGCGGCAATCTGATGCAGCGCACGCGTTGCCCGTATTTCCGCGATCCGGCGAACTTTCCCGCCTGCAACAAGCGCACGCCCGGCAGTGGCTGCTCGGCGATCGGCGGCGTCACCCGCGGCCATGCCGTGCTCGGCACCAGCGAGGCCTGCATCGCCACCTATCCGGGCGATCTGGCGACGGCGCTGGTCGCCTTCGACGCAACAGTCCATCTCGGCGACCGCCAGATCGCGGCCGACGACTTTTTTCTCCTGCCGGGCGCTACGCCCGACAGAGAGCATGCGATCGAGCCAGGCGAGGTGATCACCGCGATCAGCATTCCTGCTTCCGCCGCTGCGGGACGTTCGACCTATCTGAAAGTCCGTGACCGCCAGTCGTACGAATTTGCCGCGGCGAGCGCTGCTGTCGGCGTCGAATTCGAGGCCGACGGCCGCACGATCAGAGATTTGCGTGTGGCGCTTGGCGGTGTCGCCACCAAGCCGTGGCGGGCACGCGCCGTGGAAGAGGCGCTGAAAGGCAAGTTGCTGGAGGCTGATATCGTCAAGCAAGCCAGCCTGCTCGCCATCGAGGGCGCCGTCGACCACGGCGCCAACCATTACAAGATCGAACTGGCGCCGCGCATCGTCGCCCGCGCCATCCTTAAAGTTGGAGAAACGGCATGACCGTTCACGAGATCAGAACCCGACAAAGTGAATCGAAGAGGGGCGACGCATCGGACGGCGCCATCTTTGCAGAGGCAGTGGGCGGGCGGCTGTCGCGCGTCGATGGCCCGGCCAAGATCACCGGTGCCGCGAAATACGCGGTCGAGCAGCAGTTCGAAGGGCTCAGCCACGCCGTTCTCGTCGAGAGCACGATTGCCGCCGGCAAGGTGCGGTCGATCGACACCGCCGCCGCTGAAAGCGCACCCGGCGTGCTTCTGGTGCTGACGCCGGACAATGTGTTGCGCCTCAACACCGCGACGGACTGGCTGGGCACGCCGCCGCCGGATGTTCCCTATTGCCCGCTGGCGCGCGACATCACCTTCAGCGGCCAGCATGTCGCGGCGGTGGTTGCCGAGAGTTTCGAGCAGGCGGTCGCGGCCGCGGCGCTGGTCAAGGTCAGCTATGACGAGACGCCGGCCATCGTTGATCTCGACGATCCAAAGGCCGGCGACGGCATTCCGGTCGACACGATGACCAAGGAATGGGGCGATGCACAAGCGGCTTTCACTGCCGCCCCGGTGCGCATCTGCGCCGCCTACAACACGCCGCGCGAATACCAGGCGCCGATGGAGCCGCATGGCCTGATCGCGCATTGGCAAGGCGACCGGCTGACGGTGTGGGAGCCCAGCCAATGGCTCGACGGCATGGCGCGGACCTATGCCGAATGGTTCGGCGTGCCGTTCGAGAATGTGCGCCTGGTCTCGCCCTATATCGGCGGCGGCTTCGGCTCCAAGGCGTTCGCCTACGGCCACGGCGCGGTGGCGGCGACGGCCGCGAAGATGCTGGGGCGGCCGGTGAAACTGGCGGTCACCAGGCCGCAGACCTTCACCGCCTATGGCGGACGGGCGGCAACGCGCCAGACGGTGGCGCTCGGTGCCGACGCGGAGGGACGGATCCAGTCGGTCGTGCATCGCGGCGTCAACGAGACCTCGGTCGACGGCATGTGGGTCGAGCCGCTCGGCTCGGTCACCTCGATCATGTATGCGACGCCGAATTTCTCGTCGCGGCAGAATGTCGTGCGGGTCAACACCGTGATGCCGGGCGCTTTGCGCGCGCCGGGCGAGAACCCGAGCGCCTTCGGCATCGAAAGCGCGATCGACGAGCTCGCCTATGAGGTCGGCATCGATCCGCTGGAAATCCGGCTCAGGAACTATGCCGAGCAGGATCCGGAGGTGAAGAAGCCGTGGTCGACGCGGCAGTTGCGGGAGGCCTTCGCGGTTGGCGCGGCAGCCTTCGGCTGGTCGAAGCGTCCACGCGAGCCGCGCTCGATGCGCGACGGCAATCAGCTGATCGGCTGGGGTGTTGCCGCCGGCACCTATCCGGTGCGGCGCGCCTATGGCGAGGCGATGGTGCGCATCCTCACCGACGGCTCCGTCGAGGTCGAAAGCTCGAGCATCGACATGGGGCAGGGCACCTATACGATCCTGGCGCAGACTGCCGCCGAAGTGGTGGGCGTGCCGGCTGAGAACGTCGTGGTGAAGCTGGGTGACTCGCGCTACGCCCGCGCCGGCGTCACCGGCGGGTCGCGGCTGGCCGGCGTGATGACGGGCGCGGTGCACAAGGCGGCGACTGCCGCGCTCGATGAGCTGGTCGGGCTGGCGATCAGCGATCCAAATTCGCCGTTCCATGCCCTGCAGGCCAACACGCTGGTGGTCGCCAATGGCCGCATAAAGTCGCCGCGCGGCGATGGCCCTGATGTCTCGATCGCCGAGCTGCTCGGCAGCGTCAGACGCGAGCAGATCGAGGCGATGGGCGATACCACGCCGGCCACTTGGACGGCGGAGGATCGCTACAAGAACAATACGACCATAACGATGGCGCTGCCGCATACCGAGGGCGACTATTCCCGCCACAGCTGGTGCGCGCATTTCATCGAGGTGCGCGTCGACGAGGACTTTGGCACGGTCCGCGTGTCGCGCGTGGTGTCGGCTTTGGATTCGGGCCGGCTCTACAATCCCAAGCTCGCCGAAAGCCAATGGAAGGGCGGCATCATCATGGGCATCGGCCAGGCGTTGCTGGAAGAAGGCATCGTCGACCGCCGCCATGGCCGCATCGTCAACAACAATCTGGCCGACTATCTCATCGCGACCAATGCCGACATCCCCGACATCGAGGTGATCTCGGTCGGCATCCCCGACCTGCATTCCTCGCTGCTCGGTGGCAAGGGCGTTGGCGAACTGGGCATCGTCGGCGTGGCGCCGGCGATCGCCAACGCGGTGTTCCACGCCACCGGCAAGCGGGTGCGGGATCTGCCGATCACGCTGGAGAAGCTGATTTAGCGGAGGCCGTGAAGTTGTCGATCTCCCCGTCGTGGGGAGATTGGCAGCTTCAACTACGGCGCCCTGTCCAGACTCACCACGACAGTGTGAAGGCAAGCTTGCCGAAATGCCGGCCGCCGGCCGCCATGTGTGCGTAGGCTTCGGCTGCCTGGTCCTGGCTGTACACCGTGTCGATGACCGGCTCGATACGGGCAGCGGCGATGGCGCGGGCGGCGTCGCGCAGGTCGGATACCGAACCGGTATTGTTGCCCACCACCTTGAGCGCCTTGACGATGATCGGCAGCAGGTTTGCGGTGGCCTCGGTGCCGGTGACGAAGCCGATGGTGAACACCGTGCCGCCCGAAGCGGCGGCGTTGATCGAGCGGGCGAAGGTGGCCGATCCGCCGGTCTCGACGATCAGGTCGGCGCCGATGCCGTCGGTCAATTCGAGCACTTTGGCGTCCCAGTCCGGCGTCGTGCGGTAGTTGATCAGATGATCGGCGCCGAGTGCCTTGGCGCGCTCCAGCTTGTCGTCCGACGACGAGGTGATGACGACGGTGGCGCCGGCCGCCTTGGCAAGCTGCAGGGTCAGGATCGAGACACCGCCAGTGCCGAGCAGGACGACGACCGACCCCGGCCCGACATCGGCGGCGCGGATCGCGTTCCACGCGGTGGTCCCGGCGATCGGCAGCGTCGCCGCCGCTTCGAAGGACAGATGCGCCGGCACCGGCACCACCGCATTGGCCGGCAGCGCGACATATTCGGCGAGCGATCCGGGCAGCGTCACGCCGCGCATCTCGGTCGTCTCGTAGGGGCGCGGACGGCCGCCGATCCAGCGCGGTTTTGCATGAGCGATGACGCGGTCGTTAACGGCGAGCCTCGACACGCCTTCGCCGATGCCAACGATCTCGCCGGCGCCGTCGACGACCGGAATGAGCGGAAAGCTCGGACCAGGATAATTGCCGCTCGCCACCGCGACATCGACGAAATTGAGGCTCGCGGCGCGCAGGCGGATCAGCACTTCGCCGCGCTGCGGCTCAGGTGTGGCAACGGTTGCCGCGCGAAAGGCGTCCAGTCGGGGTGCAGTCAGTTCGATGGCTTTCATGGTCTCACTCCGTTCGATGGCCCGGTTGATGGGGATTGAGTGAAACTAGCTGCTGCGCTATTCCTGCATAATCCTTGGCTTTTGCATTTGAGTCCTGCGTATGATGCAGCAATCCAGTGAACCGGCAGCACTCGCCGAAATGGCCGCCTTTGCGGCGATCGCCGAGGCACGCTCCTTCACCAAAGCGGCGGCGCGGGTGGGGCGCGATGCGACGATCCTGTCGCGGCGCCTCGCGTCGCTGGAAGAGCGGCTCGGCGTGCGGTTGCTGCACCGGACGACGCGCAGCGTATCGCTGACCGAGGCCGGAGCCGAGTTCCTCGTCCGCGTCCGCGCCATCCTGGCCGCGGTCGACGAAGCCGAGGCGGCTGCGTCGGCGCATGCCGGCGGCGGGCCGCGCGGCGTGTTGCGGCTGGCGCTGCCCGGATCGTTCGGGCGCATGTGGATCGGCCCGCTGCTGCCAGAATTTCTCGCCGAATTTCCAGACGTTCGCATCGAGGCCGAGTTCTCCAACCGTTTCGTCGACCTCGTCGCCGAGAATTTCGATGTCGCCGTCCGTCTCGGCGCGCTGGAGGATTCGCGCCTGGTGGCACGCAAGGTGGCGACGCGGCGCCGGCTGCTGTGCGCCGCACCGTCCTACCTTGCTCGCGCGGGCACGCCGGCCACGCCGCAGGCGCTTGTCGAGCATGCTTGCCTGGGTTTCACCGGATTCCAGACCTTTCCCGCCTGGGAGATGACCGACAGCACGGGCCGTCGCGTCCGTATCGAGGTTTCCGGGCCGCTGGTCACCGACGATGCCGAGGTGCTGGTCGAAGCCGCCGTGCAGGGCGTCGGGCTGATGATGAGCACGGATTGGCTGGTCGGACGCGAACTCGCCGACGGACGGCTGGTGCCTGTTCTGGAGGACTGGACGCTCGCCGACGAGGGCGCGGTCTATATCGTGATGCCTTCAGCCAAGGGGCAAGCGGCCAAGACGCGCGCCTTCGCCGACTGGATCGGCAAGCGCTTTGCGCCAGAGCCGCCGTGGCGGAGAGGGTGCTAATCTCCCCCCTTGAGGGGGAGATGTCGCCGAAGGCGACAGAGGGGGTCGCCGCGCGTGGGGCGTCAGCGCCGTCTCTCGTAGAGGAAGGCGTCGGCGATTTATGTGAGACGACCCCCTCTGGCCGCTTCGCGGCCATCTCCCCCTCGAGGGGGGAGATTACGCGCTCAGCCGCCTCCGCCTCCACCTTGCTGCTTGATGAAATGAGCGAGGAGATCCATCGGCACCGGAAACACGACCGTCGACGAGCGCTCACCGGCGATGTCGTGGAGCGCCTCGAAATAGCGCAGCTGCATGGCCTGCGGTGCCTCGGCCAGCATCTTGCCGGCCTCGACGAGTTTTGCCGCCGCCTGCTGTTCGCCGTCGGCATTGATCACTTTGGCACGCCGCAGCCGTTCGGCCTCGGCCTGCTTGGCGATGGCGCGGACCATGTTCTCGTTGAGGTCGACATGCTTGATCTCGACATCGGAGACCTTGATGCCCCAGGCATCGGTTCGCTGATCGAGGATCTCCTGGATGTCGCTGTTGAGCTTGTCACGCTCGGCCAGCATTTCATCGAGCTCATGCTTGCCGAGCACCGAGCGCAATGTGGTCTGCGCCAACTGGTTGGTCGCGGCCATGAAGTCCTCGACCTGGATCACCGCCCGCTCGGCGTCGACGATACGAAAATACAGCACCGCGTTGACCTTCACCGAGACGTTGTCGCGCGAGATCACGTCCTGCGGCGGCACGTCCTGAACCACCACCCGCAAATCGACCCGCACCATCTGCTGCACGAAGGGGATGAGGATGATCAGGCCGGGACCCTTGACCCCGGTGAAGCGGCCGAGCGTGAAGACCACGCCGCGCTGATATTCCCTCAAGATGCGAACGGCCGCGGACAGGAACATGAGCACGACGAGCGCTGCTACCAGATAGGCCACATAACCGATGATCATTGCCTTGCTCCATCGCTTCCCGCATTGCGGCGCCGTATCGTCAGCACGAGACCCCTGACATTAGCCACCTCGACGTTGTCGCCCACTGCAAAGGGTTCGTCGGCCTTCGCCCGCCAGCGCTCGCCCCGGGCGAGCACATGGCCCTCGCGGCCCTCCCAGTCGAGGACCTTGGCCGGCAGCCCTTGCATGGCCTGTGCGCCAACACGCGGAACGTTCTTGCGGGCCGTCCACAGATAGCTGCCGGTCAACAGCGCCAGGCCGAGCGTCAGGGCGGCGGCGGTGCCGATGACGGCCCACGACATCTCGAAGCCGGGCCCCTCGATCCTGAGCAGCATGGCAGCGCCCAGCAGAAAGGCAGCCACGCCTCCCAGCCCAAGCACCACTGTGGGGTTGAAGGCCTCGACGACGAGGAAGATGATGCCAAGCAGCATCAAGGCAAGGCCGGCATAGCTGATCGGCAGGAGATTGAGCGCATAGAGTCCGAGCAGAAGGCAGATCGTGCCGATCACGCCGGGCGCGACCGCGCCCGGGCTCGTGAACTCGAAGACGAGGCCATAAACGCCGATCAGCATCAGGATCACGGCGATGTTCGGGTCGGTGATGACAGCGAGAAGCCGGATGAGCCAGCCGGGCTCCAGCGTTTCAACCGGCAGCCCTTTCGTCGCCAGCACCTCTTTCCTGCCGGCCATTTCCACCGTGCGGCCGTCAGCCAGCTGAAGCAGCTCGGTGGTGTCGCGGGCGACGAAGTCGACGACATGCTCCTGCAGTGCCGCGTTGGCCGACAGGCTGGCCGCCTCGCGCACGGCCTTTTCACCCCATTCGGCATTGCGCCCGCGCAGCTCAGCCAGGCTGCGGATCAACGCAACCGCGTCGTTTGTCGCCTTGGCGATCATCGCATCGCCCGCTGGCGGGTTCTTCTGGTCTTTGCCGGCTCCTGGGCCATTGTTCTTGTCGTCGCCACCGGGAAAGGATGGCAGCGGTCCGCCCATCTCGATCGGCGTTGCCGCACCCAGATTGGTGCCGGGCGCCATCGCCGCCACATGGGTTGCGTAGAGGATGTAGGTTCCGGCGCTCGCCGCATGACCGCCGGCGGGCGCGACATAGCCGATGACGGGAACCGGCGAGGCGAGCATATCGGCGATGATCTCGCGCATGCTGGTGACCAACCCGCCGGGCGTGTTCATCTGCAGGATGAGAACCTCGGCGTTCCGCTGCGCGGCTACCGCCAGCGCTTCCTCGAGCTGCATGGCGCTCGCCGGACCGATGGCGCCGTCTATCTCGACGCGCAGCGCAATCCTCTCCTGGCCGTTCGCCTCTCCGGTTGCGGAAGAAAAACAAACGAACACAGCGGCTACAAAAGCCGCGGCAATCAGGGCTACACGCGCGAGTTTCACGCTCAAAGCTCCATATCAAGGATATGGGCTGGATTTTGCCGAAATCCATGACACTTCGCGGCGGGGTAAGCTGATCCAGGGCAACGCCCCGTCCGATTTCCAACGCGTAGGCGATCCGTAAGCGGGGTTCAGCCAGCCTTCCCTCGACGTCCAAAGCGAGGGGAAGACCGATGTCGAAGCTGCATGCCAATCTTCTGCTTCTGTTCGCCGCGGCACTGTGGGGTCTCGGCAATGTTCCGCAGAAGATCATTCTGGACCATCTCGACCCGTTGAGCGCGGTCGGCATGCGCTGCCTGATCGGCTGGATCCTGGTGCTTCCGCTGATCGCCACCGAACCCCGGCGACCGCCAGGCGGCCTCTATCGCGCGAGCTTGGCAAGGGTCAGCGTGCTGTTTGCAATCGCGATCGTCCTGCAGCAGATCGGCTATCTCGGCACGTCGGTGACGAATGCCAGCTTTCTGGTCAGCACGGCGACTGTGATGACGCCCTTCGCGGCGTGGCTGCTGATCGGCGAGCGGCTGACAGCGGCCGTCGGCCTCGCCGCCGGCCTGACGCTGGTCGGCGCGCTGCTCTTGTCCGGCGGCATCGCCAGCTTCAACCAGGGCGATGTGGCGATCATGCTGTCGGCGGGCTGCTACGCGCACTGGATGGTCGAGCTCGGTCGTCATGCGCAGACCTATGGACGCCCGTTCACCGCCATGGCGGCGCAGTTCCTTGGCGCGGCGGTGATCAGCCTGCCGCTCGGCTTCTTCCATGGCAATCTGTCGCCTGCCAATGCGTTCGATGCCTGGCCGCAACTGCTTGTGCTCGGCGTATTCTCTACAGCCGTCTGCTTCGGCATCCAGACGATTGCCCAGCGTTTCACCTCGGCCAGCCACGCGGCGGTAATCGTCAGCGCCGAAAGCGTGTTCGGCGCCCTGGGCGCGGCACTTTTCCTGGGCGAGCGGACATCGTTCGTCGGCATGCTTGGGGCAACGATCATGCTGGCCGCCGCCCTCTACCTCGCTACTTCGGGGAGCGGAGCGATCAGGTCAGCGCCCGAAAACGGCGCCACCGGTGCTTGAGATTGTGAGACGCGACACACCGAACTATGCGCAACCCATTGGCAGGAAACGGGTGGTTTGCTCGCGCTGTGTCACCCATCTGATGGGCAGGACGAAGCCAGAGGAGGCAAAGCCATGACCATTCATTCGATAGGTTCGAGGGCAGCGGTCCGATCGGCGGAGACGCGCGTCGCCGCATATGATTGGCAGGCGTTGGCCGGGGAGATGAGCGGCTATGGCTGCGCGGTGATGGAAAAGCTGCTGACGCCGCAAGAATGCCGGGAGGTCGCCGGGCTTTACCCGGACGAGAGCCATTTCCGCAGCCATGTCCATATGGCGCGGCACGGCTTCGGCAAGGGCGAGTACCGCTATTTCCGCTATCCCTTGCCCGAGCTGATCGGCGGCTTGCGCACCGCGCTCTATCCGCGCCTCGCCGCGGTCGCCAACGACTGGAACCAGCGCATGAGCATCGCCCAGCGCTATCCGGACGAGCATGCCGCGTTCCTCAAGCCGTCAGTAGGCTTCGCTCCGGCATGCGCCATACCGTCGGCATCATCTTCCACGACGCGAAGTGAGGGCTGCGTAGACTTCCTTCTCCCTTCTCCCCTTGTGGGAGAAGGTGGATTGGCGCGCAGCGCCAAGACGGTTGAGGGGTGTTGGACGGAGCGCCGTCGTTGCCAAGCTGGAACACCCCTCATCCGTCGCCTTCGGCGACACCTTCTCCCACAAGGAGACCTTTGCACAGAAGCCGAACGGTGATTCTGTGGTGAAGGTTGGAGCAGGGAGATTCGGGATGGCGGATCGTGTTTTGGGTCAGTTGAGTCTGGCGGACGGTCTGGCGGCGTCGGATGAGACGATT
>NZ_RZPG01000030.1:0-91956 GCF_004022765.1 Mesorhizobium sp. M6A.T.Cr.TU.014.01.1.1
ATTTAAGCACGACCGACTTCACACGCGATCCCCGTTGTCCCCGAATCGTATGAGCAATCCGCATCCGTAGCGCACTCGCCTGCTGTTCTTGGGGCGGGCGAAAGCCGAAGTCAACGCCGCACCCTGCCGTCGAATTGCCGGACCTCGCCTTCGCCGCCTGACAGGATCCGCTGCGGATTGCGGCTGAGATCCGTCACCGCCTCTTCGATGCGGGTGATCGAACGGCGGCTGTCCTGGACCAGCGCTTCGACATTCTGCAGGCCTTGACCTGAGAATCGCGCCAGATTGTCGGTGATGGTGCCGAGGCGGGCGTTCAGCGTGTCGGCGACCTGCTTGAACGATCTCAGCGTATTCCTGGCATCGGCTATCATCCCGTCGGCCTGGCCCGAGCCGAGCAATGTATCGACCCTGGCGAGGATGCCGTCGACGCGCACCGAAGCGTCGTTGAGGCGCTCCGCGAGCTGCTGCGCGTCCTTGATCGTCTGGTCGATATCGTCGGCCCGGTTGGCGAATTTGTTGGTCACCTTGGCGATGTCGGCGGCAGCCTCGTTGGCGTTTTCGCTGGCCTTCTGGATGTTGGCCAGCGCGGTGCGAACCTGTGCCGGATCGATGCCGTCGAGAACGCCGTCGACCTTGGCCAGCGTGCCTTGCGTCCTTTGGGCGAAATCGTTGATCGACCCCACCGCGGTGTCGACATTCCTGACGACCCTGTCGAACTGCTTCGAGGTTTCCTTCAGGTTCGTGGTCACCGTATCGACGTTGGCGACGATGCTCTTGATCTGGTCCTTGTCGACGGCGTTGAGCAGCCCTTCCGCCGCCTTCAGCGTGCCGTCGAGCTTGCCTGAGACGCCCCTCAACTCGTCCGACAGCGAACTGACGCTGGCGAGGAATTTGTCGATGCCGTCGGAATTCTTGGCCAACGCATCGGAGAAGGTCTGCACGTTGTTGACCGTCTGCGTCAGCGGCCCGCGAACGTCCTTGGTGAAGCCTTCGAGCTGGGTGAGAACCGTATCGGCGCGGGTGAAGATGTTCTGCGCCGTCTGCAACAGGTTGGTGACCGCCGACGGATTGGCGACGATCTCGGCGACCTTGCCCTCCGCTTCCGCCTGGTCGAGAAGCTTCGCTTCCTTGGGGTCGGCGCCCTTGAGTTCGATATTGGCCTGGCCAGTGAGGCCGGCAAGGCCGATATCGGCCTGCGTCGATTTGGTGATCGGCGTCATCCGGTCTATCTCGGTATCGGCGATGGCGGCGGTCGGATTGTCGACGTCGATATAGACGCGCCTGACATCTCCAACCCTGACGCCGTTGAACAGCACGAAACTGCCGCGGCCGAGGCCGGAAGCCGATCCCGGAATGCGCACCCGCAGCATCGCCGTCTCACCCCTGTCGCCGATCGCGGCCGTCCAATAGACGAACGCGAATGCCGCCAGGATCGCGGCTAGCGTGAAAATGCCGACAATGACGTAGTTGGCTCTGGTTTCCATTTACCCACTTATGGCTATGCGCGCGCCGCAAGATCAAGTTGCCGCGCACGTTTTCCGCGAAAATAGGATTTCACCCAGGGTTCTTCGCTTCTGAGCATGTCGTCGATCGTGCCTTCGACCAGCACTTTCTTGTTGCCGAGCACGGCCACCCGGTCGCAAGCGGTGAACAGCGTGTCGAGATCGTGCGTGACCATGTACACGGTCAGATCCATGGTATCGCGCAGCTTGACGACCAGTTCGTCGAACTCAGCCGCGCTGATCGGGTCGAGGCCGGATGTCGGTTCGTCCAGGAACACGATGTCGGGGTCGAGCGCCAGCGCGCGCGCCAGCGCCGCACGCTTGATCATGCCGCCGGAAAGCTCGGACGGGAATTTCTGTGCCGCATCCGGCGGCAACCCGACCAGTTCGACCTTGAGCATCGCCAGCTCGTCCATCAGCTTTCTGGGCAGATCGAGATATTCGCGCATCGGCACCTGCACGTTTTCGAGAACCGTGAGCGCCGAAAACAGCGCGCCGTGCTGAAAGAGGACGCCAAGGCGCATGTCGATGCGAAGACGCTCCCTCTCGCTCGCCTTTTCGACATCGACGCCGAACAGCTTGATCGTTCCCGACTGCTTGTGCACCAGGCCGAGGATGGTGCGCAGGAGAACCGATTTGCCGGCACCGGAGGCGCCGACAAAGCCAAGGATCTCGCCGCGCCTGATATCGAGCGACAATCTGTCGAGAATGACCTTGTCGCCGAACGACACGGTGATGTCGTGCGCGGAAAGCACGATCTCGTCTTCGTCGGCCCCTTCCGCAACCCCAGTCGCCTTTGTGCTGCCTTGCGCCGCCATGTCAGAACTCGATCGCCGCGTAGAACATGGCGAAAAGCCCATCGAGGATGATGACCACGAAGATCGACTTCACCACCGAAGCGGTCACATGTTGCCCCAGCGATTCGGCGCTGCCGCCAACCTTCATGCCTTCGACTGAGGCGATCGTGCCGATGATCATGGCCATGAACGGCGCCTTGATCAGCCCGGCAAAGATGGTGCTGAGGTCGATGGCGACACGCAGCCGGTCGATGAACGCGGCCGGTGCGATGTCGGAATAGAGCCACGCCGCCGCGATGCCGCCGCCAAGTGCGGCGAAATTGGCGATGATCGTCAGGCAAGGCAGCGCGATCACCAGCGCGACCAGCCGCGGAAATACCAGCACGCCGATCGGATTGAGCCCGATGACCTTCAGCGCGTCGACCTCCTCGCGCATTTTCATCGAGCCGATTTCAGCCGTGATGGCGCTGCCCGAACGGCCGGCGATCATGATCGCGGTCATCAGCACGCCGAGTTCGCGCAGGATCAGCACGCCGACCAGATCGACGACGAAGATATCGGCGCCGAAATAGCTGAGCTGGTAGGCGCCTTGCTGGGCGACGATCGCGCCGACGATGGCCGACATCAGCACGACCACCGGGATGGCGCCGACGCCCATGCGATCGATCTGGTTGAAGATCGCCGCCGGATTGACCGCATGGCCGCGGCCGAGCTTCATCTGCGAGCCGCGTATCGTGGCGCCCAATATATTCATCGAGGCCAGGAAATCGTCGCGCATTTCATAGACGCGCCGGCCAACCGCCTCGAGCGCGCGAATGATGATGTTGGGCGGCTTTGCGCCGCCGGAATCGGGTTCGCGCCGAACAGCATCGCCAACGGCGCCGAGCAGGATCGAGGCAATCTCGCTTTGCCCTTGCAGCCTGATCTCGACGCCTTTCTTTTCGAAGGCGCTGACCAGGCGGTCGATCAGCCAGGCCCCGGCGGTATCCATCTTCTCGATATGTGAGAGGTCGAGCGCCAGCGTCTGGAAACCGCTGCGCTTCTCGATCTTGCGCATCTCGGCGTCGACCAGCGTCACGGTGCGCGTCGTCCAGTTTCCGGAGAAGGCGCAGCCCAGAACGCCGCCCTCCTCACCCACCGCGACGCGCGGCTGATGGTCGGCCTCCCTGGCGGTCTTGCCGCTTGCGAAGCGTTTGCGGATGGTCAACATGGCGTCCTGTTTAGCCTGACGGAACCCACCTGTCGATTTGCCGACAAGCTCGTTGTCGCACAGCCGGAGCAGAAAAATATGGCGCGTGTCATTTCGGTCGAGTCCGAGCGCTTTCCCATCGCCGGAACCTTCACCATTTCGCGCGGCTCGAAGACCGAAGCCAAGGTGATCGCATGCACGATCAGCCAAGCCAACCATAGCGGGCGCGGCGAATGCGTCCCCTACAAGCGCTATGGCGAGACCATGGACGGTGTTCGCGATGTGATAGAGGCGATGCGGGAGCAGATTGAAGGCGGCATCAGTCGGGCCGCGCTGCTCGACGCCATGCCGGCAGGTGCGGCGCGCAACGCCATCGACTGCGCGCTGTGGGACCTGGAGGCGAAGATCACAGGCAAGCCGGTCGCCTCCAGCATCTGCGCGGCTCCGCCGAGGGCGATCGAGACGGCCTACACGCTGTCGCTCGGCGAGCCCGAAGCGATGGCCGCACAGGCCCGCGCCAATGCCGCGCGGCCGCTGCTCAAGGTCAAGATCGGCGGCGACAACGATATGGCCCGCATCCGCGCGGTAAGAGAGGCAGCACCGGCGAGCCGCATCATCCTGGACGCCAACGAGGGCTGGACGGACGACAATGTCATTGCAAACCTGGCCTTTGCCGCCGAGCACGGCATCGCGCTGATCGAACAGCCGCTGCCGGCGGGCCGTGACGGCATCCTTCGCCACATCGCGCATCCGGTGCCGATCTGCGCCGATGAAAGCGTGCATGAGGCAGAGGGCCTTGCCTCGCTTGTCGGCCTCTACGACGCCGTCAACATCAAGCTCGACAAGTCTGGCGGCTTGACCGCAGCCCTCGTTCTTCGCGATCGCGCCCGCGAATTGGGTTTTGGCGTCATGGTCGGCTGCATGGTCGGCACGTCGCTTGCCATGGCGCCGGCCGTGCTGTTGGCGCAGGATGCCGATTTCGTCGATCTCGACGGTCCGCTGCTGCTTGCCCGCGACCGTGTTCCCGGTCTCGTCTACCAAGGTTCGCTGGTGTCACCGCCCGATACGGCGCTGTGGGGCTGAACGCGCCGCAAGTCCGATCAGCGCCAAGCCGATCAGAGCGATCGGGATCATGGCAAAAAACCCATCCACGCCGAGGCGGTCATAAAGAGGGCCGGACATGAGCGTCACCACGGCCGTGAAAAAGCCGTTGGAGAAATAGGCGATGCCTTGAGCGGCCCCGGTGCGTTCCTCCGCGACCGTCTCGCCGATCATTTTTTGCAAGCCGATCAGCACCAGCGCCACGGAAACCGCGTGCAGCGTCTGGACTGCGAAAAATCCGGCAACCCCAAGGCCGAGCGGCCAGACCAAGGGGAAGGCAATCCAGCGCACGATCGCGCCTATTCCGGCCATTACCATGATCGACACGACCGAGAAGGAGCCGAAAACCCGGGTAAAGATCATGAACATGCCGATCTCGGCCACCACACCCCAACCCCAAAGCAGCCCGACAACCTGATCGCCGATGCCGATCGATTTCCAATAGATCGACACGAAGCCGTAGAGGAATGCATGGCTGGCGGTGATGACGCCAACGCCGATGGAGAAATACAGGAAATAGGCATTGAGGAGTTTTGGTGCCGACTGCTGGATGTCGGTCGCCGAAAGCGGCGAGGCACGGCGGGGACGGCCGAGCCGCGGCGCGATCAGTCCGACGACAAGTGCGGCGCCAAACGCCACGAAGATGATCATCGGAACAGCCTGGGCGCCGGTCGCCGACAGGATGAAACCGCCCGCAAGGTTTGCGCACAGATAGGAGATCGATCCCCATTTGCGCATGCTTGCATAGTTGGAGCCGAAGCGGCGCACCCCCGATAGCGCCAGCGAATCGGCGATCGGCGAATGCGGCGTCCAGACGACAGCGAGCGCTAGCGAGACGGCCAGCACGATGGCGTAGGTCGGCGTCAGGAAATAACCCGCGGACAGCGCCAGCGATGCGGCCATCAGCGCGATGTAGACATGGGCGCGGTCGCTCGCCCTATCGGCCAGTGCCGTAAGCAGTGGCGTCGTCACCACGCGCAGGAACATTGGTGCTGCGAGAATGACCGCTATCTGCTCGGCATCAAAACCCTTCGCCTGCAGCCACAGCGGAAAATATGGCAAATGCGTCCCCAGCGGCACGAAAAGCGTGAAGAAAATCAGGCCCATGCGCAGTTCGAAATGACGCGGCTTGACGAGCTGTTCGGGCGAAAGCGGTGGCAGGGAGGACATCAGCAGGCAATCCGGCGGCGCGGCGTTCGGCTGAGTCGGCTTGCAGCGCACGCAATCTCATAACATGCTGAAAAAGTCGGCGGAACCGCGTGGACTAATCGATTAGAGCGAGTTGAGGTCGGGTTTGGTCACGCCGCCTGGACTGCCCTGCCCTTGATGTCGATCGGCACCAGCACCTCGCCGCCGACCGGCGCCTCCGGCAGGACATGCGCCCAGTGCAGGATCTCCATCTGGCCGTCGAAATGCTCGACCACCGCGGTGCAGCTCTCCACCCAGTCGCCGGTGTTGATGTATTGCACATCCTCATAGTTTTCGATCGCGGCATGGTGGATGTGACCGCAGATCACGCCGTCGACGTGCGAGCGGCGCGCCTCCTCGGTCAGCATGGTCTGGAACGATCCGATGAAATTCACCGCCTTTTTGACGTTGACCTTAGCCCAGGACGAAAACGACCAATAAGGCAGGCCAAGCAGTTGGCGAAGCCGCGTCACCACGCGGTTGACGAGCATGGCCGCGTCATAGGCGTAGTCGCCAAGATAGGCGAGCCAGCGCGCATTGTGGACGACGGTATCGAACTGGTCGCCATGAATGACCAGCAAGCGCCTGCCGTCTGCGGTCTCGTGGATGGCGCGGTCGGCGACGACGATGCCGCCGAAATGCACGCCCTGGAACTGGCGCGCGAATTCGTCGTGATTGCCGGCGATGTAGGTGATGCTGGCGCCCTTGCGCGCCTTGCGCAGCAACTTCTGGACAACGTCATTGTGGCTCTGCGGCCAGTGCCAGTTCCGTCTCAGCCGCCAGCCGTCGACGATGTCGCCGACGAGATAGATGATATCGGCGTCGTGATGGCGCAGGAAATCGATCAGGAACTCGGCCTTCGCCGCCTTCGATCCGAGATGGACGTCGGAGATGAACATGCTGCGGAAAGTGCGGGGCTCTGCGCCAGGCATTGGATTCTCACCGTTGCTCTCGCGCTGGCTATGCCCCGATTCATGCAACAACCGTATGACGGTTGCGATTGGTCCAGCCAAAGGGCTAGTTTGCCGCGCCAATCAGAGGAGAAATCGCCATGGATCTCGGTATACGCGGAAAAAAGGCCATCGTCTGTGCTTCGAGCAAGGGCCTTGGGCGCGGCTGCGCCATGGCGCTGGCCGAGGCCGGCTGTGATCTGGTCGTCAACGGGCGCAACGCCGACCAACTGGCGAAGACCGCCGCCGAACTGCGCGAAAGATTTGGCGTCAAGGTGACCGAGATCGTCGGCGACGTGTCGAAGCGCGAAGTGCAGAAGGCGCTGCTTGCCGCCTGTCCAGATCCCGATATCCTCGTCAACAACAATGGCGGACCGCCATTTCGCGATTTCCGCGAGCTCGACCGCGAAAAGATCCTCGAAGGCGTCACCCAGAACATGGTGACCCCGGTCGAACTGGTTCAGGCCGTGATCGACGGCATGGCCGAGCGCGGCTTCGGCCGCATCGTCAACATCACCTCGCTGTCGGTCTATGTTCCCATTCCCGGCCTCGATCTGTCGTCCGGCGCGCGCGCCGGCCTGACTTCATTTCTTGCCGGCGTCGCGCGGACGGTGATCGACCGCAATGTGACGATCAACAACATGCTGCCGGGCAAGCTCGACACCGACCGGCTGCGCCCCCCGCACGAAGCCGGCACTCCCGAAGATCCGGCTGCCGCCGCCGCGCGCAAGACCCAGGCCGCAGCCAACGTTCCGGCCAAGCGGCTCGGCACGCCGGAGGAATTCGGCCAGATCTGCGCCTTCCTGTGCTCGGTTCATGCCGGCTACCTGACTGGGCAGAACATACCGGTCGACGGCGGCGCCTATGTCAGCGCGTTCTAGGGTAAAATCCAACGCTTGGTACCGGCCGGGAACGGTGGGAAAACGACCGTTTGCGGTCGTTTAGTTGCGAGCGTCGCGCGACGCAAGTTGACCCGAAGGCGACGCCCACACGTCAGATTCTGAATGGCAGCTCTGCGCCTAAATCTCGGTCATTCAGCTGACCCCTGCCGTGCCCCTGAATGCAGACATAGCTTGCGGCAACGTCCGTCAGAAACCGGCGGGCTAAGCCTGGCGTAACCCTTCTGTCCATTAAGGGCGGACGAGCACGAACGTGACCTCGTCGAGACCTCGAAGTGGGACAGCTCTGCGCTAAAATCCGCTGGTGTACTGACCAGAAACAGTAGCTTTTCGATCATATGTTGTGCTTGATCACTCAGGTGACATGGGGGATCGCAATGGCTTTCGACAGGTATGTTCCGCTTCGATCGAGAAGCATCGCGATCAACGAATTCAATGACCGCCAGACCGAGCTAAACGAGCATTTCTGGTCGTTTGTTGTGATGACGGATAATGCACGGTATCTCGCCCGGGAGGCGGAGAAGGCTGACGCAAAGACTTCGACTGCGACCCTTTTCCACGCCCGTGGCCCGAACGTCTCTCGAATCCCTCAGACTGTTGGCCTGTGGTTAATGGCCAACGACGCCTTAGGAAACTGGCTTCGTCTATCGGCGCTGATCTCGGCAGTGGCCTTCCACGAAGCCTACATTAGTCGGATCGTTCGAACCGCGCTGATGTCCGATCCTCTATGTCGATTTGGGGCGTCACGAGATCTCGATGGGACAGTCCTTCTTAAGCGCGGGATCGAGATCGACTACGAAGCCGACCAGAAATTGCTCACTCGAAATGTATGGAGCACACGAGCCGCTAACTTTAGGCGCATCTTTGGTGCGACAGACACCTCCGTCATGTTTCCGATCGCGAAGCTCGAGAAGATGAGGGAGCTTCGAAACGAGTTCGCCCACGGTTTCGGTCGATCCCTCGACGTACCCGAGCCTTCCGATTTAGTAGATCGTCTTTCTGGCAAGATCTCTCAGCCCACACTTCTCAGCTACTTGGCGGTCCTTTCGAAGTCAGCGAGCGCCATCGATCGTTACCTGATGGCGAAATGCATAGGGTCGTTCGAGATTCTTCATCTGTACCATGTCTGGAAGGCCGCTAACCCGGCTAAGACGGCCCAGGATTTTAAGAAGCACCTGATCGGTAACGGCTTCCCAAACGCGAACGTGCCATACTGTAAAGGACTGATATCTTACTACGAAAATGTATGAAGAGCCGCCATCTGCAATGCGCCTAATGTCGGACGCTGAGATCAGCTTTGCCGCGTCCTAGAAGCCGACATCAGGGCGCACTTATGGGTCGAGGGTAATCCGCCCGGAAACGTCGATCAGCGTATCAGTGCACCTTTCCTTGATTCGCGACGTAGTCCTAGCCATTAAGGATTTCATTGCAGTGTGGGTGACCCTGCGCTCTTGACGCGCGGCATCAGGATTCTCGCCGATGCCACTGGCGTGAGGCCAGGGCGTTGCGGCTCAGGCACCTATGACAGGATGAGGCTCGACTTCGCCCACCAAAAAAGACAAGTCTATCACTCCAACGCCAGCCTGCCTTTTTGAGATGAAGCCGCTAACACTCCTTCGATTCGATGCTCTGGCCTCTTACGCCCGCGCGCCCAGGGCTCGCCTCATCGGCGATGAAATTGCTTGGTATGAGCATAGTGACGAGCGTGTCTTGGGGACGATCGTTCGCGACAAAGCGGATGGCGATTTCGGTGGCATGGTGTTTGGCCGAGATCGGCGTGGTCGGTTTCGTTGGATATCGGCCACTCCGGGCTGGCATGACAGCATTCATCGGTGCCGCGTCGACTTGAGGCGCGAAATGGAGCGCCAAGCCCATTTGCCCGACGAAGAGTATTTCCAGGCTGACGAGACGGGCGCTCCCGTGGATTTCTTCACGCCCGTCGTGCACGTCAATTCCCTCAACCCCGCCTTCGTTTCCTTGAGTGATGCGCTGGGTTACTCCTCTGCCCGAGGCATCATCGAACCAATGATGCGCTGGTACGACGACGCGGATGGCAACTTCATCGAGCAATTCCAGACGACCGGATTCGACGCACGCGTCTGGGAATTGTACCTGTTCGCCGCGTTCACAGAGCTCGGCTACGAGATCGGCCGCATCCATGCCGTTCCCGACTTCTGCTGCGCGAGTCCGTTTGGCGAATTCAACGTGGAGGCAGTCACCGCCAATCCGACTCGCGACAAGCAAGGTAATGTCCTTCCCGAGCCGCCGCTGGAAACAGCTGAGCAACAGATCGCCCATCTGAAGGATTACATGCCGATCAAGTTCGCTGGCCCGCTGACCGGCAAGCTCAAGAAGAAGTACTGGGAGAAGGAGCACGTAGCAGACCGGCCGTTGCTCTTCGCGATTCAGGACTTTTCGTCTCCGGCTTCTATGACCAGGACCAGCAGTGCGCTCCAGCGCTACCTCTACGGTTACGACTACGAATGGACCCACGACGCCGACGGAAAACTTGTAGTGACCCCGCAACTCCTGGACTGGCATGTGTGGGGCGAGAAGAAGGTGGAGTCAGGTTTCTTCAGGTTGCCGGATGCCGAACAGGTCTCAGCCGTGCTCTTCTCCAACAGCGGCACCATTTCCAAGTTCGCTCGAATGGGCGCGCTGGCTGGATTCGGTTCCGACCTGGTGCAAATCGTGCGTATGGGGATGTGGATGGAGCCAGCCCCCAATGCAACAGAGCCTCAACGGCTGCGCCAAAACGTACGTGATCCTAAGTACCGGGAAAGTTGGGCGGAGGGCATCTCGATCTTCCACAACCCGAGTGCGCTGAAACCTCTTGACCTACGGCTGCTACCGGGTGTCGCGCATCATTGGCTTGCGGAGGATGGGACGCTTCACTCCCAGATACCCCCCAATTTCCCATTGGGGTCGTTTACCCAACTTCTTGTGCCGGAGGGGGCAGACACCTCAGTACCGGGCGCCGAACCGTTCCACGCCACTTAGTTCTTGCATGGGACGCCGAAGGCTGACTGCCTGGTACCGGCGACCGAAAGCTGCCGTTCGTTCATCTTTACTAAGCGACTTATGCAAGTCGCGCTACGGCACGGGGAATGAGCCGACTTAGAATGGATCGCGCCGCTTCCGCCCGTCGTCGAGGCCATAGAGCGGCATCGGGCCTATGAGCTGGCCGGGATTCGCAAGTTGCTTCTTCCGCTCTTCGACGCCGATCGCGAAGGATACGTAGAATAGTGCGGATCGCGCCATCTGCATGACGCGGATCGCTTTGGCTTCGAGTTCGTCACTGCCGATGGCGATACCGAAGCCATTGTTGCTCGTCCCGTTGATCATGAATGGCTTGGCCCAGCCTTCGCTCACACGCAGATAGGTGTGCTCCAGCGCATTGCGGATACCCCACGCCCAATGGCGGCTATTAGCTGAATGCGCGCTATAGCTGACAGGCAGGTTACGGCCCAATCAAGACGTTTGGCACATTGGCGCCAAGCGTCCGCTCCTGGCGAACCAAGTCGTGCCGACGGCCACGCGCCATAGGGCAACATTCCGCGCTTAGCAGACATTCGAACTGGGCGGCGTAGCTCCGCCGCAGACGGCGGCGCCTATGTCAGCGCGTTCTGATCGCGCGGCGCAGGGAGCGGCCAGCATGACACTGTTGGTGCGGCTGCTGCTCCCGCAGCACATGAACTTCCCTTCATGGTTCATCCCTCCGGGCGACCGAGAAACCGCTTCACAGCGTCGAGGAACACACCGCGCCCTGCGGCCTCGCGATCGAGATGGACGAAGTGCGTGGCGTCCGGAATGTCCAGACGTTCTGCTTTTGGTGCTTCGTCGACGATTGTCTTCGCATCCTCCGGCCGGCTCCAGAAATCTCGTCCGGAGCGGATGACGAGCACTGGCATGGTGAGTGCCGCGGCCGACCATTGCCGGCGATCGAACGCCAGTTCGAAGCTGTCGGCCATGGCGCCGCTCGGTGACCGGAAACTCGGCGGCTGGCGCGTCGACGCCGTCTCGTCAGAGGCGAGTGCTGCATCACCATAGGCCGCAGTGACCGCGGGATCGCGCCACTCAGCCTTGTCCGCGACCGGGATGCTGTCGTCCCAGGCGGTGAACAGGCTCGCACGTGTATTCAGCCGATAACCGCCGAACGCACGGACATTGAACGTCCCGGGCCGGTCGGGATTTTCAAGCGGCGAGCCGGTGCCAAGGGTGGGATGCCGGTCTGAGCCGCCATACAGGGTGTTGTAGAGGATGAGCCGATCAACCGTCTGCGGAAACCGGCTGGCATAGGCGCCGGCCCAATGCCCGCCGGTGGCCCAGCCGACGAGGCTGACCCTCGAAACGTCGCTCCATTTGGCGATGGCGTCGACCGTTGCGGAAATATCCGCCACGACGTCTTCGGTGCGGATCAGGGGAGCGGACTGGTCCGGCGGCCTGTTCATGGCCGCAGGACGGCTCGATGCGCCGTAGCCGCGAATATCCAGGACATAGACAAGGTGCCCGTCCGCCGCGAGGTCGGCGGCAAGCGACCCGCCCGCAACGGGCAGATCGAAGGACGCAACGCCGGGCACGCGTGCGCCATGGATGAGGAGGACGGCGGAGTTGGCTTCGGACGCTGCGCCAGAACGGCGCACCTCCCGGACGAAGAGGCGCTCGCCCGTCTGAAGTTCGACGAACCTGTCGACCCGGACGAGATCCGGCTCTCCTGCCGATGCTGGAGCGGCGGCCATCATCGCTGCTGTGAGCACGAGGGGGAAGACGGTGAAGTGGGACATCATGATATCTCCGGTCGCAATTGCGTTCCGGAAAGACTGTCAGCTATTCGATATCCTATCGATGACGTGTTTCATGATTTTTGATATCGTCAAGATATGGAACTTCGGCATTTGCGACATTTCCTCGCTGTTGCGGAGGAATTGCATATGGGGCGTGCCGCACTGCGGCTGGCCATGGCGCAGCCTCCGCTTAGCCAATCGATCGGACGTCTGGAGAAGGAACTCGGCGTCAAGTTGTTCGAGCGGGCCAACCGCCGCCTAACCCTGACGCGCGCGGGCTCGGCCTTCGTAGACGAGGCTCGGGCATCAGTACGGTACGCCGATTCGGCGCTTCACATCGCCCGCGCAGCGCATGGCGGCGAAGCTGGCGAGATCAGGATCGGCTTCGTTTCGGCGGCTCTCTACGAGCATCTGCCGCATCTCCTGTCTCGGCTTCGCGAGAAATATCCGGACATCCGTCCAAAGCTCATCGAGGTGTCCACCAATGAGCAGATTGCGGCGTTGTCGCGCAGCGAGATCGACGTCGGTTTCGTGCATCCACCGCTCGGGACTGACGAACGTCTCGACGTCCATGATTATCCTGCTGAAGATCTCGTCGCCGTTCTGCCAGATGACCGGCAGACACACGGGGTGACGCTGGCGGACATCGCCCACCAAGGGCTCATCATGTTTCCGGCTGCCCAAGGCCCGGCGCTCCATGCCCGCATCATGGACACGTTTACCAAGGCCGGCCTCGACGTGCGGATCGTCCAGGAGGCAACGCGGGCACTAACCATGCTCTCGCTCGTGTCCGCCGGCTTGGGCGCGGCCCTGCTTCCACGATCGACACAGCGCCTTTTGTTTCGGGGCGTCCGCTATGCACCGATCACCGGCGTCTCGCTGCCCGCGTGGCCACTTGCCGTGATCGCGAAACGGCGACCACGGCCGAGCATTGTCGATAGCGTCTGGAAACTGCTTGAGGGCCATCGAGACGTGAGTTGACCGCCCGCGATCGGAACCGCGCGGTCGCGCGATGCATTCGATGACAGCCGCACCGACCGCGACAAAGCAGGTGAGAATTTCATTGCAACAATCTGACATAGATGAGTTTTTGATGATTCTTCCGCCTATTTTTCGGTTGCGTCATTTGGCATCGTGAAAAACCAACGCTGCATGCTAAAAGGGCGTCAAGGCAGGATCGCAGGGAGGCCCGTATGGAAGGCGAAAGCAAAAAAGCAGCCCGGTCGGACCTCGACGAAGCCGCACTTTACTTCCACAAGCATCCAAGGCCTGGAAAGCTTGAAATCCAGGCGACCAAGCCGCTCGGCAACCAGCGCGACCTGGCGCTTGCCTATTCGCCGGGCGTCGCTGCGCCCTGTCTGGAAATCCGCGACAATCCGGCAACCGCCGCCGACTACACGGCGCGGGCCAATCTGGTTGGCGTCGTCTCCAACGGTTCGGCGGTGCTCGGTCTCGGCAATATCGGTCCGCTCGCCTCCAAGCCGGTGATGGAAGGCAAGGCGGTGCTGTTCAAGAAGTTCGCCGGCATCGACGTCTTCGACATCGAGATCGACGCGCCTGATATCGAGCGCATGGTCGAGACGATCTCGGCGCTGGAGCCGACCTTCGGCGGTATCAACCTCGAAGACATCAAGGCGCCCGAATGCTTCGAGGTCGAGGAACGGCTGAAGGCCCGCATGGCCATACCGGTCTTCCACGACGACCAGCACGGCACCGCGATCATCGTCGCCGCCGCCGTGCTCAACGGGCTGGAATTTGCCGGCAAGACGATCTCCGACATCAAGATCGTCACCTCCGGCGCCGGGGCAGCTGCCCTCGCCTGCCTCAACTTGCTGGTTTTGCTCGGCGCGCGCGTCGAGAACATCTGGGTCACCGACCGTTTCGGCGTCGCTTACAAGGGTCGCGTCGACGAGATGGACCGTTGGAAGGACCCTTATGTGAAAGATACCGAGGCGCGCACGCTGGCCGATGTGCTGCCGGGCGCCGACGTGTTTCTGGGGCTTTCGGCCGCCGGCGTGCTGAAACCGGAATTGCTCCAGCATATGGCGCCAAAACCGCTGATCCTGGCGCTGGCCAACCCCAACCCCGAGATCATGCCGGAAGCGGCACGGGCGGCGCGACCCGACGCGATGATCTGCACCGGCCGCTCCGATTTCCCCAATCAAGTCAACAACGTACTCTGTTTTCCTTACATTTTCCGTGGTGCGCTGGACTGCGGTGCCAGCGCCATCAACGAAGAGATGAAAATGGCCGCGGTGCGGGCGATCGCAGCCCTTGCCCGCGAAGAGCCGTCCGATGTCGCCGCCCGCGCCTATTCCGGCGAAACGCCGATCTTTGGGCCTGATTTCCTGATCCCCTCGCCCTTTGATCCCAGGCTGATCCTGCGCATCGCTCCGGCGGTGGCCAAGGCCGCTTGCGACACCGGCGTCGCGACACGGCCGATCACCGACATGACGGTCTATATCGACACGCTGAACCGCTTCGTCTTCCGCTCCGGCCTGGTCATGAAGCCGGTGTTCACGATGGCCAAGACCTCGAGCGCCAAGCGCGTCATCTATGCCGACGGTGAGGACGAGCGTGTGCTGCGAGCCGCCCAGGTGGTGCTGGAGGAAGGCATCGCCGAGCCGATCCTGATCGGCCGCCCGCATGTCATCGAGGTGCGGTTGAAACGCTACGGATTGCGCATCAAGCCGGGCGTCGATTTCGGCCTGATCAATCCCGAGGACGATCCGCGTTATCGCCACTATGTCGACCTTTTGATCGAGCTCGCCGGCCGGCGCGGCGTGACGACGGAAGCCGCGCGCACCATGGTGCGCACCGACAACACGGTGATCGCAGCACTTGCCCTCAAGCGTGGCGACGCCGACGCCATGGTCTGCGGCCTGGAAGGACGTTTCGAGCGGCATCTGCGCAATGTCACCCTGATCATTGGCCCGCGCGCCGGTATCAGGGATCACGACCTGTCGACGCTTTCCATGCTGATCTCGCAGCGCGGCATCATTTTCCTCACCGACACCCATGTCACCGTCGATCCGACGGCCGAGGAAATCGCCGAGATGACGGTGTTGGCGGCGGAAGAAATCCAGCGCTTCGGCATCGAGCCCAAGGCCGCCCTGCTGTCGCATTCGGATTTCGGCTCGCGCGATTCGCCGAGCGCGCTCAAGATGCGGCAGGCAGCGGCGATCCTGGCGCGCATCGCGCCCGACCTGCAATGCGACGGCGAGATGCATGCCGATTCGGCTCTGTCGGAGGAGCTGCGCCAGCGCGTCTATCCGCATTCGCGGCTGAAGGGCGAAGCCAATCTGCTGGTGTTCCCCAATCTCGATTCGGCGAACATCACGCTTACCGCGCTGCGCACGATGATGGACGCGCTGCATGTCGGGCCGATCCTGCTCGGTACCGACAGACCGGCGCATATATTGACACCGTCGGTGACGTCGCGCGGCGTCGTCAATATGACGGCACTCGCCGTGGTCGAAGCCGCCCACAAGGCGCAGGCGGTCGTAAATCTGGGCTAAAGCGGGCTTTCGCGGTAAGCTAAATATACAACCGCAAAGCGGTAGCTTTCGCGACGGCCTGTTAAACGGAGTTCACGGCGAATGACGGGCGGAGGGTGGAATCTGACGCGTGCCGCCGTACTGCTCGGTGCCTTGACGTTAACAAGCTTTGCCGTCACCGAGCCGCATGCCGCCTCCCGTGTTTGCCGCCAGTTGGAGACCGATCTCGCGGCCGCTGCGCGTGGCGGCGGTGGCAAGCCGGCCCTGCTCAGGAAGTACGACGACGCGATCGTGCGGCAGCGCGAGCAGATTTCAAAGGCAAGCCGCCAGTTCGACAGCGCCGGCTGCGGCTTTTCGCTGGTCGGCCGCAATCGCAACGCATGCGCTGCACTCGAGGCCACGCTCGACCGCATGAACGCCAATCTCGATGCCCTGCAGGTCAAGCGCGCGCAGCTCGCCGGCGGCGGCTCGCGACGTGATCGAGCACGCATACTGGCCTCGCTCGACGCCAATGGCTGTCATGATAGCGCCGTGCCTTCGAAGCGTGTGCCTGTCCCCGAAGCGAACCGTGAAAACGGCAAAGGAAATCTGCTCGATCGGCTTTTGGGCGACGCCAGAAGTCAGCCCGATGCGCTGGATGAGCCGAGCGATCCCGATGAACAACGCGGTATCCGCGCCATGATCAATCGGCCAGACGGCATGGACCTGCCACGTCTTGGCGGCGAATTCCGCACAATGTGCGTGCGCACCTGCGACGGCTATTTCTTCCCGATGTCGAACGCCGCCTCGCTGGGCGATTTCGAGCGCGACCAGAAGAACTGCGATTCGAGCTGCCCCGGCACCGAGATGCAGGTGTTCTATACGCGCGGCATTGGCGACGATTCGGCCTCGATGACGTCCTCGATAACCGGCAGGCCCTACAGCGAACTGCCGACCGCCTATCTCTACAAGCAGCCCGAAACATCGCGGCCGTCGGCCTGCGGCTGCAACGCCTCGCGGAATTTCGAGATCATCGCCGGCAATCCGCCAAGCCCGGAGCAGTCCGAGGCCGACGTGGAGACCACGCCGTCCGTTCCGGTGCCTGCCGCCAGACCCGATCCAGGCGCCGACCCGGAGACTTTGGCCAATGTCGAAGGCGGGCTCGATCGCGAAGCCATCAAGCGCCTCGCCGTCAAACCCTCGCCGACGACCTTGCTGCCGCCGGAACGGCGCAAGGTCAGGGCCGTCGGGCCAGCGTTCCTTCCCGACCCAGCAGCGGCAACAGGTCTGCAAGCTCCGGCCCTGAAGGCTGTCCAGTAAGCGCCAGCCTGAGCGGCATGAACAGCGCCTTGCCCTTGCGGCCGGTCGCTTCCCTGATCCTGCCCGTCCACTCCTTCCAGACCGACCCGTTCCAGGGATCTTCCGGCAAAAGATCGAACGCCTGGCGAAGGAAATCGCGGTCGATATCGGAAAAGTCCGGCTGCTCCTGCGGGCCGTCGCGAAGTGTGCGCCACCAGATCGCTGCATCGGCCAGCCTGTCGAGATTGCCGCGCACCGCCAGCCAGAAGGGCTCGGCCTGTTCGCCGGAGATGCCGAGCACGATCAGTCGGTCACGCGCCTCGGAAAACGGCATATGGTGCAGCAGTGTGCGATTGAGCACGAAGAGCTCGTCCGGATCGAACTTGGCGGCAGATTTCGACGTCGCGGCCGGATCGAAGCGCCGGGCAAGCTCGGCCATGTCAGGCACCGCCACGACATTTTCCGAGGTGCCGACAAGCACGGCCAGCGAGGCGACGGCCATCGGCTCGATGCCGGTCTCGCGCAGGCTCTCGATCGAGAGCGCGCCGCTCCGCTTCGACAGGCCCTCGCCCGATGCGGTGGTCAAGAGATTATGGTGGCCGAACACCGGCGGCTCGGCACCAAGCGCCTGGAACAGGGCGATTTGCACGCCGGTATTGGTGACGTGGTCGTCGCCGCGGATCACGTGGCTGACGCCCATCTCGATGTCGTCGACTACCGAAGGCAAAGTGTAGAGATAGGTGCCGTCCTCGCGCAGCAGAACCGGATCGGAAAGCGAGGCAAGATCGACGGTTTCCTCGCCGCGCACCAGATCGTTCCAGTGGATTTCGGTGCGCTCCGGCGCTAAGGGATCACTGGTGAAATTGGGCAGGAGAAAGCGCCAGTGCGGCCGGCGGCCATCTGCCTGGTATTCGGCGACCTGCTCAGGCGTCAGCGTCAGCGCCTCCCGACCATAGACCGGCGGCAGGCCGCGCGTGCGGCGCACCTTGCGCCTGAGATCGAGCTCTTCCGGGGTTTCGTAGCAGGCATAGAGAAGGCGCGCCGCCTTCAATTTCTCCACCATCGCATCGTAGATCTCGAAGCGCCGTGACTGGTATTCCGTGGCGTCCGGAAAGATGCCCAGCCAATGCAGGTCGTAGAGGATGGCGTCGGAGAATTCCTGCGTCGAGCGCGCGACGTCGGTGTCGTCGAAACGCTGGATGAAGCGGCCCTTGTTGTTCATGGCGAACAGCCAGTTGAACAGCGCGGTGCGCGCATTGCCGATATGAATGCGGCCGGTCGGTGATGGGGCGAAACGGACGGTGACTGTCATGGGCGGGGCGTACCGGATGGTTTTCGTATTGACAAGACACGCCCCCGCGCCTGGCGGCAGACATAGAACATGACGAAGGCGATGAAAAGGCGGCAGCGCCGCGCGTCCATTAACACGCGCGCGGCGCTGTAACCCGTCAGATCACCAGCCCCTTCGTCAATTCGAGCGCCTGGCGCTCGAACAGCCGGCGGTAGATGCCACCCTGCAGCCGGATCAACTGGTCATGCGAACCCTCTTCGACGATGCGGCCGCGATCGAACACCAGAAGCCTGTCCAGCGCCCGCACCGTTGAAAGCCGGTGCGCGATGACCAGCGTCGTGCGGCCGACCATCAAGCGCTCCATCGCCTGTTGGATCAGCACCTCCGATTCCGAATCGAGGCTCGACGTCGCCTCGTCCAGGATGAGGATCCGCGCATCGGCGAGGAAAGCGCGCGCGATCGCCACGCGCTGGCGCTCGCCGCCCGATAGTTTCACGCCGCGCTCGCCGACCAGCGTGCCATAGCCTTTGGGCAGATCGACGATGAAGTCGTGCGCGCTGGCCAGCCGCGCGGCGTGCTCGATCTCGGCTTGCGTGGCGCTCGGCCGGGCATAGGCGATGTTTTCGGCCAGCGACCGGTGGAACAGGATGGGCTCCTGCTGGACGATGGCGATCTGCCCGCGCAGCGACGCCTGCGCCACCCCGGCAATATCCTGGCCGTCGATCAGGATGCTTCCCGCGTTCACGTCGTAAAGGCGCTGGATCAGCTTGACGAAGGTCGTCTTGCCCGAGCCCGAATGGCCGACCAGCCCGACGCGCTCGCCAGGCGCGATGTCCACCGAAAAGTCGCGATAGAGCGGCAGGCGGTGGCTGCCATAGTGGAAGGTGACATCGTCGAAGCTGATGCGGCCGTCGGTGATGCGGATCGGCTTGGCGCCGGGCACATCCTCGATGCCGAGCGGCTCGGACTGGAAGTCGACCAGTTCCTCCATGTCGTTGATCGAGCGCTGCAAATTGCGGATATGCGTGCCGATGTCGCGCAAATAGCCTTGCAGCACGAAGAACGAGGTCAGCACGAAGGTGACATCGCCGGCGCTCGCCTGCCCCCACGCCCACAAAAGCAGCGAAAATCCGATCACCGCGGTTCTCAGAAGCAGCAGCATCGCCCCTTGCGTGGTGCCGTTGACGGTGCCGCGCACCCAGGTGCGGCGCGTGCGAGCGCGCCATCTGGCAACCACCTTGGCAAGGCGCGTTTCCTCACGTTCCTCGGCGCCAAAGCCCTTGACCACCGCATTGCAGCTCACCGCATCGGCCAGCGAGCCGCCAAGGCGCGTGTCCCATGCGTTGGCAAGCCTTGCCGCAGGCGCGACATAGCCAAGCGACAGCAGCGCCGTCACCGCGATGAACAGCACCGAGCCTGCAGCGACTACGGCACCCATCAGCGGCCAGAACCAGCCGAGCAGCAGCGTCGAGCCGACAAGCATGACGACGGACGGCAGCAGCGCGATCAGGATCGTGTCGTTGAGCAGATCGAGCGCCCACATGCCGCGCGTTATCTTGCGCACGGTCGACCCGGCGAAGCTGTTGGCATGCCAGTCGGTGGAGAAGCGCTGGACGCGGTGGAAGGCGTCGGCGGCGATATCCGCCATCATCTTCAGGGTCAGCTCCACGATGGCCATGAAGGCGAGGTTGCGCAGCACGACACCGGTGAGCGCCAGAGCCACCAGCATGGAAAACGCCGCCATCGCCGCATTCCACGCGACATCGTCGGCCGCAGCGCTGCTGGCAACGGCGTCGACCAGCCGGCCCGAATAGAGCGGCGTCAGCACGTCGGCCAAGGTCGACAGCAGGAACGTGCCCATGATGAGCGTAAGCCGCCACGGCTGGCGCCGCCAATGGCTAAGCGTGAAGCCAAGGACGCTGCGAAAGGCGCCCGCGCGCAAATCTATCTGAAAACGAGCCATGATGTCATTCGGGCGCAAGCGAGCCCGGTCCCGGTAAGGTCGAAAATTGAAAAAACCCGCGTTGGGCGAATTAGCGCCCGGGAATGCGGAGGTTCGGCATATTTGGCGGCTCGCCCGAAGACGGGCGGCGACCGGCATCGACGAACGCCTGATGTCAGATGGGCTTGGGCGTGAAGGTGAAAACCTTCTGGCGCGCCTTCTGAGACCTAGGCTTCGCGGCCTCGCATAACGATGTCAAATCCTGCCATTCGGTCCTCCCGTTAGAGCGACATGCGTCCATTCGGACGCACAAAGTACGCTCTAACTTTGAATCTGCGCATCGTGCTTTCCGAAAATCGATGCCGATTTTCGGGCCGATGCGTAGGAATCGCGGAAAGGCGTTTATAGAGATGCCTCACCGCCACGCCAAGCCAGCGAGCGACCGAAAGCGCATCTGGTCCAACCAGTGAGACGTTTTTGCAACAATCGCGGGTTGTGCAATTTCCTCGTTCAGGCGGTCGAAATGCGGTCGAGACGCATATAGCGGCCATCGGTGGACGGCCTGAAACCAAGCTTCTCGTAGACCGCATGGGCATCATTCGTCGACAGGCTCCAATGGGTGACTGTCTTGCAATCCGGATGATCGATAAGCGCCTGGACAAGCCGCGTGCCGATGCCTCGCCCGCGATATTCCGGCCAGATGATGATATCGGCCAGATAGGCAAACACCGTGCGGTCGGTGATCGCCCGGCCAAAGCCGATCTGCTTACCGTCGGCATAAGCACCAACGCAAAGCGAGTTGGCAAAGGCGCGGCGGTGAAGTTCGTCGCTGCGCCCGCTGCCCCAATAGCTTGCCATCAACAGGTCGGAGGTCGCCCGGAAGTCAATCCGCGACACGTCGAAGCTGATTTCACAATCAGGCATGGCTATCCCATTGAGCATCCGGCCCCAGCCATTTCACAGGGGCGAGAAACGGCGCCTATCCGCCATCCCTGAACCGGTTGGTGATGGGATAACGGCGGTCGCGGCCGAAATTCTTCTTGGTGATCTTCACGCCGGGCGCTGCCTGCCGGCGCTTATATTCCGCGATGTAGAGCAGGTGCTCGACGCGCGTCACCGTCGCCCGGTCGTGGCCGCGGGCAACGATCTCGTCGACACCCATCTCGTTCTCGACCAGACACTCCAAGATGTCGTCCAGCACCGGATAGGGCGGCAGCGAATCCTGATCCGTCTGGTTCTCGCGCAGTTCCGCCGACGGCGCCTTGTCGATGATATTGTTCGGGATCACCTCGCCGGAAGGGCCTAGCGCGCCAGGCGGCACGTGCGTATTGCGCCAGCGCGACAGCGCATAGACCTGCATCTTGTAGAGGTCCTTGATCGGGTTGAAGCCGCCATTCATATCGCCGTAGAGCGTGGCGTAGCCAACCGACATCTCGCTCTTGTTGCCGGTGGTGACCACCATCGAGCCGAACTTGTTGGAGATCGCCATCAAAATGGTGCCGCGCGCGCGGCTCTGCAGGTTTTCCTCGGTGATGCCTTCCTTGGTGCCCTCGAAAAGCTGCGTCAGCGTATGCAGGAATCCCTCGACCGGCTCGAAGATCGGCACGATATCGTAGCGGCACCCAAGCGCACGGGCGCAATCTTCAGCGTCCTTGAGCGAGTCCTTCGAAGTGTAGCGGTAAGGCATCATCACGGCGCGCAGCCGTTCCTCGCCGAGCGCATCGACGGCAAGTGCGGCGCAGATCGCCGAATCGATCCCGCCGGAAAGCCCGAGCACCACGTTCTTGAAGCCGTTTTTGTTGACGTAGTCGCGCAGGCCCAGCATGCAGGCGCGGTAATCGGCCTCCTCCTTCTCCGGGATTTTCGACATCGGCCCTTCGGAGCAGATCCAGCCCTCGGAATGATTTCCACTTTGCACACCTGCGGCGGAGCGGTTTCGCTTCCAGGTGGTGACGTTGACCGTCTCCTCGAACTGGCTCATCTGGAAGGCGAGCGTCTTGTCGGCGCCGATGGCAAACGACGCGCCGTCGAAGATCAGCTCGTCCTGGCCGCCAAGCTGGTTGGCATAGATGATCGGCAATCCGCATTCGATGACCTGGCGAATGACGATCTGGTGGCGAACGTCGACCTTGCCGCGATAATAGGGCGAGCCATTCGGCACCAGCAGGATTTCCGCACCGCTTTCGGCCAGCGTCTCGCAGATGCCGACATCGCCCCATATGTCTTCGCAGATCGGAATCCCCAGGCGCACGCCGCGGAAATTGACCGGTCCCTGGATTTCAGGGCCAGCCTGGAAGACGCGCTTCTCGTCGAATTCGCCGTAGTTCGGCAGATCGAGCTTGTAGCGCTCGGCAAGGATCTTGCCGCCATCGGCAACGATGATCGAATTGTGCGTGCCGCTCTTGCGCTTCAGCGGCGTGCCGATGATGACGCCCGGCCCGCCATCGGCGGTATCGCCAGAAAAATCCTTCGCCGCTCGTTCGCAGGCCTTCAGGAATGCAGGCTTCAGCACCAGGTCCTCGGGTGGATAGCCGGCGAGGAAAAGCTCGGTGAACAGCACGAGGTCTGCGCCCTGGCGAGCGGCATCCGCCCTCGCCTCGCGCGCCTTGGCGAGATTGCCGGCGACGTCGCCAACCGTCGGATTGAGCTGGGCGACGGCGATGCGCAATATCTCGGAAGCGGTATTGTCGGTCATGCCTGCTGACTTAGCGCGACAGAATTCGCCGGGCAATGGCGTTCATTTGGACCACTGACAGAGTGACATATGTCATTCGTGTCAAACCGATCGACATATCGATCGTGTCCTATTCGCCCATATATTCGCGCAGTGCCTCCGGCGAGTGGTTCTCGCCGATCGACATCGCCAGAATGCGCGAAATATGCCGGCGCGGCAGCCCGGTTTGCGCCGCCCAGGCATTGATCTGGTTCTGGATCTTGTCGAGATCCCTCTTCGAGGTCGGGCTTTCGGCGATGTCCAGGCCGGCGTCGCGCAGCGCCGCCGCCATGTCGGCCGAGACGATGAAGGCGTCCCAGTCCAGCCATCTCAGAAAATACTGGCCGGTGTGGCCGCCGAGCCGGCTGCCATGCTTGCCGAGATAGGCCATCAGCCCGATCTGATCATCCGCCGGCCAATCGGCGAGGAATTTGCCGAAGCCGCCATGCTCCTTCGACACCCGGTCGACAAAGGCCGCGTTGTCACGAACGGATTTGATCTTCTGCGGGTTGCGCACGATGCGTTGATCGGCCGTCAGCTCGTGCCAGAAATCATCGGGCTGGAACAGCAGCCGCTTCGGCTCGAAGCGCAGGAACGCTTCTTCGAAACCAGGCCATTTCTGCTCGATGACGCGCCAAACGAATCCGGCCGCGAAAACACGCTCGGCCATGATCGAGAGGATGCGGTCGTCGGCAACGTCAGCCACCGCGGCATTGTCGGGCATAGGCCCCAGCAGCGATGCCAGCGCCGCTTCCCCGCCCTTGCGTTTGGCCGCGCGGGCGCGGATTTTCTGAAAATCCATCATTGTTTCCTCACCTTATCGCGTCAATCTACCACTTCCCGTGCGAACCAGTAGCCTCTACCTCTATCGCTGACGACGGAGGCGACGATGAACAAGACGATCGAGGAACTGGCGAACCGTTGGCTGAAGCGAAAGCCGGACGGCCTCAGCGCACCTGAAAACCGGGTGCTGCAATCAACGATCGAGCGCACCACGATCTCCAAGGATACCAACAAGGCTGTCGCCTTTCACCAGACGTTTGGCGACCGCCTCGCCGACACCATCGCCCGGATCGGCGGCTCGTGGTCCTTCATCCTGACATTCATTGCCTTCCTGATCCTGTGGACGGCAGGCAATGTCTGGCTTTTGACGCGCGACGCCTTTGATCCCTATCCCTTCATCTTCCTCAACCTCGTGCTTTCCATGGTCGCGGCCCTGCAGGCGCCGGTGATCATGATGGCGCAGAACCGCCAGACCGAGCGCGATCGTATCGATGCCGCGCACGACTACGAGGTCAATCTCAAGGCCGAGATCGAGATCATGGCGCTGCATGAGAAGCTGGACGAACTGCGCCACAGCCAGATCGTCGGCATGCGCGACGAGATCGCGCAGCTGGCCGAACAGGTGAAGCGGATCGACGAGATTCTGTCGAAGCAGCGGACGCGTCCATGACGGATGCCATCCATAATCTCATCGAGCAATATGGGCTGATTGCCGTCTTTCTGGGCTGTATCGCCGAGGGCGAAAGTGCCGCCCTCCTTGGCGGTTTTTTCGCGCATCAGCATGTCTTCGTCCTGTGGCAGGCCTTTCTCGCGGCTGCCATCGGCGCCTTTGTCGGCGACATTTTCTTTTTCACCCTCGGCCGAAGCTTCGCCGACCATCCGCTCGTGATTAAATTGAGGGGTCGGCCAGGCTTCAGTCACGCCTATCGTCTCGTCTCCAGCCATCCCGACATTTTCGTGCTGTCGAACCGCTTTATCTATGGCCTGCGCCTGGTCGGCGGCATCGCCGCCGGATTGTCCGGCATTGGCGTGGCGCGCTTTGTCATCCTCAACGCCATTTCATCAATCATCTGGGCCGCATTGTTCGCCGCCCTCGGCTATGTTTTCGGATTGGGCGCCGAGCGCATCGTCGGCCAGGCGCTGGCCCGTCACGAGCGATTGCTGATCGCCCTGGCGATTGGCCTGGGCGTGGCCGTCCTTGCCTGGTTCGTTGCCCACCAAGTTGCCGGCAAGGAGCGCGCCAAGGAAATGTAAGGATCAGTCGATACCGAGCGCGCGGCCACGATCGAGGATCAGCGGAATGATCAAATCTTCCTCATCGGCAAGGTGCCGGGTCAGCATCGCGATCAGCCGGCTGTTCTCGTCGGCATAGGCATCGGCGGCGAAGCGCTGCTTGTCCTCGCTGTCCTGAAGCGTGCGGATGAAGGCGTTCGCCGTCTCGGCATTGCGCTCCAGCCCCTCATGGATCGTGTGATGATCGGCATCGAGAATCTCGAAGCCGCGTTTCAGCCTTGTCTCCGCCTTGGCGAAGACCGGAAAATAATGATGGTCCTCGACATTGTGGTGGCCGTCGAGATGGCCGAGAAAATCGTTGAGGCGCGGCGCGAACCAGCGCGCGAACTCCGGCGCCGTCAGCCTGCCCTCGCGATAGTCGCCGATACCGTTGGTCAGCATGCCGCCGAGTTCGCGGAACATGTCGTGCCGCTGCAGCCACATAGTGGCGATGCCGTGAATGTTGGAATGTGCGTGCCAGACCTCGCGCGGGTATTTTTCGGCCAGCCAGCGCAGATCGTCCGGCAGGCCTGCTCGCTCGAGCAGAAGAAAATCGGCACCTTCACCCATGACGGTCTCCTTTGGTAACCGTCATATAAGAGCTGAACTACTAGATCGGTAACCCCAAGATTCGCTCGATGATGGCGATGCCCCAGACGCCGGCAACGATCACCACCGAAATCAGCACCGCCAGCGAGCCGCAGTCCTTGGCGAGCTGGATATCGACGTTGAATTCCCGGCTGAATGCATCGCATGCCGCCTCGATGCCGGTGTTCAGCACTTCGACCATGATCAGAAGCAGCACCGCGCCGATCAGCAGCGCATAGCCGCGCCACGACACTGAAACAAACCAGCCGAGCGGCAGCGCCAGCACGAGCAGCATCAGCTCCTGCTGGAAGGCTTTTTCGCTGGAAGCCAATTTGCGAAACGCCCGCACTGAATTGAAGAAAGCATCGATCAGCCGCTGCATGCCAAACCTTTTCCGAATCACCGGCAGGGGATAGCGCAACGGCCGGATCAAGGGAATAAGGCGATTGCTGCAAAAATCATTCGTCGGCGACCTTGATCGACGGGTCCGACCTTTCGAACTGCGGCAGCGTATCGTCGATCGAATAATAATCTCCCTTGTCGCCGACAAAGATATGGCTTTGGCCGGAAAGGCCGGATGGCCTGTCGAAGGAGCCGGCCATGATCGAAATTGAGTCCAGTTCGCCATGCTTCCAGAACAGCAGCGAGCCGCAGGTCCTGCAGAACCCGCGCTTGGCCACATCGGAAGCACCATACCAGGCGAGCGCATCCTTCCCTTCGATATCGATGTCGGCGTCCTTGGCAGCGGTTGCGGCAACGAAATGCCCGGTCTGCTTCCGGCACTGTGAACAATGGCAATAGACGACACCGCGCAGCGGACCCCGCGTCCTGAAGCGCACGGCTCCGCACAGGCATGATCCGCTGTGATTGTCATCCATCTCGGCCTCCAACGAAATCGCCATCCATGGCATCGGCATCGTTGTCAGGATTCCAGTTTTGCAGCGACTGTGCCCAAGCAAATGCGACATTCGGCGGGCATGTTCCGCACAGCACGGTTTGTACAAAGCGGTTGGGAGCGCGGGCGCTGACCGGTTTGGGCCATCGGCGCCTCCGTTCTGTTCCTCGCGCAAGGTGCATAACCAATTGCATTTCGCAATCAGTTTATCGCAAGGCGCCTGGAATTCAATGCGGAACTTCGCGGGACCGGCACAACGAGACCCGCCGGCTGAATCAGGGAGCGCCGGATTTCTCCGGCGCTTCGTTGATCGTGAATTTCGACGCCGCTGAAATCAGCCGTTGACGGCCTGCTTGTGCTGGACCGGGTGGCTCTTTTTGAGCAGATCCGAGACCAGGAATGCCAGCTCGATGGCCTGGTCGGCGTTGAGGCGCGGGTCGCAATGGGTGTGGTAGCGATCCTGCAGCTCTTCGGCGGTGATGGCGCGGGCGCCACCGGTGCATTCGGTGACGTTCTTGCCGGTCATCTCGATATGGATGCCGCCCGGATGCGTGCCTTCGGCGCGATGCACCTCGAAGAAGGTCTGCACTTCCTTCAGGATGCGGTCGAACGGCCGCGTTTTGTAGCCGGCGGCCTCGATGGTGTTGCCATGCATCGGGTCCGACGACCACACCACGCTGCGGCCTTCTTTTTTTACCGCGCGCAGCAGCTTCGGCAGGTGGTCGGCGACCTTGTCGGAGCCGAAGCGCGCGATCAGCGTCAGCCGGCCGGGCTCGTTCTCCGGATTGAGCAGGTCGATGAGCTGCAACAGGCCGTCCGGCGTCAGCGACGGGCCGCATTTCAGGCCCAGCGGGTTCTTGATGCCACGGCAGTATTCGACATGGGCATGGTCGGGCTGGCGCGTGCGATCGCCGATCCAGATCATGTGTCCGGAAGTGGCGTACCAATCGCCTGACGTCGAATCGACGCGGGTCAGCGCCTCCTCGTAGCCGAGCAGCAGCGCTTCGTGGCTGGTGTAGAAATCGGTCTCGCGCAGCGCGTAATTGGTCTCCGAGGTGATGCCGACAGCCTTCATGAAGTCCATCGTCTCGGTGATGCGGTTGGCGAGCGACTCGTATTTCTCGCCCTGAGGGCTGTCGGACACGAAGCCCAGCATCCATTGATGCACATTTTCCAGGCTGGCGTAGCCGCCCTGGGCGAAGGCGCGCAACAGGTTGAGCGTCGCCGCCGACTGGCGGTAGGCCATCTCCTGGCGCGCAGGATCGGGAATGCGCGACTTGGCGTCGAACTCGATGCCGTTGATGATGTCGCCGCGATAGCTGGGCAGCGTCACGCCACCCTTGGTCTCGTTGTCGGACGAGCGCGGCTTGGCGAACTGGCCAGCGACACGACCGACCTTCACCACCGGCTGCGCGCCGGCGAAAGTCAGCACCACGGACATCTGCAGGAAGACGCGGAAGAAGTCGCGGATGTTGTCCGCGCCATGCTCGGCAAAACTCTCGGCGCAATCGCCGCCCTGCAGAAGGAATGCGTCACCGGCAGCGACGGTCGCAAGCTGCTTCTTCAGCTTGCGTGCCTCACCTGCAAAAACCAGCGGCGGGAAGGTGGCGAGCTGGGCTTCCGTGTTCCTCAGATTGGCAAGATCCGGATAGGCAGGAATCTGCTGGATCGGCTTTGCTCTCCACGAATTCGGCGACCATTTCGTCATCGTTGCACCCAACGTTCTTTCCAGCGGGCGCTATCGCCCGCCATTTCGCCCCAATATGGGGATCGCGGCTCCATACACGAAGCCGATTTCCTATTCTAGACCGGATTTGGACGTGTGGCGAATGGCGTGGCGCGGCGAAACTACCGGCGTAGTCATCGGCCAAAGCACCAGCAACGCCTTGCTACGCAGCCTTTTCCACCAGCCGAGCCAATTGCGTCATGACGACGGCGGACCCAGCCAGCCGCTTTTCAGGTGTTGGCCAGTCGCGGACGAAAACGACGCTGTGATCCGGCCGGATCTTGGCCAGCGAGCCCTGCTCGCCGATGAACGTGACCAGCCCGACAGGATTGGAAAACTCGCGCTTGCGGAAATGTATGACGACGCCCTTTGGCCCGGCATCGAGCTTTTCGACATTGGCCTTGCGGCAGAGCGCCTTGATGAAGACGATCTTCAAGAGATGCTTCACCTCCTCCGGCAGCGGGCCGAAGCGGTCGATCAGCTCGGCGCCGAAAGCATCGATCTCCTCGGTGTTTTCGAGATCGCCGAGGCGGCGATAGAGCGCCAGCCGCAGCTGCAGATCCGGAACATAGCTTTCCGGGATCATCACCGCTGTGCCGACGGCGATCTGTGGCGACCAGCCGCTATCCTGCACCTCGCCGGAATCCTTCACCTCGGCGACCGCTTCTTCCAGCATCTGCTGGTAAAGCTCGAAGCCGACCTCCTTGATGTGGCCGGATTGCTCTTCGCCGAGAAGATTGCCGGCGCCTCTGATATCGAGATCGTGACTGGCGAGCTGGAAGCCGGCGCCCAGCGTGTCGAGCGACTGCAGCACCTTCAGCCGGCGCTCGGCGGTGTCGGTCAGCTTGCGATTGGCCGGCAGCGTGAACAGCGCATAGGCGCGCACCTTCGAGCGGCCGACGCGGCCGCGCAACTGGTACAGCTGCGACAGGCCGAACATGTCGGCGCGATGCACGATCAGCGTGTTGGCGGTCGGGATATCGAGGCCGGATTCGACAATGGTTGTCGACAGCAACACATCGTACTGGCCGTCGTAGAAGGCGTTCATGATGTCGTCGAGCTCGCCGGGCGGCATCTGGCCGTGAGCGACGGACACTTTCAGCTCGGGCACAGATTCCCGAAGGAAATCATGGATTTCCGCCAAATCGCTGATGCGCGGCACGACATAAAAGGAATGACCACCTCGGTAGCGTTCCCTGAGCAGGGTCTCGCGGATGACCAGCGGGTCGAAGGGCGAGATGAAGGTGCGCACCGCCAGGCGGTCGACCGGCGGCGTGGCGATCAGCGACAGTTCGCGCACCCCGGTCAACGCCAGTTGCAGCGTGCGCGGGATCGGCGTCGCCGACAGTGTCAGCACATGCACGTCGCTCTTCAAATCCTTCAGCCGTTCCTTGTGCTTGACGCCAAAATGCTGCTCCTCGTCAATGATTAGGAGGCCGAGATTCTTGAACGAGATCGACGAGCCGAGCAGCGCATGGGTGCCGACGACGATGTCGACCGTGCCTTCGGCGATACCCTTCTTGGCCTCGGCCAGATCCTTGGCTCCAACCAGGCGCGATGCCTGGGCGACGCGGATCGGCAGGCCGGAAAAGCGCTGCGAAAAGGTCTTGAAATGCTGGCGTGACAACAGCGTCGTAGGCACCACCACCGCGACCTGAAACCCTTCCATCGCCGCGATGAAGGCGGCACGAAGGGCGACTTCGGTCTTGCCGAAGCCGACGTCGCCGCAGATCAGCCGGTCCATCGGCTTTCCCGCGCCCAGATCGCCCATGACCGAATCGATCGCCGTCTGCTGGTCGTCGGTTTCCTCGTAGGGGAAACGCGCGGAGAATTCGCCATAGAGACCATCTGCCGGCACCAGCGAAGGAGCGGCGCGCATCTGCCGCTCGGCGGCAATGCGGATCAACTGTCCGGCCATGTCGAGCAGGCGTTTCTTCAGCCGCGCCTTGCGCGACTGCCAGGCGCCGCCGCCAAGCTTGTCCAACGTCGCTTCGGCCGAATCCGAGCCATAGCGCGACAGAAGCTCGATGTTCTCCACCGGCAGGAACAGTCGGTCGTCGCCGGCATAATGGATCTCGAGGCAATCATGCGGCGCACCAACCGCCTCGATGGTGCGCAGCCCCATGAAGCGGCCAATGCCGTGGTCGGTATGGACGACGATATCGCCGGAGGACAACGCCGAGGCCTCGGCGATGAAGTCGGAAGGACGCTTCTTGCGCTTCGAGCGACGGATCAGCCGGTCGCCCAAAATGTCCTGCTCGGCGACGACGACCAGTTTCTCGGTCTCGAAGCCGGATTCGAGCGGCAGAACGGCAAGTGCCGCCTGCCCCGTCTCGAGTTTTTCCGCCTCGGCCAGCGTGGCAACCGGCTTGAGATTGCCGAGATGATGCTCCGCCAGGATCTGGCCGAGCCGGTCGAGCGAACCTTCGGTCCAGCCGGCGATGACGACGCGGCGGCGGGCGGCCCGCTCATCGGCAATGTGTTTTACGACGACGTCGAAGACGTTGACGTTGGGGTCGGCGCGTTCCTCGACGAAGCTGCGGCCATGCCGCGAGCCGGCATGGAAGATTTTCCTCGCGCCGGCGTCGGGCGCATCGAACGGCGTGAAGTCGATCGCTTCGCGCGGGCCAAGCGAGGCGATGAGGTTTTCGGGCGACAAATAAAGCAGGTCGGGCGGCACCGGCTTATATGGCACGGCATCCTTCAGTGCGCCGTCGGCCTGCTTCCTGCGCGCCTCGTAATGGTCGAGGATCAGCGCATGGCGCTCAGTCAGCGCCTCATGCGCCAGATGGTCGAACACAACAGGCGTGTCCGGCAGATAGTCGAACACCGTCTCCAGCCGCTCGTAGAAGAACGGCAGCCAGTGCTCCATGCCGGCGAAACGCCGTCCCTCGCTGACCGCCGCATAGAGCCCATCGTCGCGCGAGGGCGCGCCAAAGGCTTCGATGTAGCTGCGGCGGAAACGGCTGATGGTCTCCGGCGTCAGCGCCACTTCACTCATCGCCTGCAGCGCCATCGACTTGCGTTGGCCGATGGTGCGCTGCGTGGCGGCGTCGAAGACGCGGATCGATTCCAGCGTGTCGCCGAAGAAATCGAGGCGCAGCGCTTCCGTCCAGCCCGGCGCGAACAGGTCCAGAATGCCGCCGCGCACGGCAAACTCGCCGACGCCGCGCACTGTAGGCACCCGCTCGAAGCCTGATATCTCCAGCCGCGACACCAGCCCATTCATGTCAATCTGGTTGCCGGGTTTTGCGTGAAATGTCTGTGCCTCGACGAGGCTTGCCGGCGGAATGCGCTGCAGCAGCGCATTGGCGGTGGTCAGGATGACGGCGCGGTGCGGTTTTTTCACCAGCGCGATCATCGCGGTGAGCGCGTCCAGACGCCGCGCGGCAGCATCCGCTCCAGGCGAGACGCGGTCGTAAGGTAGACAATCCCAGGCCGGCAGCTCGAGCACGGGCAGGCCTGGCGCTGCGAATGAAAGCGCCTCGATGATCGAAGGCAGGCGCTGGCCGTCGCGCGCCACGAACAGCACCGGCTTGTCGGGCGCAATCTCGTGCGCGGCCTGCACCAGCGCAAAGGCTTCGTAACCATCGGCGACACCGTCGACGATGAACTGGCCGGCGCGGCCTTTCGGCAGGCCGATGGTGGGGATCAAGCTCATGAAATCACGTATTCAGAATGTCATCGCCTGGCGCGACGCCAGGATCTTTTGCAGGACGGCACAGTCGATATTTGCGGGAACCGGGCGCTCGCCGGTGATCACGGGCAGGAATTCGGTATCGGGAACGTCGAGGAGCCTTTCATATTGGTCGAGTTCGTCGCCGGTCAAGACGCCGATCTCGGCGTCCGCGAAACTGCCGAGAATGAGGTCCATCTCACGCATGCCGCGATGCCAGGAGCGAAACAGAAGCTTGCGGCGGCGGGCGTCGAGCCCCTCGCTTGATCGTCTCGTTCCGGTCATTGTCCTGCTTCCTTGCCTGAAGCGGCGCATATAGCGTGGATAGAGGGCGGTGTCAGCCTTGCGCTACGACCGTCGCGACATAAGCTGACATCATGCGCCCTTCCCTCCTCGATCCGCTGTTTGTCCCGATCACCTCGCTTGCCGGCGTCGGGCCGAAGGTCGGCGCGCTGATCGAGAAAATCGTGCCGGCCGATCTCGGCGATCGTGCGGCGCGCGCCGGCGATCTTTTGTTCGTGCTGCCCCACACGGTGATCGACCGCCGCAACCGGCCGGGTATCGCCGGTTCGGCCGAAGGCGCGATCGTCACCCTTGATGTGCGGATCGATCGCCACCAGCCGCCGCCGCGCGGCAACAGATCGGTGCCGTACCGGGTCTACGCCCATGACGACACTGGCGAGATCGCGCTGACCTTCTTCCATGCGCACGCCGCCTATCTCGAAAAAGCGATGCCGGAAGGCGAGCATGTCGTGGTCTCGGGTCGAATGGAATGGTTCAACGGCCGCCCGACCATGGTTCACCCCGACCACATCGCGCTGGCCAGCGAAGCGGAAAACCTGCCGCTGGTCGAGCCGGTCTATCCGCTCACCGCCGGGCTCTCGGGAAAAGTGCTGCGCCGGGCAATCGGCCAGGCGCTCGCTCGCTTGCCGGTGCTGCCGGAATGGCAGGATGGCGAGTTTCTGCGCCGCCAGACCTTTCCTGCCTTCGGCGATGCGCTCGCCCGCATCCACAATCCCGCCGACCCGATCGACGTGTCCGTCGACGGCGCAGCCTGGCGGCGTCTCGCCTATGACGAGTTTCTGGCAGGCCAGGTGTCGCTGGCACTGGTGCGGGCAAAAGTCCGCCGCTTGTCCGGACGACCATTGGTCGGTGACGGCCGCATCGTCGAAAAGCTGCGCGCCGCCCTTCCCTATTCGCTGACCACCTCGCAGGAAATGGCGCTTGCCGAAATCAACGCCGATCTCGGTGATCCCGAACGCATGCTGCGCCTGCTGCAGGGCGATGTCGGCTCCGGCAAGACGGTTGTCGCGCTGCTCGCCATGGGGCGCGCCGTCGAGGCAGGCGGCCAGGCGGCATTGATGGCGCCAACCGAAATCCTGGCGCGCCAGCATCTTGCGACGATTGCACCGTTGGCAGAACAGGCGGGCCTGCGCGTTGCCATCCTCACCGGCCGCGAAAAGGGCCGCGAGCGCACCGAGACGCTGGCCGGCCTGGCCAGTGGCGAGATCGACATCGTCGTCGGCACCCACGCCCTGTTCCAGGAAACGGTAACGTTCCACGACCTCGTCTTCGCTGTCATCGACGAACAGCACCGTTTTGGCGTCCATCAGCGGCTTGCCATCACCGCCAAGGGCGACGCGCCCGACATGCTGGTGATGACGGCGACGCCGATCCCACGCACGCTGGTGCTGACCGCCTTCGGCGACATGGATGTTTCGAAGCTCACCGAAAAGCCGGCCGGGCGCCAGCCGGTCCGCACCGTCACCCTGCCGCTCGAACGGCTCGACGAACTGGTCGGCCGCATGCGCGACGCCGTCGCCGACGGCCAGAAGATCTACTGGATCTGTCCGCTGGTGGAGGAATCCGAAGAGATCAAGCTGATGTCGGCGGAGGACCGTTTTGCCTCGCTAAAGCCGCTGTTCGGCGACTGGATCGGCCTGGTGCACGGGCGCATGAAGGGCGCCGACAAGGACGAGGCGATGCGCGCCTTCAAGGCCGGCGAGACACGCATCCTGATCGCCACCACGGTCATCGAGGTCGGCGTCGATGTGCCGGATGCCACGATCATGGTCATCGAGCATGCCGAGCGCTTCGGCCTCGCCCAGCTGCACCAGTTGCGCGGCCGGGTCGGGCGCGGCGAAAAACCGTCGTCCTGCGTGCTGCTCTACAAGGATCCGCTCGGTGAAACGGCAACGCGCCGGCTGTCGGTGATGCGCGAGACCGAGGACGGCTTCCGCATCGCCGAGGAGGACCTGAAGCTGCGTGGCGAAGGCGAGCTGCTGGGCACCCGCCAGTCCGGCACGCCGGGCTTCCAGGTGGCGCGCATCGAGGCGCATGCCGACCTGCTCGAAGCCGCCCGCGACGACGCACGGCTGATCCTGTCGCGCGATCCCGAGCTGCAATCCGAACGCGGCGCCGCCCTTCGCATGCTGCTCTATTTGTTCGGCCGCGACGAGGCAGTGCGGCTCTTACGCGCCGGCTGAGGCTCGGCACCGACCGGCGGATTGGCGATCTGAACGCCGATCGGCTTGCCGTTCAGCGTCACCATTTTCGTCTTGACCTCCGGCGCCACCAGCCCGGCCGAGACAATCAGCTTGGCGCCGTCCTCGATCGTCATGTCGAGCAGCACGACATCGGATTTCGGCACATACATCAGGAAGCCGGTGGTCGGGTTGGGCGTGCACGGCATGAACACCGCGATCAGCGGGTTGCCTTCCTGGTCGAGCTTCTGGTTGATCTCGGTTTCCTTCTCGCTGGCGACGAAGACCAGCGACCAGACGCCCTTGCGCGGGTATTCGACCAGCCCGACCTGGCGGAACATGTTTCCCTTGTTCGACAGCACGGTCTCGAAGATCTGCTTCAGCGAGCCGTAGACGCCGCGCACCAGGGGCATGCGGCCGAGCAGCCGCTCGCCGAACAAGACGATGGCGCGGCCAACGATATTGGCGGTCAGGAAACCGATCAGAGTGATCAGGATCAAGGCGACGATCAGGCCAAATCCCGGAACCGGCGCCGGCAGATAGCTATCGGGGTTGTAGCGCGCCGGAATGTAGGGTTTCACCCAGGAATCGACCCAGCCGATGAAAGACCAGGCGATGTAGGCGGTGATCGCCAGCGGCGCGCAGACGACGAAGCCTGTCAGGAAATAATTCCGCAGCCGGGTCATGCCTGAGGTCTTGGGAGCATCGGACATGGTTCACCGCAGCACTGATTGCGGCGCAACATTAGTGAACCGCATTCGGCTTTGGAACTGCGAAATTTTTAAACCACGCCTTACTCCACAGTCACCGATTTCGCCAGATTACGCGGCTGGTCGACGTCGGTGCCCATGAACACCGCGGTGAAATAGGCCAGCATCTGGATCGGCAGCGCGTAGATGATCGGCGAGATGATTTCCGGCACGTCCGGCAGCACGATCGTCTCCATCGTCTTCACCGTGGCGTGTGCGGCACCCTTGCTGTCGGTGATCAGGATGATCTTGCCGCCGCGCGCCGCTACTTCCTGCATGTTCGACACGGTCTTTTCAAAGATGCGGTCATGCGGGGCAATGACGATCACCGGCATGTTCTCGTCGATCAGCGCGATCGGCCCGTGCTTCAGTTCGCCGGCGGCATAGCCCTCGGCATGGATATAGGAGATTTCCTTGAGCTTCAGCGCGCCTTCCATGGCCAGCGGAAAATTGGTATCGCGGCCGAGATAGAGCACGTTTTTGTAGTGAGAAAGGTCGCGCGCGACCTTTTCGATCTGCCCATCGAGCTTCAGGACCTGATTGGCATAGCGCGGCGCTTCCGACAGTTGGCGGACCAGCGTCGTTTCCTGCTCGCGCGAAATCGTTCCGCGCGCCACGCCCGCCCGCACGGCAAGCGACGCCAGCACCGACAATTGACAGGTGAAGGCCTTGGTCGAGGCGACGCCGATCTCCGGCCCGGCCAGCGTCGGCAGGATAACGTCGGATTCACGCGCCATCGTCGATTCTCGGACATTGACGACCGCGCCGATCTTCATGCCCGCCTTGCGGCAATAGCGCAGCGAGGCCAGTGTGTCGGCGGTCTCGCCCGACTGCGAGATGAAAAAGGCGGCGTCTGTCTTCGACAGCGGCATCTCGCGATAGCGGAATTCCGAAGCGACATCGATGTCGACCGGCAGCCGCGCATAGCGCTCGAACCAGTATTTGCTGATCAGGCCGGCCAGATAGGCGGTGCCGCAGGCCGAAATCGCCAACCGGTCAATTTTGGCGAAATCGAACGGCAGGTCGAGCGGCTTCGAGACGCCGCCGACAAAATCCACATAATGCGCCAGCGTGTGCGAGATCACTTCGGGCTGTTCATGGATTTCCTTCTCCATGAAATGGCGCCGATTGCCCTTGTCGACCATGAAGCTGGTGCTGAGCGACTGCTGGCGCTTACGGTCGACCTTGTTGCCGTCCATGTCGAAGATGGCGACCTCGTTGCGGCGCACAACCGCCCAGTCGCCGTCCTCCAGATAGGTGATCGAATTGGTGAACGGGGCGAGCGCGATGGCGTCGGAGCCCAGGAACATCTCGCCGTCGCCATGGCCGACGGCCAGCGGCGGGCCGTTTCGCGCGCCGACGATGAGGTCCTCATCGCCCTTGAACATGATGGCCAGCGCAAAGGCGCCTTCCAGCCGCTTCAGCGCCTGGTGCGCGGCCTCGACCGGCTTCAGGCCCCTGGCCAGTTCACGCGCCACCAGATGGGCGACGACCTCGGTGTCCGTCTGCGATGAAAATGTGTAGCCGTCGCGCATCAGCTCGTCGCGCAATTCGGCGAAATTCTCGATGATGCCATTGTGGACGATCGCGACGCCGTCGGAAAAATGCGGATGCGCATTGGTTTCGTTCGGCACGCCATGCGTTGCCCAGCGCGTGTGGCCGATGCCGATCATGCCGTCGAGTGGTTCGTCCTTCAGCCGGCGCTCGAGATTGATCAGCTTGCCCTCGGCGCGGCGGCGCCCAAGCTTGCCATGCTCGATTGTAGCGACACCGGCCGAATCATAGCCGCGATATTCGAGCCTTTTTAGCGCATCGACGATGAGTGGCGCGACCGGCGAGTGACCGACAATTCCGACAATACCGCACATAGACGTTTGCCCCCGATTCCGGCATAAACCCGGCGCCATTTAGGGACGGCCGGGCTGCCGCGAAAATCACATTGCGTTTCGTTCCGTATCAGCCGGAACTGTTCTTGCACAGATGCACCATGACAGGGCGCACTTGCAATCCGGTTACCGCGATCGCTCGGTTTCTCCGTACGGGCATCCTATCGCGCCCAACAGTTCCTGAAATCCGTCAAAGACATGATGCAGTCGTCGCGGCTAGGCTTTTTTCCGGGCCGCCGCGGCCGAAGCAAAACGCTCGCGCAATTCCTTGCCCTTGCCGGCCAGCGTCCTCTGGCGGGCGCGGCCGAAGGCCAGCGCATCGTCGGGCACGTTTTCGGTGATCACGCTGCCCGAAGCGATGTAGCCGCCCTTGCCGATTGTAACCGGCGCCACCAGCGAGGAATTTGAGCCGATGAAAGCACCTTCGCCGATGTCGGTGAAGAACTTCGAATAGCCGTCATAGTTGCAGGTGATGGTTCCAGCGCCGATGTTGGCGCCGGCGCCGACGCGGGCATCGCCGATATAGGTCAGGTGGTTGACCTTGGCGCCTTCCTCGATCGTCGCCCCTTTGACCTCGCAGAAATTGCCGACCTTGGCTTTTTGCCGGAGATCGGCGCCCGGCCGCAGCCGCGCATACGGACCGACATCGCAGTTCGAGGCGATCGTGGCGCCTTCGATATGGCTGAAAGCATGGATCTTGGCGCCCGTGGCGATCGTCACGCCCGGCCCGAACCAGACATTGGGTTCGACAATCGTGTCCGCGCCGATCTCGGTATCGTGCGAAAAGAACACGGTTTCCGGCGCGATCAATGTGACGCCAGAGAGCATGGCCTCGCGCCGCCGGCGCGTCTGCCAGATGCCTTCCGCCGCGGCGAGTTCGGCGCGGTTGTTGATGCCGAGCGCATTTTCGAAGCTGGCTTCTGCGGCAACGACATCAAAACCCTGCCCGCCGGCGATCTCGACGATGTCGGTGAGATAATATTCGCCCTTGGCGTTGTTGTTGCCGACTTGGTCGAGCAGCTGCAGCGCGTGCTTGCCCGCAACCGCCATCAGCCCGCCATTGCAGAAGGTGATTTTCTTCTCCTCGTCGGTGCAGTCCTTTTCCTCCCGGATGGCGATGAGTTTGCCGCCCTTTTCGATCAGCCGGCCATAGCCGGAAGGATTTGACGTGCGGAAGCCGACCACAACGACGGCAGCGCCTTCGGCCAGCTTCAGGCGCGCAGCGGTCAGCACCTCCGGATCGATCAGCGGCGTGTCGCCGAACATCACCAGGATGTCGTCGTAACCCTTTGATATCGCGTCGCGAGCAGCCAGAACGGCATGCGCCGTGCCGAGCCGCTTATCCTGGACGAAGGTCTCCGCCTTCAGCGCGAACTTTTGCGTGGCCTTGCGCATCTCTTCCGCGCCATGGCCGATCACCAGCGCCTGGTCGCCCGCTCCGGCGGCCTCGGCAGCTCTCACGACATGGGCGACCATCGGCAGGCCGGCGATCGGGTGCAGCACTTTCGGCACGGCGCTTTTCATGCGCGTGCCTTCGCCGGCGGCGAGGATGACGGACAGGCAGGTTCTCTGGCTCATGGAATGGCAACCATATGAAAAGGGTTGGGAATCAAGGCATGTCTAGCATTGGCGCCATGCTGCACCAATGCGGTTAAATTCCGGTGAGATGGTCGAGCAACTGACTTTTAATCAGTAGGTGTAGAGGGTCAATCCAATGCGCCAGCATGGGCTCGTATCTGGTCAAGCCTATCCCAACTGCCCCAGCACAGGGAAATTCTCCAGCAGCCAATAAGACATGGCCTGCACGCCTCCCGTCAGGAAAAAGACGCCGGCGACGACCAGCAGCGCGCCCATCGCTTTTTCGACCCGGCCGAGATGGACGCGAAATTTTGAGAGAAAGCGCATGAAGGCGCCGGAAAACAGCGCCGCGATCAGGAACGGGATGCCGAGGCCGAGCGAATAGGCGGCAAGCAGAGCCGCACCCTCGCCCACCGTCTCGCGGCCGCCGGCCAGCGTCAGGATTGGTCCCAGCACCGGTCCGATGCAGGGTGTCCAGCCGAAGGCGAAGGCAAGTCCCATGACATAGGCGGCAACGATACTGGCCGGCTTGCCCTGCGACTGGAAGCGCGCCTCACGCGACAGCAGCGGGATGCGCAATATGCCGAGGAAGTTCAACCCCATCAGGATGATCAGCACGCCGGCGGCCATCGCCAGCGGCTCCTGCCAGACGCGCAGCAGCCGGCCAATGGTCGAGGCGCCGGCGCCCAACGCCACGAAGACGGTCGAGAAGCCGAGAACGAAAGCGATCGAGGCATAAAGCAGCGCGCTGCGCGCGTCGGCCTTGGCCGTGACGCCGGCATTGCCGCGGAAATCATCGACCGACACGCCGGCCATGTAGCAGAGATAGGGCGGCACCAGCGGCAGCACGCAAGGCGACAGGAACGAGATCGCCCCCGCCCCGACCGCGCTGACATAGCCGATATCCAATGCCATTCCCGAAACTCCAACTGTATCGGCGCCGATATAGCGGCGCACGGACTTGTCCGCCAATCACCATTGCGTGGCAAGTTGCCGCCCTGCATCGAGGAAGAAACGATACGCCAAGCGCGTTGATGCAACGGGGCCGCGACTTTCCGCGCGCTTCTCGATCATATCAGGGAGAACCTCATGAAATCGATCACAGTTGGGCTGGCGGTGCTTTTGCTCGGCACCGCCGCCTCATATGCCGCCGAAGCGTGGAAGGAAGCCGATGTCGGCGGCACCAAGATCTACACCGATGCCAATGGCATGACCCTTTACACCTACGACAAGGACGAGACGGGCAAGTCGAACTGCTACGACAAATGCGCCACCAATTGGCCGCCGCTGAAGGCTGAGGCCGACGCCAAGGCCGAGGGCGAATGGACGGTCGTCGACCGCACCGACGGCACCAAGATGTGGGCCTATGAGGGCAAGCCGCTCTACACGTTCATCAAGGACAAGAAGGCCGGCGATGTGACCGGCGACGGCGTCGGCGGCGTCTGGCATATAGCCAAGGCCGACTAAGCTCGGACCGAGATCCCCGCCTTGACCGGCGGGGAATCGCCGGCTGCCGTGTATCACTGCAGGCCTTCCGGCTGCCAGCTTCTTGCACTGTCCTGCTGGGCATTCCAGCCCACTCGCGGCGCCAGTATCGCCCGCCCGACCGAGCATCATGCCGGTGTCTCTCCGGCTGGGGCTGGCGCATGATCGATGTTTCTCTTATATCCGCGGAAGATTTTGTCCCGTTCTCCCGGATTCATTGCCGGCTTGTCCAACGATAGGCAGCCCGCTCCCTTATCCGAGATTGCGGATATCACATGACTCGCTCTTGGGTTGTGCACTCAATGCAGGACTGCATTTTGGGCGCTTCCCCTTGACCGGATGCAAAAGCCCGGCCATGTGAGCGACAATTGTACGAGATTTCGTCGCGCGCAGCGGAATTCTTCTGCCGCACCACAGCTGATATGAGACCTCATGGACGTCGTCGTCGTCGAATCGCCGGCCAAAGCGAAGACAATCAACAAGTACCTCGGAAAGAACTACAAGGTCCTGGCCTCGTTCGGCCACGTCCGCGATCTGCCGGCCAAGGATGGCTCGGTGCGTCCGGACGAGGACTTTGCCATGTCCTGGGCTGTCGATACCGCCTCGAGCAAACGTCTTGCCGACATCGCCAAGGCGGTCAAGGACGCCGACGGCCTGATCCTCGCCACCGACCCGGATCGCGAGGGCGAAGCCATTTCCTGGCATGTTCTGGAAGTGCTGAAGCAGAAGCGCGCGCTGAAGGACAAGCCGGTCAGCCGCGTCGTCTTCAACGCCATCACCAAGTCATCGGTGCTGGAAGCGATGGCCAATCCGCGCCAGATCGATGCGCCGCTGGTCGACGCCTATCTCGCCCGCCGCGCGCTCGACTATCTCGTCGGCTTCACGCTGTCGCCTGTCCTGTGGCGCAAGCTGCCGGGCGCCCGTTCCGCTGGCCGCGTGCAGTCGGTGGCACTGCGCCTCGTCTGCGACCGCGAATTGGAGATCGAGCGCTTCATCCGCGAGGAGTACTGGCAGGTATCAGCTCTCCTCGGCACACCGCGCAAGGAAAACTTCGAGGCGCGGCTGACCGCCTTCGACCGCAAGAAGCTGCAAAAGCTCGACATTTCGAACAAGGCGCAGGCCGATGACATCAAGGCGATGCTGGAAGGTGCGACCTTCAAGGCGCTATCGGTCGAAGCCAAGCCGACCAAGCGCAATCCAGGTCCGCCCTTCACCACCTCGACGCTGCAGCAGGCTGCCTCCTCGCGTCTCGGTTTTTCGGCAAGCCGCACCATGCAGGTGGCGCAGCGGCTCTATGAAGGCATGGACATCGGCGGCGAGACCACCGGCCTGATCACCTATATGCGAACCGACGGCGTGCAGATGGCGCCCGAGGCGATATCAGCTGCGCGCGATGCGATCGCCAAGGAGTTCGGCCCAAAATACCTGCCCGAGAAGCCGCGCCAATACACGACCAAGGCCAAGAACGCCCAGGAAGCGCACGAAGCGATCCGCCCGACCGATTTCATGCGCACCCCCGCTTCTGTCAGACAATATCTCGATGCCGACCAGGCACGGCTCTACGAGATAGTGTGGAAACGTGCCATCGCCAGCCAGATGCAGCCGGCCGAGATCGAGCGCACCACGGCCGAGATCGAGGCAGTCAACGGCGCTCGCACCGCGGAACTCCGCGCCATCGGTTCGGTCGTTCGCTTCGACGGCTTCATTGCCGCCTATACCGACCAGAAGGACGAGGATTCGGAAGACGAGGAAGACCGCCGTCTGCCCGAGATCCGTGCTGGCGAACAGCTCGACCGCGAGGCGATCAACGCCACCCAGCACACCACCGAGCCACCGCCGCGCTATTCGGAAGCCTCGCTGATCAAGAAGCTGGAAGAACTCGGCATCGGCCGGCCGTCGACCTACACGGCGATCCTGAAGACGCTCGAGGATCGCGACTACGTCAGCATGGACAAGCGCAAGCTGTTGCCGCAGGCCAAGGGTCGGCTGCTGTCGGCCTTCCTCGAAAGCTTCTTCGAGCGCTATGTCGAATATGACTTCACCGCCTCACTCGAGGAAAAGCTCGACGAGATTTCCGACGGCAAGCTCGCCTGGAAGGATGTGCTGCGCGATTTCTGGAAGGATTTTTCGGGCGCCGTCGCCGACATCAAGGAATTGCGCGTCACCGACGTGCTCGACGCGCTCAACGAGGAACTGGCGCCGCTGGTCTTCCCAACGCGGGAAGACGGTTCCAATCCGCGCATCTGCCCGAAATGCGGCACCGGCAACCTGTCGCTGAAGCTCGGCAAGTTCGGCGCCTTCGTCGGCTGCTCCAACTATCCCGAGTGCTCCTTCACCCGCCAGCTCGGCGACGCCGCCAACCCCAATGGCGAAAACGCCAATGGCGAGGACGGCACCAAGGTGCTTGGCAAGGACCCCTACACGGCGGAGGAAATTACGCTGCGTAGCGGTCGTTTCGGCCCCTATATCCAGCGCGGCGACGGCAAAGAAGCCAAGCGCTCCAGCCTGCCCAAAGGCTGGACGGTCGATTCCATCGACCACGAAAAGGCCCTCGCCTTGCTGTCGCTGCCGCGCGATGTCGGCAAGCATCCGGAATCCGGCAAGATGATCTCGGCCGGACTGGGGCGCTACGGTCCGTTCGTGCTGCATGACGGCACCTACGCCAATCTCGACAGCATCGAGGACGTGTTCTCGATCGGTCTCAACCGCGCCGTGTCGGTGATCGCCGAGAAGAAGTTGAAGGGCCCCGGCGGCCGCAATGGCGGCACGCCCGCCGCCTTGAAGGAACTTGGCGAGCATCCGGCGGGCGGCGGCAAGATCGTCGTGCGTGATGGCAAATACGGACCCTATGTCAATTTCGGCAAGGTCAATGCGACGCTGCCGAAGGGCAAGGACCCGCAGTCGGTGACGGTCGAGGACGCGGTGGCGCTGATTGCCGAGAAGGAAGCCAAGGGCGGCAATGGCGGCAGAAAGCCCTTCCGCAAAGCGGCCGCACCTGCCAAAAAGCCTGCGGCAGCCAAAAAACCGGCGGCCAAGAAGGCGGCCAAGAAAAAGGGATAAAGCATCGTGGCGCGCAGGGTATCCGGAAGAAGCCATGGTGATCTGCGCACCGCCGACACGAGGGCCAAGGTCAGGGACAACTACCGGCCGTCCCGCGACGAAATCCTGCGCTACATCGCCGAAAACCCGGATCGCTCCGGCAAACGCGACATCGCCAAGGCGTTTGCGCTGCGCGGCGAGGACCGTATCTGGCTGAAGGACATCTTGCGCGACCTGCAGGATGAGGGCCTGCTGACCAAGGAGCGCAAGCGGCTGGCCCGCGTCGGCGCCCTGGCCCATGTCGCCGTGCTCGACATCTTTGGCCGCGACGCCGACGGCGTGCTGCTGGCACACCCAACCGAAGCCGTGGGCAACGGCGAACCGCCTGTCATAGCGATCCGCGTGTCGCGTGGCGGCGGCGGCCCGACACCGGGCATCGGCGACCGTGTGCTGGCCAAGACCTTTCCAACCGATGACGCGACAGGCCCCGCCTACACCGGGCGGGTGATGAAGATCTTCGAGAAGCGCACCGATGCCGTTCTCGGCGTCTTCCGTGTGCTGCAGGACGGTACCTTTCGCATCGAGCCTGTCGAAAGACGCCAGCCGGAGCTGGTCGTCGACAAGGAATTCCAGAACGGCGCCAAGAACGGCGATCTGGTCGAGGTCGAGCCTGCGCGGGCCTCCCGCTATGGGCTGCCCAGAGCCAAGGTGCTGGCGGTGCTGGGTTCGCTGACCAGCGAAAAGGCGGTCTCGATGATCGCCATCCACGCGCACGATATTCCGCATATTTTCCCGGCAGACGTCATCGCCGAGGCAGAGGCGGTCAAACCGGCGACGCTGGCCGACCGCGAGGACTGGCGCGACTTGCCACTGGTCACCATCGATCCGGCCGACGCCAAGGACCATGACGACGCGGTATTCGCCACGCCGGACACGGATGAGAAGAACCCTGGTGGCGTGGTCGTCACCGTGGCGATTGCAGATGTCGCCGCCTATATCCGCTATGGCACTGCGCTCGATCGCGAGGCGCTGAAGCGCGGCAATTCGGTCTATTTCCCGGATCGCGTCGTGCCGATGCTGCCGGAACGCATCTCGAACGACCTTTGTTCGCTGCGCGAAGGCCAGGATCGTCCGGCGCTGGCAGTCCGCATGACCTTCGCGGCCGACGGCCGCAAGCTCAGGCATTCGTTCCACCGCGTCATGATGAAATCGGCGGCGAAACTCGCCTATCCCCAAGCGCAGGCCGCGATCGACGGCGTGCGGGACGACAAAACCGGCCCGATCCTCGACACGGTGCTGAAGCCGCTCTGGGATGCCTACGCCGTCGTGAAGCGCGGCCGTGACACGCGCCAGCCGCTCGAACTCGACCTGCCGGAGCGGAAAATTCTGCTCAAGGAGGACGGCACCGTCGATCGGGTCGTCGTGCCGGAGCGGCTCGACGCGCACAAGCTGATCGAAGAGTTCATGATCCAGGCCAATGTCGCGGCCGCCGAAACACTGGAGGCAAAACGGCAGGCGCTGGTCTATCGCATCCACGACGCGCCTTCTCTCGCCAAGCAGGAATCGCTGCGCGAATTCCTGCAAACGCTGGGCCTGTCGCTGGCGCGCGGCGCGCAGATGCGGCCGAACCAGTTCAATGGCATCCTGGATCGCGTCCGCGGCGCCGACCATGAGGGGCTGGTCAACGAGGTGGTGCTGCGCACGCAGATGCAGGCCGAATATTCGCCCAGCAACATCGGCCATTTCGGCCTCAATCTGAAGCGCTACGCGCATTTCACCTCGCCGATCCGCAGATATGCCGACCTGATCGTGCATCGTGGGCTGATTGCCGCGCTCGGCTTCGGCGCGGGCGGACTGACGCAGGACGAGGCGGAGCGGCTGGAAGAGGTTTCTGCGCTGATCTCGGCCACCGAGCGCCGTGCCATGGCCGCCGAGCGTGACACGGTCGACCGGCTGATCGCCGCCTATCTGGCCGAGCGTGTCGACGAGCGTTTCGATGCACGCATTTCGGGCGTCACCAAATCGGGACTATTTGTCCAATTGCCGCAGTATGGCGCAGATGGTTTCATCCCGGTGTCAAGTCTGGACGGCGATTACTATATATACGACGAAACTGCCCGATCGCTTTTCGGAGAACGCACCGGCAAGGGCTATCAGCTTGCCGACCGCGTCGAGGTTCGCCTGATCGAGGTGGCGCCTATGGCCGGCGCGATGCGTTTCGAGATGCTGACCGACCCAAAGCCGCTGCCCGGCTCCAAACGGTCGTTTCACAAGACCAAAGGCCGCGCCCGCGCGTCGCAATCGCGTCCAGGCTCACGCGGCAGGAGACGGTAATGCCAAGCGATCTGAAAATGAACCAACAGGTTTTCGGCGGCGAACATCACTCGGGCCGGGTCGCCCGTCCGCTATGGACGGCGATGAAGCGCGGCGCGCTTGGCCGCTGCCCGCATTGCGGCGAGGGAAAGCTGTTCCGCGCTTTCGTCAAGACTGTCGACAAGTGCAATCATTGCGGCGAGGAGCTTCATCACCATCGCGCCGACGACCTGCCGGCCTATCTGGTGGTGGTCATCGTCGGCCACATCGTGCTCGGCGCCTTCATGGGCGTCGAAGCGACCTCCACCTTGTCCACCTGGCAGCACATCGCCATCTGGGTGCCGCTGACCATCCTCATGGCGGTCGTCCTACTGCAGCCGGTCAAGGGCGCCGTCATCGGCCTGCAATGGGCGTTCTATATGCATGGCTTCGGCGGGGAAGAAGATCTGATCGAGTCGCATCCCGAGGCTTGAAACCGAGGCTGGCGCAATCGGCATGGCTGGACGCCACTTTCGCATCGGAGAAGATTCCGCTAGGTCGTGCGCATGGACGGCATGACCACGGTGGAAGTCGACAAGGTCGAGCGGATCGCGCTCGACGCCAAGCCTATACGCCCGCGCGACGCCGCGACGTTGATCCTGCTCGACCGCAAGGGCGGCGAGTTTCTGGTGCTGATGGGCCGGCGCCACGCCCGTCACGCCTTCATGCCTGGGAAATTCGTCTTTCCCGGCGGCCGTACCGATCCGGCCGACAGCCGAATTCCCGTCGCCACCGCGCTGCACCCTGAGGAACAGGCGAGGCTGACCGCCGGCGTTGGCCGCATCAGCCCGGCCCGCGCCCGCGCCATCGCGCTGTCCGCAATCCGCGAGACCTATGAGGAGGCCGGCCTGCTGATCGGTCGGAAAGGCGCCTTCGCGACGAGCAGGCGCGATTGGCAGGGTTTTGCCGAGCACGGCGTAAAACCGTCGCTGGCAGAGCTGCGTTTCATCGCGCGTGCCATCACTCCGCCAAACAGGGTGCGGCGCTTCGATACGCGCTTCTTCAGCGCCTGGCGCGAAGATGTCGCCGTGGAGCTGCCGGACGGCGGTCCGACCAACGAGTTGGAGGAGCTGGTCTGGCTGCCGCTCGCCAAGGCCAGACAGGCCGATATTCCCGACATCACCAGGGCTATCCTGGAGGAGCTGGAAAAGCGGCTCGTCGATGATCCGCTGCTGCGCCCCGGTGGTTCCGTCCCGTTCTACCGGCTTGTCCGCAATCGCTTCGCCCGCGAAATTCTGTAAAGCATAGAGCATTCAAATCCATGACGGTCGATACCCAGCAAGAGGTCGAAGAACGCGTACATTGGCTGCCGATGATCGCGGCGATCTCGTCGATCAGCGTCGTCGGCATTGCCATCGGCCTCGGCATGCCGCTGCTCAGCGTCATCCTCGAAACGCGCGGCCATTCGGCGTCGATGATCGGCTTCAACACCGCTGTCGCCGGGTTCGCCTCGATCGCTGGCGCACCGCTCGCCACCCCGCTCGCCATGCGATTCGGCGTCGCCTGGACGATGCTGGCCATGATCGCCACGGGAGTGCTGGCCTTTGTCGGCTTCCATTTCGCGCCGGACTTCTGGATGTGGTTCCCGCTGCGCATCCTGCTGCACATTGCGCTGACGGTGCTGTTCATCCTGTCGGAATTCTGGATCAGCACATCGGCGCCGCCGCACCGGCGCGGCCTGGTCCTCGGCATCTACGCCACGGTATTGTCGCTCGGCTTTGCCGCCGGGCCGTGGCTGTTCTCCCATCTCGGCAGCACCGGCTTCCTGCCCTTCGGCGTCATCATGGCGCTGGTGACGCTGGCCGCCATCCCAGTCCTGGCGGCACGCAACGAGAGCCCGACGATCGTTTCCAATGGCGAAACCAGCAACTTCCTGCGCTATATCTGGCTGGTGCCGACGGCGACAGCAGCGGTGCTGGTGTTCGGCGCGGTCGAGACCGGCGGCTTTGCGCTGTTCCCGATCTATGGCAGCCGCATCGGCTACTCCGAGGCCGACGCCGCCCTCCTGCTCACCATGATCGGTCTCGGCAACGTACTGTTGCAGATCCCGCTCGGCATGATCAGCGACCGTGTCAGCGACCGCCGTTACCTGCTTCTGGCTTGCGCAACCATCGGGCTTGCCGGCACCATCTTCATGCCCCACTTTGCGCAGAACTGGCACCTGATGGCTGCCCTTCTGTTCGTCTGGGGCGGCGTCGTCGCGGCGATGTACACGATCGGCCTGGCCCATCTCGGCTCGCAGCTTTCCGGTCACGAACTGGCCTCCGCCAACGCCGCCTTTGTGCTTTGCTACGGCGTCGGCATGGTGCTTGGCCCACAGGCGATCGGAATCGGCATGGATATTTTCGGCCCCTCCGGCTTCGGCTGGGCGCTCGGCATGTTCTTCGCCTTCTATATCGCGCTGGTCGGCATCAGGCTCGTCCGAAAAATCCTTTAGAAAGACCGATCGATGCCTCGTGTGGCGCGAGGCTGCTGACATAACCGTGTCAGCAGCACCTGGATAGATTGTCAGCAACACGCCACCAGATTGAGGATGCCATCATGATCGACTCCGGGTTTGAAACGACATCGGTACGGATGGAATTGCTGCTGCTTGTGACCTTTCAATCGCCGGCCTCCGATGTCGACCGCATCATGGAAGCGGTGGTCGCGATCGCGCCGCTCACCATGGGAAAATACGACAGCAATTCCTACCAGTCGGCGCACGGCATCGAGCGCTACCGGCCGCTCGAAGGCGCGGCCGCCGGCGCCGAGACGGAATTACGCCGACGGCCGGGCACGGTGGAAGTGTCGTTCGAACTGCCCGACGACCAGGCGTTGGCCGCCCGCATTGTCGAAGCGATTTTCCAGGTCCACAGCTATCAGGAGCCGGTGATCCGCATTCAGCCGATCCTTGCCAGCCGTTCCAAGGGGTTGGACGACCGCTCCAACCCGAACCGCTGGTGGAACACCACGGGAGACTGGAAGAAGGTGGCTCCGCCGGTTAGGGAAGACGCATAGGAACGGACCGCGGCCTTCCCTTCTCCCCTTGTGGGAGAAGGTGGCCGAGCGAAGCTCGGTCGGATGAGGGGTGCTCCAGCTTGGCGCTGCCGGCACTCCGTCCAGCACCCCTCAACCGTCTTGGCGCTGCGCGCCAATCCACCTTCTCCCACAAGGGGAGAAGGAAGAGGCGCTCTCGCGGGGTTGACTTTCCGGGCGCGTTCTTTATGTGTCGCGCCAAGTTTCCCGCGTCCGGGTGTTTCCCCGTGCTCCAGCGGCTAGAACTCCACGAACATAACGGACGAACAACATGGCCAAAGCCGCAAACATCAAGATCAAGCTTCTGTCGACCGCCGACACCGGTTTCTTCTACGTGACCAGCAAGAACAGCCGCACCAAGACGGACAAGCTGTCGTTCCGCAAATACGATCCTGTCGCCAAGAAGCATGTCGAGTTCAAGGAAACCAAGATCAAGTAATCTGGTTTCTTGCTCTAAAGCCAAAACGCCGCCCCTGTGGGCGGCGTTTTTGTTTCAAGGCTTCGAAAAGTCCGATATTTCCAAGGCTTAGCGCAGAGTCTCGATGTCTTTTCGGAAAGAGGGGGCCGGTCGGCGTTTGGCAGCGGTACGAGGAGGCCACTATGTGCCAGCGCCGGCCGGCCGACCCCACGGACCCAGGAGATGCGGCGGACCTGAGAATCATGGGGTATTCTTCGGATTGACCCGGCGACTACCCTCGCGCCGGTTCCGTCATTGGTCTGCACATTTGCGCAACAGCTTACGAAAATCAACAATTTCTTAACCAAGCGCTGCGAATCGCTTGCGTTAAGGTAAATTCGTAACCCTGTCGCACCGACTGGATAATCGGCGCTACGCCGCCTTGGCGACGACGCGATTACGGCCGGCGCTCTTGGCTTCGTAGAGCGCGAGGTCGGCGCGTTTCATCAGCCCGGCAACCGAGTCCACGCCCTTCAGCACCGACGACACGCCGACGCTGACGGTAACCTCGATCGTCTTGCCATCGAGACCGACGGCAAACGGCATCTGGGCGATTTCGGCGCGAATGCGCTCTGCGACCTTTTCGGCGACCGCGCCGTCCGTGTCCGGCATCACCACGACGAATTCCTCGCCACCGAAGCGGCAGGCGAGATCGATGCCGCGCACATTCTTGCGCAGCCGCCGCGCGAATTCGCGCAGCACCTCGTCGCCGCCGTCATGGCCGTGCGCGTCGTTGATGGTCTTGAAGCGGTCGAGATCGGTGATCATCACCGACAGCGGCCGCCGCCGCGCCACGGCACGATCGAACAATGTCTGCAGATGGCTGTCGAGGTAACGGCGATTGTGCAATCCGGTCAGGGCGTCGGTCACCGCCATCTCGATAGTCTGGGTGACGCTGGCGCGGAGCTGGTCGTTGTAGCGCTTGCGGCGCACTTGCGTGCGCAGCCGAGCGGTCAGCTCCTGCTGGTCGATCGGCCGCATCAGATAGTCGTTGATGCCGAGTTCGAGGCCGCGGATGATGCGCTCTTCCTCACCCTCCTGCGCCAGAAGGATGATCGGCAGGAAACGGGTGCGATCGAGCGAACGCAGTTGCGAGCAGAGCCTGAGCGGATCGAAATCGGCAAAGGCCGTCGAGATCATCACGCATTCATAGGGCGTCTCAGCGGCCTGGAAGAAGCCGGCATGCGGATCGGTGGCAATGTCGAGGTCGGCGCTGCCGCGCAGCATTTTCTGGACGCGCTCGAAGGAAGATTTGCGCTCGTCGATCAGCAGAACTTTCGGCGTTGTGTCCGCGGAAGCGAAGTTGCAGCTCAACAGCTCCTCGATGCCGATATTGCGCGTGGTCGAGGCGCGCAGTCGCAGCTCGTCAGTCAACGTCTTCAGCCTGACCAGGCTTTTGACGCGCGTCATCAATTGCAGATCATTGACCGGCTTGGTCAGAAAATCGTCGGCGCCGGCCTCGAGGCCGCGCACCCGGTCCGAAACCTGGTCGAGCGCGGTGATCATGACGACGGGTATGTGCGACGTCGCCGGATCGCTCTTCAGCCGCCGGCAGACCTCGAACCCGTCCATATCGGGCATCATCACGTCGAGCAGAACGACATCGACCTTGCCGTTTTCGCAGGTCTCGATCGCGTCCAGCCCGTTGGTGGCGGTCAGCACCTCGAAATATTCGGCAAGCAGCCGGACCTCGAGCAGCCTCACATTGGCAGGGATGTCGTCGACGACGAGGATCCGTGCAGTCATCTCACAAAGCTCCGGCTCGGCTGGAAAGGCGCATCAGGCATCGCCCAGGTAGGATTTGATGGTTTCGATGAAACGCGGCACCGAGATCGGCTTGGAAATATAGGCTTCGCAGCCACCCTGGCGGATGCGTTCCTCATCGCCCTTCATCGCGAATGCAGTGACAGCAATGACGGGTATAACATGGAGGTCGTCGTCCTCCTTCAGCCATTTGGTCACTTCCAGCCCCGACACTTCGGGCAGCTGGATGTCCATCAAAATGAGATCCGGCTTGTGCAGTCGCGCCAGATCCAGCGCTTCCAGGCCGTTGCGCGTGCGTACCGTCTCGTAACCGCTCGCTTCGATGAGGTCCCGAAAGAGCTTCATGTTGAGCTCATTGTCCTCGACGATCATGACCTTCTTAGGCATCAAATTCCCGTCCCGGCCTGCCTTCCACTCGAAGGATGCCGCCATGCGCCCTCGCCGGCACGCATCAAACCCTGCTCGACTCTACGGCAATATAATTGACGAAACGGAAACCGGCTGCCGGAAAAGCTTCGGATTTCGCCTCGAGCACCGCATTGCCGAGGTAGATGGCTTGCCGCAGGCGACGCTTGCGATTACTGCCAAAAAGAGACTCATTCCACCGCGCAAGAAGGTAGCGATGGCAAACGCAGCGTCAATGCGCGAGGAAGCGGAAACCATTGCCGTGAAGGCATTGGGCTTTGTCGCCGCCGATCCGGAACTTCTGCCCCGCTTCCTGGCGATCACCGGCATCGAGGCGCATTCCATCCGCCAGGCAGCCGGCGAGCCGGGATTTTTGGCCGGCGTGCTGCAGTTCATCCTCGCCCACGAGCCGACCCTCATGCGGTTCGCGGAGGAAACCGGCACGCCGCCGGCTTCCGTCGGCAAGGCGTTGCGGGCGCTGCCGCTTGGCGACGACAATCATGAGCATTCCATATGAGCGACGATCCCGAAGCAGCGCGGCAGATCGAGGAACTGGCCGCCGACGACTGCGTTTCCAAGCGCCCCGGCAGAACCGCTTAGCCGGGGCTCGCGAAAGCGCCTACGGCGTCGTTTCTTCTTCGCTCTCGTCTGCTTCATCATTAGCAACCGGATCGGCCGGCTTCAGCATGGCGCCGTTGACCATCACCGAACCGTCGGCCTTGGTGTTAATGATCCATTCCAACCGGCCGTCCGGCAGCGTCTTGCCAAACCCTTTGATCGCCAGCACTACCGGGAAATACTGCGCGGCTTCCGGCTCCGACTTCGCCGCCGCCTGCAGGCTTTCCACGATCTTGTCGTAGCCGGCTATATCGATCGTCACATTTGCCTCGGGCTTCATGCCGGGGAACGTCATCTCGCCTTCCAGTGCAATTTCCACGTCGCGGTTCTTCACCGTGCTGTGGCCGATGACCATCTTCGGCGCTTTGGCCATGAAATCGGCGGTCAGCGTTTCGCCGAAGCCGGCCGCCAGCGGAGGATTCTGATTGAGATCAAAGGCTTCGATCGCCTTTTTCGCCATGCTGTCGAGATCGATGTTGGCGCCGCCGAAATTCAGATCGATGTCGGTGGGCAACAGCGCTGTGCTCCAGCCGGGCACAAGATGCTGAGGGATCGTCAATCCCGCCGCCTTGATCGAATAGTTGATCGCTCCGTTCTGGGCGATGCCGTCGGACCCGAAGCTAGTGCCCAGCTCCGTCGCACCGAAATGCCCCACCGGGCTCTCGACAGTGAAATCCTTGAACCCGTAGTTTCCGTCGATCCGCTCCCACAGCGGCAGCGCGGCGAGCAAAAGGGATTTGAGCTGCGCCTGGTTGGCCTTCAGCTTGGCCTCGTCTTCATTGGCGACCGCAAATGCCAGCAGATCGAGAAACGGCTTTGTCCTCAAGCCTTTGCCGGTCGCATTCACCGACAATTCTGGCGATTTGATCGTAAGCGGGAATTTCAGCCCGCTTTTTGGGTCGTCAACGTCGATCGCTTCAACAAAGCCGGCCATCGTCTGTGTCATGGTGAAATCGACACCGCCATTCGCGGCCTTGGTTGCGTTCATGGAGGCCGTACCCGCGCCGGTCCTTATTTCCATGTGTTGCACGGCATCCCGTGAGATCATGGTCATACCGGTCATCAATGTCGTAGCATTGGCGAAAGTTGCCAGCTCGGGATCATAGACCCCGGCAAACTTGCCGCCTTCGACCGAGAACTGCGTGCTCTGTGGCCCCTGCGGTCCGTTGATCTCGAAGGAAGCTCTCGTCGTGAAATCCCCCGAGATATCCCATGTCGCGTCGCTGCGCGGTTTGGCCAGCAGGACATAGGGCGCAAAATCGAACTTCAGCAAATCCTGCTTCGGCAGCATTCCGGCAAGCGCCTTGAAGTCGAAGGCGATCTTGTATGCATCACCTTCCACCGAGACCTTCAGGACGCCTTTGTCGATCGCCTGGCTACCGACGTAGCGCGACAGATTTTCGGAAAGCTGCTTCGCACCCTCGCCATCGACGGCCTGGGCGAAAGCGGGCGCGCTAAGCGCGAGAACGAAGACGGCCGGCAGAACACGGGTCACGCAGAATCTCCGTTGCTATTCTTGTAGTAGAAAACTCCAACCGCAACCGTAAGCCGAAACGGGCGAGGCGCAATCCCTCCCAGGCGTTGGATTGAGGAGCTTCACGTCGCCTTCTTCGGTGTGACGACGCAAGCGGCCCGGGCATTGAGCAGGCCCCAGCCGAAGACGGCGTCCTTGCCCGGCGCACCGAGATCTTCCGCCGACTTGCCGAGTGCGTCGTGAATGTCGGCTGCGGTGGCGTTGCTGTTTGCCGATTTCATCAACGCCGCTGCGGCGGTAACAAACGGCGCCGCGAAGGAGGTGCCGGTCTTTGGCCGGGCGCCGCTGACCGAAGCGGCCGTCCACACTTCGACACCGGGAGCGGCCAGATCGATATGCTCGCCGCGCCCGGCACGCCTGTAGGGACGTTTCATGCGGTCCACCGCCGTCACCGCGATCACATCCGCGTAGGCCGCTGGAAAGGAAGGTCCGGCCTTTGGGCCGCCATTGCCGGCGGCGGCGACGATCACCATGCCGCGGTCGGCAAGCCTTCGGACAAACTGCTCTAGAAGCGCATTCGCAGGACCCGACAGGCTCATATTCGTCACCTGCACGCCGCGCACGGAAAGAAGATCGAGCGCGCGAAGAAGATCATAGACGTCCGAGCGGTCATCCTGGCGATCGCCCCGGTGAAACGCATCGACCGCGATCAGCCTAGCGTGCGGCAGGAGGCCCGGGGCACGGCTGTCGACGCCGCCGACGAGCAGGGCCGCGACGGCGGTGCCGTGCTGGCGGCCGGACTCGGGAAAGCCGTCGTCCGACAGGCGAAGAACTTCGACCCGGCCTTTCGCGAAGGCGGCATGCGCAGGATTGATCGCCGTGTCGATGAGGCCGATCGTGACATTGCCACCGCAGCCGGCGGGAAGGCCTATATCGGCCGGCCAGCCGATCAGGCCCGCGGCGGCGCAGTGGGGTCCGGCACATTCGGCTTCTTGTCCGGGCCGGTAGTAATGCACGAAATCTGCTGTCGACTGCGGACCGGCGTCGATGACAAGCTCGCGTGCAGCCTCCAGCGGCGTATTGGGTGGTATGCGCAGCCGGACCAGCTCCGTTCCCAGAAGCTGGATGTCGGCGCGGTCCAGGACGGTGAAGCCCGTTGCCTGAAGCCGACCGATCTCAGCCGAACTCAGCCCGGTCGCGACGATCTGGTCCGGCGCCCGGGACGGCAAAGGGACGGCCGGCCGTTGCGCGCGCCTGCCGCCGCCTCGTCTTGGCGGCCGCGGAAGAAACCGATCCGTCAGCGAGAGAAACAGATTAGGTCCGGTCGACCGCCGGGGAGCCGTTCCCGACCCACCAGACGACGGGCCGGATCGACCGCCGTCATCACCACCGCCACCATCGTCGCCGCCACCGTCATCACCACCACCATCATCATCGGCGAACGCCGATCTTGGTCCGAACTCTGCGGGCGCCATCTGGCCGCTCGGCGCTTGGGGATCGACCAGCAACGCGACAGCTACCCAGAACGGCAGCAGAGCCTTTGGTCTCAGCCATGAGGTGGCGTCCATAGTTTCCCTTCCGGCCGTTGCCGATTTTCAACATCGCGAGGCTAGCGGACCTATCCGGCAATAAGCTAGCGTTGCGAGGAACGGGCGCGGGGCCGCTTTATTCCAGAACTTGGAGCAACATGCCGGAAAAAACCGACCGCGTCCAAGATCAGCTAGTCGCTTTTCTCCCGAATCTGCGCCGCTTCGCGATTGCGCTCTGCCGGTCCCGCGATATGGCGGACGATCTGGTTCAGCGAGCCTGCGAACGGGCGCTCGCCAACGAGCAGCGTTTCGAACAAGGGACGCGCTTCGACGCGTGGATGTTCAAGATTCTCCGAAATCTGTGGATCGATGACATCCGCAAGCGCAAGGTCGCCGGCCCGCAGGACGATATCGACGAGCGCCATGACATCGCCGGCGTTTCCGGTGAGCGCGAGATGGAGGCGCGGCTGGCGCTGAGCGGCGTCGCGCAAGCCATCGGCGAGCTCCCCGGCGACCAGCGCGACGTGCTGCTTCTGGTCTGCGTCGAAGAGCTTTCCTACAAGGAAGCCGCCGAAATCCTTGCCGTGCCGATCGGGACGGTGATGAGCCGGCTGGCCCGGGCGAGGAAGAATCTGGCGGAGGCTACTGGAATATCCACGGCGCCCACCCGTTCTGCGGTCACAAAAGGGGCTACGAAATGACCGAAGAGACTTTTTCGGACGAGATCCTGATGCGGTTCGCCGATGGTGAGCTTGATCCGGAGACTGTCGCCAGGATCGAGCAGGCGATGGAGATCGACGACCGTCTGGTTACCAGGGTCGCTATGTTCATCGAAACCAGAGCGCAGGCGCAGGCCGCGCTGAAGCCGCTGCTCGATGAGCCGGTTCCCGAAAAGCTTGTCGCGGCCGTCGAGCAAATGGTCGAGGCCAAGCGTGCCAGCGAGAAGGCGGCATCGGTATTGCCATTCGGCGGCGGGCGTATGGCGGGACCTCCATCCAGATCCCAATGGCTGCTGCCGATTGCCGCCTCTCTCGCGGCCGTCGTCGGCGCGCTCGCCGGGTATTGGGCTGCAGGCACCAACGAACGCGCACAGGGCGGGCTGTGGGTTGCCGGCGTCATCAGGCCAGCCCTCGGCCAAGCCCTTGAAACGGTCGAATCCGGGAAGGAAATCAAGCTCGCCGGGATCAGCGATCGGTTCCGGGCTATCGCCACCTTCCGCAACAATTCGCAGGATTTGTGTCGCGAATTCGAGGTCGACTCGCAGGACCGCTCCACGGTGATGTCGGTCGCCTGCCGTTCCGGCGACGAATGGCGCGTCAGCTTCGCGGTCGTGGCGCCGGGCGACGCCGGAGGCTATGCCCCGGCCTCGTCGGCCGAAGCCCTCGACGCCTATCTTTCGGCGATCGAAGCGGGCGCGCCAATGTCAGCCGAGGAGGAAGTTAAAGCGCTGACCGAGGTCCGCCAGAAGGATCAGAAGTAAAGCTGCGGCGGCCGGCTTCTCTTGAATGGAATAAAGCCGGCGATCGCCCGTTACTCCGCCGGACCGCAACTGCCGGTCCAGTCTGAAAAAGGAGTAACCACCATGACAAGACACTGGAAACTCAAGTCGACACTGGTCGCAGGAATGGCAGCCCTCGCAAGCACCGCGGCGCAGGCGAAGGAGTATCCCGCGGCGCCCCTGGAAACCGAGCGTCCGCCGGCCGCAATGACCAGCCAAAGCGACGGTGCCTTCATCGTCGCGGGCAACAGTTCGTCAAATTCGAGCTCCAATTCGTCGAGCAATTCGAGTTCGAACTCATCGTCCAACAGTTCGTCGAATTCCAGCTCCAATTCGTCGAGCAACTCCAATTCGAACTCATCGTCGAACAGCTCCTCCAACTTGAGCTCGAATAGTTCGGATCGCGGGCCGCGCCACTGGCGGTCCCGCTAGAGCATCGGGCCCAGAGATAGAGCGGCGGTACGCTTCGACTTGAAAGTCCGCCGCTCTATCGATCCACAAAGAAACGGGGGCCCAGCGGCCCCCGTTTCGCATTCTTCTCCGGGAAAGAGTTAGCGGGCCGCGCGGGCCCATTTGCGATACCAGCCTTCGCTCGCAATCGTGTTGCGATAGACCGTTTCGCGTTCCGTCGCCTCGGCTCCGGTCTCCGCCCGGATCTCCGCCTTGAGCGCCGCACCTTCGCGGCGAACCGGTATGACCTGGACGAGCGGCGTGCCCTTTTCAATGACGTAGAGTCCATCAGGCGCAGTCGCGAAGAATGGAAAATGGATGTCGGCTGCATAAGTGTCGGTATCGACGATACCGGCGACGCATTCGAAAGGCTGAGCCGGTCTGTTGAGCGGCGGCAGGAACAAGGAACTCCAGCCCGGCGGGGTACGTATCGACCAGTAGTTGTGAAACTTGCACGGCGGGCCCGGCTCCTTCGGGTTGCCGGCGACCTGATGGGCGCCATGATTGCTCACCATAGTCCTGTCGAACTCCCAGCCGGCATCGACGGTGCGGCCGCCATTCTTGATCTCAAGGCGGACGGTTGCCGCGAGCGGCAGGATCCAGCCGGTTGTCATCGCATCGAGAAACGGCATGCAGCGCTTGACGGTCAGACCGTTGTTGTTGGCCGACGCATGCTGCGAATCGACCGCCGGCAATTTGCGGAACCAGTCCGGCAGGACCGTCTTGGCCGCCACTGGCGGGGCGATGACGCCATGGTCTTCCGGCCGACAGAGAAACCGGATCGAGCGAGAGGTCTGGGGAAAATGGAACATCGATAGCCTCCATGGAAAAATCCGAGGAGGAACGGGCCGCAGGCGGATTTATTCCTGCTGAACGTCAACCGTCTGATTGCAGGCAGGCCACGATAATTCGGGCGCCGCCGAGCGACCGTCGCGACAGCGGCGCGCAAAGCTCACAACTATAGCACCAATCGCATCAGTGGCCGGCCTGCCTTGCGCTCGACCAGCCTCTCGAAGCCGGCTTTCTCAAACACCCGCGACGAGCCGACGAACAGGCCGATCGAACGCGAATCTTTCGACACATCGATCGGACATGCCTCGACCAGTCGCGCCCCATTCTGTCGGGCAAACTCGACGCCGCCTTCGACCAGGCGATGGGTGACGCCCCTGCCGCGCGCTTTAACGCGGATGAAGAAGCACGAAATTGCCCAGACGCCCGGATCCGCGGCATCGGCGGGATCGACCGGCGCCGACCCCCTGCCCTTATTGTTCCATTCGGGCACGTCGGCGCGCGGGCCGATCTGCATCCAGCCAACCGCCTTGCCATCCTCGAACGCCAGCAGGCCAGGTGGCGGCCCAGCCTCGATCCGCGCCTTGATGTGGTCCTTGTTGCGCTCCCGGTTGCTGGCGCGGCGAGCTGCCGGCGACAGCCGGAAATGTGTGCACCAGCAGCCGTAACAGGCGCCTTGCTTACCGAAAAGATCTTCGAAATCCGCCCAAAGCTCGGGCACCAGCGGCGCTATGGTCGTATTCATGAGCTCTCTCCCGGCCCACCGCCTTGTCGTGGCGTCCGTCCTGACGTACCATTGCATTTGTTCTCTTTATGTTCGCAGCGATGGCGGCTTCTGTCAACAATCCCGATCACGGTTTTTGCCGCGACTGCCTGACCTTCCAGCGCAGCGAGGCACGGCGTTGCGATCGCTGCGGCAGCCCGCGGCTTGCTCGCCATCCGGAGCTCTACCGGCTGCATCTTGCCCATATCGATTGCGATGCGTTTTACGCGGCGGTCGAAAAGCGTGACAACCCGACGTTGAAGGACCGGCCGTTGATCATCGGCGGCGGCAAGCGCGGCGTCGTCTCCACCGCTTGCTACATCGCCCGCATCCACGGGGTGCGCTCGGCAATGCCGATGTTCAAGGCGCTTGAAGCCTGCCCGGAAGCGGTCGTCCTCCCGCCGGACATGGAAAAATATGTACGCGTCGGCCGCGAGGTGCGCGCCATGATGCAGGCGCTGACGCCGCTGGTCGAGCCGATCTCCATCGACGAAGCGTTTCTGGACCTTGCCGGCACCGAGCGCCTGCATGGCTTGCCGCCGGCGGTGGTGCTGGCACGCTTCGCGCTTGGTGTGGAGAAGGAGATCGGCATCACCGTTTCATCAGGCCTTTCCTACTGCAAGTTCCTGGCCAAGGTGGCGTCGGATTTTCGCAAGCCGCGCGGCTTTTCGGTGATCGGCGAGGCCGAGGCGGCCGGCTTTCTCGCCGAGCAGCCGGTGACGCTGATCTGGGGCGTGGGGAAAGCCTTCGCCGCCACGCTTGAACGGGACGGCATCCGCATGATCGGCCAGTTGCAGCGCATGGAGCGCGGCGACCTGATGCGCCGCTATGGCGTGATGGGCGACCGGCTCTACCGCCTTTCGCGCGGCGAGGACGATCGCCGCGTCCATCCTGACCAGGATGCGAAAAGCGTCTCGGCGGAGACCACCTTCGACACAGACATCGCGTCGCTGGATGAATTGGTTTCGGTGCTGAGGGCGCTGTCGGAAAAGGTCTCGGGGCGGCTGAAAAAATCCGGCATTGCCGGGCGCACCGTCGTGCTGAAGCTAAAGACCCAGGATTTCAAGACCCGCACGCGCAACCGCCAGCTCGGCGACCCGACACGGCTGGCCGACCGCATTTTTTCGACCGGGCTCGAGCTGCTGCGCAAGGAAACGGATGGCACAAGATACCGGCTGCTTGGCATCGGCGTCAGCGACCTCTCGAATGACGAAAAGGCCGATCCGCCCGACCTCGTCGATATCCAGTCACGCAAGCGCGCCATGGCCGAAGGCGCCATCGACACGCTGCGCGACAAATTCGGCCGCAAGGCCGTGGAGACCGGCTATACCTTCGGCAAGGGCCGCAGCGCTCACCCGCCCGAGCCGATCGAGGACTGAGCATGATGCCGAACCTTCGGCTCGGAAAAGATCATGCTCAAACAAGAAGATAGAGCGGCCTTCAGATGCGCCTCAAATCGATCCGGCTGGTCATCACGCGCTCACCGGTTTTTGGGTCGACGTCGATAACGGTCAGCCGCATGCCGTCCTCGCCGCTCTTCTCGACCGTCATTTGCGCCGTGCGATCGCCGTTGACCTCCTTCGCCCAGCGGATGCCGAGATTGATCGCATTGCCCGAGCGCCTGCCGCTAAGCTGCGCCGGCCCGGTGCGGGATCCGACATAGGTGCCGGTGTACTTCGTCCCGCTGGACTTCAGATCGGCACTGATGGCGCGCGTCACCACGACCAGACCGCGGCAGGTGCCGTCCAGCGACAATGAGCTCGATGTCGCGTCGGAATTGAAGCGGCAGGAGACGTTCACCGTCGGCGCATCGGTGGTTACCTTGACGGTCCCCTTGCCGGCAAAATTCCCCTGGAACGAGCGGAGGAAATCGGCTTCGTCGGCGTGAGCTGCGCCAGCCGCTGCCGCTAGGCAGCCGGCGAGTGCAAATCGTGCGAATGATTTCATCGGATCTCTCCTCGTTGAGATCGGAAACAAGGCACTCCCTGCTAGGCAGGTAAACACTACGAATCAACGCCCGCCACTTCGGCAGGTTCCGCCTTCAACATGACTGTTTTGCAACACGTCGCTTCTGGCCCAGCCGAATGCGTCGACTAGCGGTTGCAGTGAACGTCCCGGCTTGCGACATAGCGCGCATGGCACCCTCACCATCGATACCCAAGGCCGCATTCTGGATGGCGCTGTCGATCGCATCGTTTCTGGCGATGTCGGTCGCCGGCCGTGCCACGACGGCCGAACTCAACGTCTTCCAGGTGTTGGAGCTGCGCTCGGTCATCGGCTTTTTCATCCTCCTGCCGCTGGTGATGATATCAGGCGGTTTTGCGGCAATGCGCACCAAACGGCCCTTGGCCAATATCGTCCGCAACGTCGTCCATTTTATCGGCCAGGCGGCGTGGCTTTACGCCTTGACGCTGATCCCGCTGGCCGTGCTGATCTCCATCGAATTCACGACGCCGATCTGGACGGCCATCCTGGCGGTCGGCTTCCTCGGTGAAAGGCTAAGCCGGCCCAAGGTTGCGGCGATCATGCTGGGGCTGATCGGCGCGATGATCATCGTGCGTCCGGGAGCGGGCTCCGTCGATCCGGGACATGTCGTCGTGCTGGGCGCCGCCGTCTGCTTCGGCATATCCGTGGTTCTGGTCAAGTCGCTGACGCGGACGGACAGCGTCGTGCGCATCATCTTCTGGATGCTGCTTATCCAGTCGGTGCTCGGCCTTGTCCCGGCGCTCTACGAATGGCGCAATCCGCCGCTCGAACTGTGGCCGTGGATCCTGCTGATCGCCTTCACCGGCATGTCGTCGCATTTCTGCATGGCCCGCGCGCTCGCCTATGCCGACGCGACCGTCATCTCGCCGATGGACTTTTTGCGCGTGCCGCTGTCGGCGCTGATCGGCTGGCTGCTTTACCACGAGCAGATCGACGCTTTCACCGCCGGTGGCGCCTTGCTGATCCTGATGGGCAATCTGCTCAATCTGCAACGGAAAGCGACGAAACCGGCTGAGATCGCGGTATCATAGTTCCGTCGGAGCTCAAATACCGTCGTCGGGTATCTTGAGAAGATGCCCGCAGGCCTTGCAGTGGACGGCGTCGGGCTCGTGCCGCTGAAGGCCGCATTGCGGGCACGGGAAGAAGACCTTGGCGGGGCGGAAGAGCGCCTGCGCCAGCCTGACGAACAGCGATATGCCGATGATCATGGTGACAATCGCGGTGAGCTTGCCGGCTATCCCCGGCAGCACGATGTCGCCGAAACCGGTCGTTGTCACCGTCGCGACGGTGAAATAAAGCGCGTCGACATAGCCTTCGAGACCGGCCCCGGTGCGGAAGAAGAAGGTGTAGACGAAGCCGGTGACGACAAACAGGAATGTCAGGAGATTGATGACCGCGTGGCTTGCCTCGCGCCATTTTTTGAGGCCGCGCATCTCGAAATACCGCCACAGCGCGCCGCTGCGCGACAGCGACCACAGCCGCAGGATGCGCAGGAAACCCAGATTGGCCAGCGCCGAAGGCATCAGCAACGTCAGCAGGATGAAGGCGTCGATCCACGACGCCGGCTGTTTCAGCAGGCGCAGCATGTCATTGGAGGCTAGCAGCCTGGCAATCAGGTCGGCGGCGACAAGTGCTGCGACAGAATAATCAAGCCAGAGGAACGAGGACGACTCCTGGATCACCGGTGTGGCGATGAAGAAGGCGATGATGGCAAGGTCGATGATGATCGCCGCCAGTTGAAACCGGAAAGCCGCAGGTGTGCGCCCGTGATAAAGCTTGCGCAACGTATCGCGCAGCCGCGCCAAGGCTGATAACTCCCGCGCTCCGTCCTTGTCTGCCGCCTTCATGGCAACTGCGATAACGTTCGCTGCGACAGCCGTCCAGTGGGCAGAGCAGGGATAAGCCGCCGTGGGTCGAGAACATCCGGAGTTTCAGACCCGGAAAGCAATTCAGACCGGTTCCGCCTCGATGATGCTGATGCGAGGTCCGGCTTCAACAATATTCGCGACCCGGAAATCCGACGCTGCAAGCAGCACCCTGAATTCTTCCGCCGTGCGCTCCTGCCCGCCCGGCATGACCAGCATGTTCAGATCGCCGAATTTTGCGCCGGCGCCTTCGTTGGGCGGCGCCAGAATGCTCTCGAGCACCAGCAGCTTGCCTTCTGGGCGCATTGCCCGGCGGCAGGTTTTCAGGATGCGGATGTTTGTGTAGTCGTCCCAGTCATGCAAGATCCATTTAAGCACAATCGCATCGGCGCCCTCGGGCACCGAGACGAAGAAATCGCCGGCAACGATATCGCAACGATCGGCCACGCCCGCGGCGTCAAAGACCGGGCCGGCCTTTGCCACGACCTGCGGCTGATCGAAAAGAATGCCGCGCTGGCCGGGATTGCGGCAGAGGATTTCGGCAAGCAGCGCGCCCTGCCCGCCCGCGACATCCATGACGACAGAGAACGGCCGGAAGTCATAGGCCGCGATCACCGCGGCGGCGACGCCACGCGACATGGCCGTCATCGCCCGGTCGAAGATGACGGACTCTTCCGGATGCTCCGCCCGATATTCCCAAACGCCCTTGCCATGAGCATGGCGAAAGGCGTTTTCGCCGGTGCTGACACTATGCAGCAGATCGCTCCATGCCTGACGGAAATAGGGCCGTCCGGCCAGGATAGCCCACGGCGCGACCGAATGCTGAACATCGGATCGCAACGCGCTGCCAACCGGGGTCAGTGAGAAGAGCCGGTCTTCCGCTTCATGGAACACGCCGACCGACGCAAGGGCGCGCAACAGCCGGTAGAGCGCCTGCGGATGGGCATTGGTCAACGCGGCAAGTTCGCCGCTGGTGCGTTTTCCGTCCTTGAGATGGTCTGCGATGCCCAGCGTGGCGGCGACGCATATCGCCTGAGATACCTGGAACCCATTCACCATCTTCTGGAGTTCGGCAGCGGCTGTCCGCTCGTCCATGACGCACTCCCCCGGCCGCCAAAAGAGCCAGGCAGCCGAACTCACAATACCAGCGGCGTTACCACCGGGCAATGACGGCACTGGGCGTGCCGGCGCTGACCGACGGGATACGATCGAAACAGACGGAACCGTGCTAATCCCGTTAGGTCACACCAGTTCCACTTCCACCACGCCCGGCACCGCGCGCATCGCCGACGCGATCTGCGGCGAGACACGGTAACGGTTGGGCAGCTCGATCTCGACCTCGCCCTGCGCCTCGTCCTTGATAACGATAATGCTCACCTGACTGTCGCCGCGCTGGGTAAGCTGCGATTGAATCGCCGACGCCGGTCGGTCATTCCTGACAAAGATGCGCAAGGCCTTCTGGATGCGGCTTGCCTCGTCCTCCAGCGACTGCACGGTCTGGATGCGCAGATTGACGCCTTCGGGCCTGTCCTCGGCCGAAACGGTGATCACCACCGAACGGCCGGGCTCGAGCAGGTCTCGATACTGCGCCAGCCCCTCGGAAAACAGCACCGCCTCATACTGGCCCGACGTGTCGGAAAACTGCACGACGCCCATCTTGTTGCCGGTGCGCGTCTTGCGCTCCTGCTTGGTGGTGACGGTGCCGGCAAGCCGCCCGGCGGCAGCACCCCGTTTGACGGCGGCCGAGAACTCGGCCCACGTCTGCACCCGCATCTTCTGCAGCGCCGCCTTGTATTCATCCAGCGGATGGGCGGAGAGATAGAAGCCGACCACCTGGAATTCACGGTGCAGGCGGTCGGCGGCGAGCCACGGGTCGGTCGCCGGCAGGTTGAGCGCCTGCGACTGTGCGCCGAGCGAGGCGCCGAAAATGTCGTGCTGGCCCGACATTGCATTCTGCTGCGCCAGCGACGCCAGCCCCATCATCCGCTCGACGCCCGCCATCATCGCGGCGCGGTCGTGGCCGAAGCAGTCGAGCGCGCCGGCCATGATCAGGCTTTCGAAGACGCGCTTGCCGACGATCTTCGGGTCGACCCTTTCGCAGAAATCGGCGAGGTTCTTGAACGGTTTTTCGCCGCGCATGGCGACGATATGCTCGACCGCCGCGTCGCCGACGCCCTTGAGCGCGGCCAGCGAATAGAAGATCCGGTTCTCGCCGACTTCGAAGGCGCGGAAGCTCGTCATCACCGAAGGCGCCACGACATCGATGCCGAGGCGCAGCGCATCCTGGCGGAAATCGGCGAGCTTGTCGGTGTTGCCCATGTCGAGGGTCATCGACGCGGCCAGGAACTCGACCGGGTAGTGCGCCTTCAGATAGGCCGTCTGGTAGGAGACGACCGCATAGGCGGCGGCATGCGACTTGTTGAAACCGTAGTCGGCGAACTTTGCCAGCAGGTCGAAAATAAAGTCGGCTTGCGGCTTGCCAACGCCGCGCTCGACCGCGCCGGAAACGAAGCGCTCGCGCTGCTTGTCCATCTCGGCGCGGATCTTCTTGCCCATGGCGCGGCGCAGCAAATCGGCCTCGCCCAGCGAATAGCCGGAGAGCTCCTGCGCGATCTGCATAACCTGTTCCTGGTAGACGATGACGCCTTGCGTCTCCTTCACCAGATGGTCGATCTTCGGGTGGATCGACGCCATCTCCTCCTCGCCATGCTTTCTGGCGTTGTAGGTCGGGATGTTCTCCATCGGCCCCGGCCGGTAAAGCGCGACCAGCGCGATGATGTCCTCGATACAGTCGGGCCGCATGCCGATCAGCGCCTTGCGCATGCCGGCACTTTCCACCTGGAACACGCCTACCACTTCGCCGCGCGACAGCATGGCGTAGGTGTCGGGGTCGTCGAGCGGAATGTGGGCGAGATCGATCTCGATGCCGCGGCGGCGGATCAGCCTGACCGCGGTCTCCAGCACCGTCAGCGTCTTCAGGCCGAGGAAGTCGAACTTCACCAGCCCGGCCTGCTCGACATACTTCATGTTGAACTGGGTGACCGGCATGTCGGAGCGCGGGTCGCGGTACATCGGCACCAGCTCCCACAGCGGCCGGTCGCCGATGACGATGCCGGCGGCGTGCGTCGAGGCGTGGCGGTAGAGCCCTTCCAGCTTCTGCGCCATGTCGAGCAGCGTCTGCACGATCGGCTCGCGCTCTGCCTCTTCGGCAAAGCGCGGCTCGTTGGCGATGGCGTCGGCGAGCTTGACTGGATTGGCCGGGTTCGACGGCACCATCTTGGAGAGCTTGTCGACCTGGCCATAGGGCATCTGCAGCACGCGGCCGACATCGCGCAGCACCGCGCGGGCCTGCAGCGTGCCGAAGGTGATGATCTGGCCGACCTGGTCGCGGCCGTATTTCTGCTGGACGTAGCGGATGACTTCCTCGCGCCGGTCCTGGCAGAAATCGATGTCGAAGTCGGGCATCGATACGCGGTCGGGATTGAGGAAGCGCTCGAACAGCAGCGAGAAGCGCAGCGGATCGATGTCGGTGATGGTCGTCGAATACGCGACCAGCGAGCCGGCGCCCGAACCGCGGCCCGGCCCGACCGGAATGCCTTGCGCCTTCGCCCATTTGATGAAGTCGGCGACGATCAGGAAGTAGCCGGGGAACTTCATCTTCTCGATGATGCCGAGCTCGAATTCCAGCCGTTCGCGATATTGTTCGACCGTGTAGCCAGGCGCCAGTCCGTGTGCGGCGATCCGCGCCTCCAGCCCTTCATGCGCCTGTCTGGCAAGCTCCTGCGCCTCCGCCTTCACCGCCGCATCGGCGTCGGCGACATCGCCGCCGGCAAAGCGCGGCAGGATCGGGTTGCGGGTCTTGGGATAATAAGAGCAGCGCAGCGCGATCTCGACAGTGTTGTCGATCGCTTCGGGCAGATCGGCGAACAGCCTCGCCATGTCAGCCTGGCTTCTCAGAAAATTGTCGGGCGACAGGCGGCGGCGATTGTCGACGGCGACGACCGAGCCTTCGGCGATGGCGATCAGCGCGTCATGCGCCTCATAGTCGTCGCGCGAGGAGAAAAACGCCTCGTTGGTGGCGACCAGCGGCAGGTCATTGATATAGGCGAGATCGACGGACGATTGCTCGATCGCCCGGTCATAGCCGGAAACCCGTTCCAGCTCGACATAGAGCCGGTCGCCGAACAGCGCCTTGAGCGTCAAAAGCCGTGTCTCGGCGAGATCGCGGCGGTCCTCTTTCAAGGCGTTGCCGATCGGACCGCGCGGCCCGCCGCTGAGACAGATCAGGCCGTCGCAATGGCCTTGCAGCATTTCGGTCGTCAGATGCACCGCCTCGCCGGGCGGCGTTTCGAGATAGACCCGGCTGACCAGCCTGACCAGATTGCTGTAGCCGGCCTCGGTCGCCGCGATCAAAACCACCGGCCGCATCTCCGGGCCTTGCCGCCTGCGGTCGCGCTGGCTGTCGCTGGCTTCGCCGGAAAAGGCGAGAGTGGTCTGGCAGCCGATGATCGGCTGGATGCCCTCCTTCACCGCTTTCTGCGCGAATTCGAGCGCTCCGAACAGATTATTGGTGTCGGTGACGGCGATGGCCGGAGCCTCATCCTTGACCGCTTGGCCGACAACCGTGCTGAGCTGCAAGGCGCCTTCGAGCAGCGAATAGGCCGAATGCACGCGCAGATGGATGAACGGCCGCGCCGGCACTTCCGGCCGCGACGCCTTCATAAAAGCCTCGCGCCGCAAAGGGTCGCGTGGAAGTGTCTCATTCGCCATGGTTTTTTAGCGCCGCTTGAAAGGACTCAGTCGATGAAATTGCATTGTCCGGCACCGGACGATGCGAGTCCAGCAATTGCCAGTCGAGCCTTGCAAGTTCGCGATCGTTGCTTTGTGACGGCATCTATGCTAGGAATATATGCATGGTGCTGATTTGCGCCAACGACCCCCCGCCGAGGCGGGTTTTCTATTTTCAGCGTCACGCGAATTCCATAATCACCGCATCGACCGCGAGACTGTCGCCCGGCTTCGCCTTGAGTTTCGACACGGTAAGATCGCGCTCGGCGCGCAGCACGTTTTCCATCTTCATCGCCTCGACGACGGCCAGCGTCTCGCCGGCCTTGACCTCCTGCCCCTCGGCAACCGCGATCGATACGACGAGGCCGGGCATCGGGCAGAGCAGCATCTTCGAGGTGTCCGGCGCCACTTTTTCCGGCATCAGCCTTTCGAGCTCGGCGGTGCGCGGCAGCATGGCGCGTGCGGCGACCGACATGCCTTTCCAGGCGATGCGAAACCCGTTCAGCACCGGCCTGATCTGCGCGGCGATTCTTCGGTCGCCGACCGTGCCGCGCCAGATGAGATCGCCCGGCCGCCAGTCTGACATCACCGTAAGCGCCTTGCCGCCGTCGATCGACAGATCGAGTTCCATTGGAATGGAAATCATGCCTTCGAGGACAGAAGCCGAAAGGTAATCCTCGCCGATCTTGACCGCCCAGTCGCGCTTCAGGGCACCCGAATGCGGCGCCAGCCGCCCGCCCAGCCGGTCGAGCCGGTCGCGGCGCAGCAGTTCGACCGCGGTGGCGATCGATGCGAGCACGGCCTTCTCCTCGCTATCAGGCACGATCGGCGCGAACCCGTCAGGATATTCCTCTGATATGAAAGCGGTCGATATCAGCCCTTCCCGCCAGCGCGGATGCTGCATCAGCGCCGCCAGAAACGGTATGTTGTGCTCGATGCCGTCGACGACGAAGCTGTCCAGCGCTTCCGACATGGCGTCGATCGCGGCGAGCCGCGTCGGCGCCCAGGTGCACAGCTTGGCGACCATCGGGTCATAGAACATCGAGATTTCCGACCCCTCGGTGACGCCGGTATCGTTGCGGACGACGATTTCGCCGAACTGCCCCTCTTCCGGCGGCCGGTATCTCGTCAGCCGGCCGATCGACGGCAGGAAATTGCGATACGGGTCCTCGGCGTAGAGCCGGCTTTCAACCGCCCAGCCGTTCAGCTTGACGTCACTTTGCTTGATAGCGAGTTTTTCGCCGGCAGCTATGCGGATCATCTGCTCGACCAGATCGATGCCGGTGACGAGCTCGGTCACCGGGTGCTCGACTTGCAATCGCGTATTCATTTCAAGGAAATAGAAGTTCTTTTCGCTGTCGACGATGAACTCAACCGTGCCGGCGCTCTGATAGTCGACCGCCCTGGCCAGCGCCACCGACTGCTCGCCCATGGCTTTCCGTGTCTTGGCGTCGAGGAAAGCTGAAGGCGCCTCTTCGACGACCTTCTGGTTGCGGCGCTGGATCGAGCATTCGCGCTCGCCGAGATAAAGCGCGTTGCCATGCGCGTCGGCCAACACCTGGATCTCGATGTGGCGCGGATCGACCACGAACTTCTCGATGAAGACGCGGTCGTCGCCGAACGAGCTTTTGGCCTCCGAACGCGCCCGGTCGAACCCGTCGCGCACCTCGGCCTTGCTCCAAGCGATGCGCATGCCCTTGCCGCCGCCGCCGGCCGAGGCCTTGATCATCACGGGATAGCCGATCTCACCGGCTATTTTCTCGGCATGGCCGGCATTCTCGATGACGCCAAGCCAGCCGGGCACGGTCGACACGTTTGCAGCGTTGGCGAATTTCTTCGATTCGATCTTGTCGCCCATCGCCCTGATCGCTCTGGGTTTTGGGCCGATGAAGACGATGCCCTCCTTCTCCAGCGCCTCACAGAACGATGCGCGTTCGGACAGAAATCCGTAGCCGGGATGCACGGCTTCAGCACCCGTCGCCTTGCAGGCGGCGATGATCTTCTCCGGCACCAGATAGCTCTGCGAGGCCGGCGAAGGCCCGATATGCACCGCTTCGTCGGCCATCTCGACATGCACGGCGTCGCGATCGGCGTCCGAATAGACCGCCACGGTTGCGATGCCCATCTTGCGCGCCGTCTTAATGACGCGGCAGGCGATCTCGCCACGATTGGCGACCAGGATTTTTGTGAACATGCGGGTTTTGTTCCCTCGGCTGCCTTTCTTTTATGGGCTTCGCCCAGCCGGTCAAGGCCCCGGCTGATCAAGGCAAGTTGGCGCATATCCCGGGCGCAAGTCGCCTAGTGACGACCAAACCCGGCTATGAACTGTCAATTCGTCCCATAGTCCAGAACCTGCAGATACGCTAATGCTCGGCCCCGATTGCAGATTTGCCCTGAGAGGAGATTCCCGATGAAAACCCGTGCCGCTGTCGCTGTCGCCGCCGGAAAGCCGCTGGAGATCCTGGAGGTCGACCTCGACGGCCCGCGCGCGGGCGAGGTGCTGGTCGAGATCAAGGCGACCGGCATCTGCCACACCGACGAGTTCACGCTGTCGGGCGCCGATCCCGAAGGCATTTTTCCGGCGATCCTCGGCCATGAGGGTGCAGGAATCGTCGTCGATGTCGGCAAAGGCGTCACCTCGGTCAAGAAGGGCGACCACGTCATCCCGCTCTACACGCCGGAATGCCGGCAATGCCCGTCCTGCCTATCCAGAAAGACCAATCTGTGCACCGCGATCCGCGCCACGCAAGGGCAAGGCCTGATGCCGGACGGCTCGTCGCGCTTCTCGATCGGCAAGGACAAGATCTTCCACTATATGGGCTGCTCGACCTTCTCCAATTTCACCGTGCTGCCCGAGATCGCGGTGGCCAAGGTCAATCCCGACGCGCCCTTCGACAAGATCTGCTACATCGGCTGCGGCGTCACAACCGGCATCGGCGCGGTGATCAACACGGCCAAGGTCGAGATCGGCGCCACGGCCGCCGTCTTCGGCCTCGGCGGCATCGGCCTCAATGTCATCCAGGGACTGCGCCTTGCCGGCGCCGACATGATCATCGGCGTCGACCTGAACAACGACAAGAAGGAATGGGGCGAGAAATTCGGCATGACGCATTTCGTCAATCCGAAGGAGATCGATGGCGATATCGTGCCGTATCTCGTCAACATGACCAAGCGCGGTGCCGACCAGATCGGCGGTGCCGACTATACGTTCGACTGCACGGGCAGCACCAAGGTGATGCGGCAGGCGCTTGAGGCATCGCACCGCGGCTGGGGCAAGTCGGTCGTCATTGGCGTTGCCGGCGCCGGCCAGGAGATCTCGACGCGGCCGTTCCAGCTCGTCACCGGCCGCACCTGGATGGGCACCGCCTTTGGCGGCGCGCGCGGCCGCACCGACGTGCCGAAGATCGTCGACTGGTACATGGACGGCAAGATCGAGATCGACCCGATGATCACCCACACGCTGAAGCTCGAGGACATCAACAAGGGTTTTGACCTGATGCATGAGGGCAAGAGCATCAGGAGCGTGGTGGTTTACTAGGTGAAGTAGGTTCAAATTCGTGTTCGTATTCGCTTCATTGACTGTGAAAAGTCGACGATCCATCGAATACGGAATTTTGGCGAGGACTTATGGCGCAGCTATAGGGCAAACAATCGCGTTCAGATCGATTTGGGAGAGATCGATCGTGCGACAGACGAAATCAACTTTCTCGTACGTGATCCGTTTTTGCAGAGGAGCCTGACCGACGTGCATCGCTTGCTAAAAGCGCACCTCATGGAAAACGAAGCGGTCATCAATACCGAGTCGGCATGACGACTAGCATCAATCAAGTACAAGTTTACGTCGATGCTGATGCCTGTCCGGTGAAGGCCGAGGTCGAGAAAGTCGCCGAGCGCCATGGCGTCGTCGTCACCTTCGTCTCCAATGGCGGCCTGCGCCCGTCGCGTGATCCGATGGTCCGCAACGTCGTCGTGTCCAAGGGCGCCGACGCGGCGGACGACTGGATCGTCGACAATGCCAAGCCCAACGACATCGTGGTGACATCAGACATCCCGCTTGCCGCCCGCACGGTGGCGCTCGGCGCCCATGTGCTTGGGCCGACCGGGCGCCCGTTCACGCCGGAAACGATCGGCATGGCGGTGGCGATGCGCGACCTCAAGCAGCATCTGCGCGAGACCGGCGAGAGCAAGGGCTACAATGCCAGTTTCGCGCCGCAGGACCGCTCGCGGTTTCTCGGCGAGCTCGACCGCATCTTGCGGCGTGCGCTGAAATCCGCCGCACTGGGTTAGCGCTTCGACCTCGAACCGGACGTCAGCGCAGCAAAACCGGGAATCGATCTTCGGCATCATGCGCACAGGCAAAAGTGCTATAATGTCCGAGTCCTAAAAGACGAGCGGCGGTAAGACAGACCGCCATCAGGGGCCGGGCCATGACGACCGAGACGCCGCTGAAGAAACCACTGCATCGCCACATGCAGTTCGCGGTGTCGGCCTGCATCGGTGTAGTGGCACTGGCGATCGCGTTGGTTTTGCGCGCACCCATCGCCTATTCGATCGGCGCCAATGCGTTCTTCGCCGCCTACACCGTCATCGTCATCGCCCAGATGCCGCTGCTCACCGGCCGCTATCTGAGCAAGAATGCCCGCGCCACCGACCAGCCGGTGCTGGTCATCTTTGCCGTGACGCTGATTGTCGTCGCCGTCGCCATCGTCTCGTTGTTCCAGTTGATCAATCGAGGGGGCAGCCCACATCCTGTCGAACTCACCTTCGCGCTGGTGTCGATCCCGCTCGGCTGGTTCACCATCCACGCCATGACGGCGCTGCACTACGCACATGTTTATTGGCTGAACGATGAAGAGACCGACCCCGGCAGCAAAGCGAAGCAGAAAAAGCCCGTCGGCGGCCTCGTATTTACCGGTAAGGAGCGGCCGGACGGCTGGGATTTCCTCTATTTCTCGACCACCGTCGGCATGACCTCACAGACCTCCGATACCACTGTCTCGACCACGCATATGCGTCGCATCGTGCTTTTGCATTCGATCGTGTCGTTCTTTTTCAATACAGTGATCGTCGCAGCAGCGGTCAACCTCGCCGTCAGTCTTGGAAGCCAGTAGTATCGGGTAGCTCGTAATAATTCCGTGATCGGATGAAACATCGCTTTGGCTGGCAACGTATTGGGAGGAGAACGATCGGAAAGGCCGACTGAGCGGCCGGGAGACGCGAAAAAATGGAATCGGTTGCCAGGAGCCAATCCGCCATCGAGCCAGATACTGCCGCGCCGAAGGATGCAACGCTGATCTACCGGCAGTCGCGCTGGACGCGGCTGACGCATTGGCTCTGGGCCATCTCGCTGTTCTTCATGCTGCTTTCCGGCCTGCAGATCTTCAACGCCCGCCCCCAGCTCTATATCGGCAAGGAGTCGGGATTCGCCTATGACAACACCATCTTTGCCATCGGCGCCGAGAACACCGCAAACGGCCCGCGCGGCTACACCGAAATCTTCGGCAAGCGCTTCGATACGACCGGTGTGCTCGGCTGGTCGGGACCGGCGGGTCGGGAGACGTCCCGGGCTTTCCCGTCTTGGGCGACGATCCCCTCCTATTACGACCTCGGCACCGCCCGCGTCGTCCATTTCTTCTTCGCCTGGATACTAACCACGACGCTGGTCGTGTGGCTGGTCGCCAGCCTCATCAACGGCCATCTGCGCCGCGATCTTGCCCCGCGCATCGACGATCTCAGGCGTTTGCCGCGAGACATCGCCGATCATGCCAGGTTCAAGTTCCGTCACAGACGCGAATACAACACGCTGCAGAAGATGGCCTATGGCGGCGTCATGTTCGTGCTGCTGCCGCTGATGATCATCACCGGCCTTGCCATGTCGCCGAGCATGAACGCGGTGCTGCCGTTCCTCAACGATCTGCTTGGCGGCAGGCAGACGGCGCGGACGATCCATTTCATCGTGATGCTGCTGCTCGTCGCCTTCTTCATCATCCATATCCTGATGATCTTCGCCGCCGGCCCGATCAACGAGCTGCGTTCCATCATCACCGGCTGGTACCGAACCGACCCGCCGGCGCATGGCAGCAAGACGCCTCAGAGGAGTGCGTGAGATGGCGAAGTTTGTGATCAGCCGCAGAAAATTCCTGACCTCGGCCAGCCTCGGCGTCTCCGGTATCATGCTCTCGGGTTGTGACGCCTTCGACAGCCAGCTTCGCGTCGGCGACGGCCTACGCAGCTTCCTCGAAGGCGCCAATGGCCTGACCTGGCGCGCGCAACGCCTGCTTGCCGGCGATTCGCTGGCGCCGGAATTCACCGAAGCCGACATCCGCCAGCCGCAGCGGCCGAACGGCGTCACCGCGCCGGACGACGATGTCTACAAGGGCCTGCTCGCCAACAATTTCGCCGACTGGCGGCTCGAGGTTTCCGGCCTCGTCGAAAAGCCGCTGTCGCTGACCCGCGAGCAATTGATGAACATGCCAAGCCGCACCCAGATCACCCGCCACGACTGCGTCGAAGGCTGGAGTTGCATCGCCAAATGGACCGGCACGCCGCTGTCGCTGGTGCTTGATCAGGCGGTGGTCAAGCCGCAGGCGCGCTACGTCATGTTCCATTGCCTCGACACGATCGACCGCAGCCTGTCCGGCGACATCAAATATTACGGCTCGATCGATCTGATCGATGCCCGTCACCCGCAGACGATCCTTGCCTATGGCTTGAACGGCAAGCCGCTGCCGGTCGAGAACGGCGCGCCGTTACGTGTCCGCGTCGAGCGCCAGATCGGCTACAAGATGCCGAAATATCTCACCAAGATCGAACTGGTCGACGGTTTCGCCACTATTGGCGGCGGCAGGGGCGGCTACTGGGAGGACAATGGCTACGACTGGTACGGCGGCATTTGACCCCAGAGCATGATCCCGAACCGAAGGTCAGCGCAGCAAAAAGTGAGAACCGGTTTTTGGAAAAAGATCATGTTCAAAGGAAAGTAGGCGCGATGCTCAGTAACTGTCATCGCTGTCATCGCCATCGCTGCGCAGGGCCGGATTCAAGTCCGGATTGTCATCGGGGGTGACAAGCTTGCCCAGTCCGTGCGGGCCCTGATAGTTGCCGTGGGTGTCGAAATTCGGATTGCCCTGATTGTCGAATTGCGGCGTCGGATCGATCCATTGGTCGTCACGGCGATGGCGCGGCTTCGGGTAATAACTGTCGGAATGGTGGCGATGGGAGTTGTTGTTGTCGAGAATGGCGCCAACCACGCCGCCGACGATTATAGCCGCGGCCAGGTCGCCGGCAGAAGGGTTGCGGCCGGAGCCGGCGACCAGGAATTCCGCCGAGCAGCCATCATCGACCCAAATGCCGCCGCGGTCATAATCCCAGCTTCTGCCTTGGACGCAGCGCGACTTCGAAAGCTGAGAGGTCAATTGCACGCCGCGCCGCGTGTCGACACCGCAGTAGGAATAGCGGTGGTTCACACTGGAGCAGACCACGCGTCTGGCGCCTGCCGCCTGCGCGGTGTCGGGCAGCAGCGAGAGCTTCGCCGGATTGCCTAGGGTGCAGGCCAGGAACACCATCGAGCCGCTGATCGCCATCCGTGCCGACATTGCAATTCTCCAACCCGATCCGCTATCGACAGAATGGCATCCTCGTGTAAATCTGACAACCAGGCGGTTGCAGCGGGATCTATCATGCACTCAAAAATGATCGCCACGATTGCACTTGCGCTTTCCGCCTGGCTGGCGTTGGCGGCGCCATCCGCCTGGGCGGACGACAGTCTCAAGCACATCATCGACCAGAAGACGCTGACGGTCGGTGTGGCGCTCAATCCACCATGGATCCTCAAGAAAGCCGACGGCAAATTCGCAGGCTACGATGTCGACCTGACCAGCGCGCTTGCGTCCGACCTTGGCGTCGACCTGAAGCTGGTCGAAGTGCCTTGGAACGATCTCAAGGCACGGCTGCTCAAGGGCGATTTCGACATGATTGCGGCGGGCTACGCCAGCACTCCGGAACGTGCGCGCGAAGTGGTATTCTCCGACCAGACCGGCGCTGCCGATATTCGCATGGTGGCGACGATCGCCAGCCTCGGCAAAAAGCCGGGAAAGGCGGTGGCCGCGCCGGGATACAAGATCGCCGTGCTATCCAATTCCACGGATGAAGCCGCCGCGAAGGAAGCATTCCCCAAGGCGACCATCCTCTCCTTCGACAATACATCAGATGTTTTCGCCGCGGTCATCGGCGGCGAGGCACACGCGATGGTCGCCACATCGCCAACGCCGCAGATGGCCGCCAGGCTCTATGATGCGAAGTTGACAATGGTGGGTGGCCCGCTGTTGCGGACGCCGGAGGCGTTTGCGATGCGGCCGGACGATATCCGCCTGATCCAATACGTCAACAACTGGATTGACGCGCGTACCGCTGATGGCACCATCACCGGCGTGCGCCGCTACTGGTTCGGCAGTTTCAAATGGATGTCGCGGTTCGACACCAGCGTCAAGCCGGAGCCTGCCAAGCAATAGTTTTGCGACAGTTCAAGGGTCCTGGCCGGGGTGCAGCCGTCTAAGCGACCTTGTCGCCCAGCGCCCCGAGCGCCGGATGGATTTCCGGCGAGGTCGTTAGCGAAGACTTGTCGGTAAGGTGTCGCTGGCAGGTGACAAGGTGTCGTCCACAGGCTATGGATGACGAGTCGAGGGCTCAAATTGAGTCCTACCTGTTTGCGGGAGAGAGCAGCGAGAGCTGCCGCCGAAGGGGAAATCGCCCGAAATCTCTCAGGCAAAAGAACCGTAGACGGGAAAGACACTCTGGAAAGTCGGGGCTTGCCCCCGCGCCGAAGGTGTAAGCGCTGCCGACAGAGTTACGGGGCGCGAGTCTCTCAGGCTTCAGACAGAGGGGCACGGACTGGCCGCCATTCGCGGCCGATTGCGTGCGACTCTGGAGACGACATGACGGGCGACATCAAACACCTTCCCCTCGAAGACCTTCACGTGGCCGCCGGTGCGCGCTTTGGCGCGTTCGCCGGCTGGTCGATGCCGCTGACCTATCCGGCCGGCGTGATGAAGGAGCACCTTCAGACCCGCGAGCATGCCGGCCTGTTCGACATCTCGCACATGAAGCTGTTCGAGATCAGTGGGCCGGGCGCAGAGGCACTGCTCAATCGCGCCTGCCCGTTCGACGCCGGCGCGCTTGAGATTTCCCAGTCCAAATACACGTTCTTTCTCAACGAAGCGGCCGGCATCATCGACGATCTGATCGTCACCAGGCTCGGCCAACAACGCTTCATGGTTGTCGCCAATGCCGGCAATGCCGAAGCCGACGACAAGCACCTGCGCGCACTTGCCCTGGATTCTGAAACAAAGGGGGTTTTTGATGCCAAGGTGGACGCACTGGACCGCGTCTTCCTGGCGATCCAGGGGCCCGAAGCCTGGGCCGCCCTGTCCCGCGCCGGCATCGAGACCGGATCGCTGCTGTTCATGCATGGCTTTGAGCCCCGCGAAAACTGGTTCATGAGCCGGTCGGGCTACACCGGCGAAGACGGTTTCGAGATCGGCCTGCCGGAAGCCGACGCGCGAAATCTCGTCGCCAGGCTGCTCGAGGACGAGCGCGTGATGTGGGTTGGGTTGGCCGCCCGTGACAGCCTGCGGCTCGAAGCAGGCCTGTGCCTGCACGGGCTGGACATCACACCGGAGATCGACCCGGCCAGCGCCGGGCTGATGTGGGCGATTCCGAAGGAAGTTCGCGCCTCTGGCACTTTCATCGGTGCCGACGCATTGCGTGCGATCCTGGAGCGCGGCCCGGCGCAGAAACGCGTCGGCCTAAAGCCGCAAGGCCGCCAGCCGGTGCGCGCGGGTGCTGCCCTTTTCGACGCCGACGACAATCCCGCCGGCCACGTCACCTCGGGCGGCTTCGGCCCTTCGGCAGGTTTTCCCGTTGCCATGGGTTACGTCGAAACGCCGTTGGCTTCATCGACAAGCCCACTCTTCGCCGACGTTCGCGGGACGAAAATCCCGATCGATATCAATCCCCTGCCCTTCACGCCGCATCGCTATCGCAAAGGATGAATCTTCTCATGGCAAAAACCTATTTCACCGAAGATCACGAATGGCTCCGCGTCGAAGGCGGTGTCGCCACTGTTGGCATCACCGACTACGCACAGGAGCAACTCGGCGATCTCGTCTTCGTCGAATTGCCGGAGCTTGGGAAAAAGCTGGCCAAGGGCGATACCGCCGTCGTGGTCGAATCCGTCAAGGCGGCATCGGACGTCTATGCACCGGTCGACGGCGAGATCACCGAGGCAAACACCTCGCTCTCGTCTGATCCGTCCCTGGTAAATTCCGCAGCGACCAGCGACGGCTGGCTGTGGAAGATGAAGCTGGCCGATGAAAGCCAGCTCGAAGGCCTCCTGGATGAGGCCGCCTACAAAGCCCATATTGGTTGATAGCAGGATCAAGAAGATGACTGCAGCATCTTACCCCTTCTCGGCCCGCCATATCGGCCCCGGCCTCAATGATGTCAGAGCCATGCTGGCGACGATCGGCGTTCCCTCAGTCGAGACCCTGATCAGCCAGGCTGTGCCGAAATCGATCCGGCTCGACCGGCCGCTGGCCTTGCCCGCACCGGCGAGCGAAGCGGAGGCGCTGGCCGAGCTTTCAGCGACAATGGCAAAAAACACGGTGCTGAAGAGCTTCATCGGCGCCGGCTACCACGGCGTGCACGTGCCGCCGGTCATCCAGCGCAATCTGTTCGAGAACCCGGCCTGGTATACGGCCTACACGCCCTACCAAGCCGAGATCAGCCAGGGCCGGCTCGAAATGCTGTTCAATTTCCAGACGCTGGTCACTGAGCTGACCGGCCTGCCGGTAGCGTCGGCCTCGCTGCTCGACGAAGCGACGGCGGTGGCCGAGGCGGTCGGTATTGCGTTGCGCCATCACCGCGACAAGCGGACCAAGGTGGCGTTTGCCGGCACGCCGCATCCACAGACGCTAGACGTCGTGCGCACCCGTGCCGAGCCGCTCGGCATCGAGGTCGACGGCGACACGATCGACGACAACACCGCCGCTCTGCTGGTCTCCTGGCCTGATACGTTTGGCGTCTATGGCGACCATAAGGCAGCAATCGAGAAGGCCCGCGCCACCGGCGCGCTGGTCGTCTTCATTGCCGATCCGCTCGGACTGACGCTGACCGACGCGCCGGCTAGGCTTGGCGCCGACATCGCTGTCGGCCCAATGCAGCGCTTCGGCGTGCCGATGGGCTTTGGTGGGCCGCACGCCGCTTATTGCGCCGTCTCCGACAGGCTGACGCGGCTGATGCCCGGCCGCCTCGTCGGCCAGTCGACCGACAGCAAAGGCCGCGCCGGCTATCGTCTCGCCTTGCAGACGCGCGAACAGCATATCCGTCGCGACAAGGCGACCTCCAACATCTGCACGGCGCAGGCGCTGCTCGCCAACATGGCGACGGCCTATGCGATCTGGCATGGCCCTGCCGGCCTGCAGGCGATTGCCGGCCGAATCCATGCATTGGCCAACCGCTTGGCAGCCGGCCTTAGGGCATCAGGCGTTTCAGTCGTTGGCGCGAGCCGCTTCGACACGGTGACGGTGGAAGTGAAAGGCAGAGCCGGCGCGATCGCCGCCGCTGCTGAAAAGACCGGCCGGCTGCTGCGTGTCATCGACGCCGACCACATCGGCATCAGCTTCGATGAGACCTCGACCGACGCCGATCTGGACGCGATCGCGGCGCTGTTTGGCGCCAAGGCGGGCGCCGCTGCCAGCAGCACCATGCCCGGACGACCGCGCGGCAAGGAGTTTCTCACGCAGCCCGTCTTCCACGACAACCGTTCGGAAACCGAAATGATGCGCTTCCTGCGCCGGCTGGCCGACAAGGACCTGGCGCTCGACCGCGCCATGATCCCGCTCGGCTCCTGCACCATGAAGCTCAATGCCGCCGCCGAGATGATGCCGGTAAGTTGGCCAAGCATCGCCAATTTGCATCCCTTCGCTCCGGCAGGCCATTCGGCCGGCTACCGCGCCATGATCGACGATCTGGAAGGCTGGCTGGCCGAGATCACCGGCTTCGACGCGGTGACCCTGCAGCCCAATGCTGGCAGCCAGGGCGAATATGCCGGGCTGCTCGCCATTCGCGGCTATCACCGCTCACGCGGCGAAGGCCACCGCACGGTCTGCCTGATCCCGTCATCCGCGCATGGCACCAATCCGGCGAGTGCGGCGATGGCCGGCATGAGCGTCGTCGTCGTGCGCTGCACCGAGGATGGCAACATCGACGTCGTCGATCTGAAGGCCAAGGCGGCCGAGCATGCGCAAAACCTCGCGGCGCTGATGTTCACCTATCCCTCGACGCATGGCGTCTTCGAGGAAGGCGCGCGCGACCTCTGCGCCCTTATCCATGAGCATGGCGGCCAGGTCTATTTCGACGGCGCCAATCTCAACGCGCTGGTCGGCCTCGCCCGGCCGGGGGACATCGGCGCCGATGTCTGCCACATGAACCTGCACAAGACCTTCTGCATCCCGCATGGCGGCGGCGGCCCCGGCGTCGGCCCGATCGGCGTCAAGGCGCATCTAAAACCGTATCTGCCCGGCCATGTCACCGAAGGCTCGGGCCATGCCGTGTCGGCCGCACCGTTCGGCAGCGCGTCGATCCTGCCGATCACCTGGATGTACATCCGCATGATGGGTGCTTCCGGCCTGAAGCAGGCGACCGAGACGGCGATCATTTCCGCCAACTACGTGGCGACACGGCTCGAAGCGCATTTCCCGGTGCTCTACAAAGGCAGGCATGGACGCGTCGCGCATGAATGCATCCTCGACACCCGCGTGCTCAAGGACAGGGCCGGCATCAGCGTCGACGACATCGCCAAGCGGCTGATCGACTATGGTTTCCATGCGCCGACCATGTCGTTTCCGGTGGCCGGAACGCTGATGGTCGAGCCGACCGAGTCCGAGCCCAAGAGCGAGCTCGATCGCTTCTGCGATGCGATGATCGCGATATCGGGCGAGGCGGCCAAGGTGGCGAAAGGCGAATGGCCCTTGGCCGACAATCCGCTGGTCAATGCGCCGCATACCGCCGCCGAGGCGCTGGCCGGCCAGTGGACCCATCCCTATTCGCGCCTGGAGGCGGCCTATCCGGCCGGCGATGCCGACACATCAGCCAAATACTGGCCGCCGGTGTCGCGCATCGACAATGTCGCCGGCGACCGCAACCTCGTCTGCTCCTGCCCGCCGCTGTCGGAATATCTGGGCGCGGCGGAGTAGACCATGATCCCGAACCGAAGGTCAGCGCAGCAAAAAGTGGAATCCGGTCTTCGGACAAGATCATGGCCTAACAAGAAGATAGAAGCCTCAATCAGGCAGAACGCAAGGCCGGCGCGTCGGCCTTGCTCGCCTTGTTGTGGGAGATGACGCGATTTCGCCCGGCGCGCTTTGCCGCATAGAGTGCGGCGTCGGCTTCCGCCAACACATCGTCGAGACTGGTGCCGCCGGTCCCGCCGAAGCCGATGCCACCACTGACTGTGCTGCGCAACGGACCAAGCTGGGTGGCCACGACTTCCGTGCCGAAGGCGACGCTGATCTTGCTCGCAATGTCGTAAGCCTTCTCTTCCGTCATCCGCGACATGACCAGCACGAATTCCTCGCCGCCCAGCCGGAAGGCGTCGACGCCGGTCCTGGCGTATTTCCTGATGACAGCAGCGAAGCGGCGCAGAACCTGATCGCCGACCGGATGACCGAATACGTCGTTCGTCCTCTTGAAATGGTCGAGGTCGAACATGGCGACGGACATGAACGGACCGAAGACCCGCTCACCGTAGAGTGCCCTCAACGCCCGCCGGTTCATCAGCCCGGTCAATGGGTCGGTCATGGTCTCGGCCTTCAATTCGATCTGCGCCCGTATATGGTGCAGGGAGAGCGTCAGTGCCCCGAGCCCGGTCATGCAGGCGACCGCCACGACGGAGTTCAACCGTTCGGCCCAATTGTCGGGCGCAACGCCGAGCATCCATTGGCCCTTGACCAGCAGGACCGCGCCGCAAAGTACGAAGGATAGCGCACAGATGCCGCTCAGGAACGAAACGACCAGCAGAATCCGGCGATCGTCACCACCGCCCTTGATCCAGAACATCACCCCGATAAGCGAGAGCAGCGCCGTTACCGTCGCGTAGGTGACGATGAAACCGACACCGTCGAGGCCGAAATACGTCGCGCCTGCGCAAACAGCCATCGCAGCCAAGGTCGGCAGGATGGCGCGCCTGTAGTCGCGCACGCCGAGATACTGCATGGCCGACAGGCAGATGATCAGAAAGCCCAGGCTGAGAAGCGCAAGCACAATCTGGCAAAGCCAGGGGCTGGGATGCCTGGCATAATGCCAGAACAAGACCACATGCGCGACGAGCACGAGAATGCCGTAAGCCACCGTCAGGACGAAGCGGGCCTGCGGCGCGGCGAACCATATCGCAAACATGGTGATGCTGAGGCACATGCCCGACAGCGCCGCCGCGAGCAGGAGCGAACTGTAATCCAACATGCGTAAGCGACAGCCTCTTGAGAGTTCCGCTGCATTCTAGGTCGGCGGCAGTCCGCGGATACCATTTTCAGCCAACCTTCCGATGCAACCTTCGGAAAAGGTTTACAAAGCGTCGATGCGCTCGACGCATTTCCGCCGCTTGGTTGTCGAATGGTTTTGCGGTAAGAGGCTCAATCCTCGAACGTAACAGGAACCTCCGTCGCCTGCCCGCAAAAAGCGTGGCAGTATCGGGTGGTGATTCGCAGCATCGGAATCCAGGACCAGCATGGACGACAATAACGATCTTTTCGGCACTATGGACAAGCAGCCGCAACCGGTTCGCGCCACCGCGCGCCCGGCCGACCCGCTGGTGCAGGCGGCGAAGCGCCCGGCATCCCGCGACGGCAGCGAGAGCTACAGTGCCGCCGACATCGAGGTTCTCGAAGGGCTGGAGCCGGTGCGGCGGCGGCCCGGCATGTATATCGGCGGCACCGACGACAAGGCGATGCACCATCTGTTCGCCGAGGTCATCGACAATTCGATGGACGAGGCGGTAGCCGGCCACGCGACTTTCATCGATGTCGAGCTTTCAGCCGACGGATATCTGGCCGTGACCGACAATGGCCGCGGCATTCCGGTCGATCCGCATCCGAAATTCAAGAAGCCGGCGCTCGAAGTCATCATGACGACGCTGCATTCGGGCGGCAAGTTCGACTCGAAGGTCTACGAGACCTCAGGCGGCCTGCACGGCGTCGGCGTCTCCGTCGTCAACGCGCTGTCGGACCATCTCGAGGTCGAGGTCGCACGCGGCCGCCAGCTCTATCGCCAGCGTTTTTCACGCGGCGTTCCGGTGACCGGTCTCGAGCAGCTCGGAGAGGTGCATAATCGCCGCGGCACCAAGATCCGCTTCCATCCCGACGAGCAGATCTTCGGCAAGGGTGCTGCTTTCGAGCCGGCGCGGCTCTACCGCATGACGCGCTCGAAGGCCTATCTGTTCGGCGGCGTCGAGATCCGCTGGACCTGCGACCCCTCGCTGATCAAGGAGAAGGACACGACGCCGGCCAAGGCCGAGTTCCATTTTCCCGGTGGCCTAAAGGACTATCTAAAAGCGTCGCTCGGCGACGAATTCCAGGTCACCCGCGAAATCTTCGCCGGTAAGAGCGACAGGCAAGGCGGCCACGGCTCGCTCGAATGGGCGGTGACCTGGTTCGGCGGCGATGGATTCCTCAATTCCTACTGCAACACCATTCCGACCGGCGAAGGCGGCACGCACGAGGCCGGCTTCCGTAACGTCTTGACGCGAGGCTTGCGCGCCTACGCGGATCTGGTCGGCAACAAGCGCGCTTCGATCGTCACCTCGGAAGACGTCATGATCTCGGCGGCGGGCATGCTGTCGGTGTTCATCCGCGAGCCGGAATTCGTCGGCCAGACCAAGGACAGGCTGGCGACGATCGAGGCGATCAGGATCGTCGAGACCGCTATCCGAGACCCCTTCGATCACTGGCTAGCCGACAACCCGCAGGAAGCCTCAAAACTGCTCGAATGGGTGATCGCGCGTGCCGACGAACGGGTGCGCCGCCGGCAGGAAAAGGAAGTTTCGCGCAAGAGCGCGGTGCGCAAGCTGCGCCTGCCCGGCAAGCTCGCCGACTGCACGCAGAATGCCGCTGCCGGCGCCGAACTCTTCATCGTCGAGGGCGATTCGGCCGGCGGCTCGGCAAAACAGGCGCGCGACCGCGCCAGCCAGGCGGTGCTGCCGCTGCGTGGAAAGATCCTCAACGTCGCCAGCGCCGGCAACGACAAGCTGGCCGGCAACCAGCAGATTTCGGACCTGATCCAGGCGCTTGGCTGCGGCACGCGCTCGAAGTACCGCGACGCGGATCTGCGCTACGACCGGGTCATCATCATGACCGACGCCGACGTCGACGGCGCCCACATCGCTTCGCTGCTGATCACCTTCTTCTATCAGGAGATGCCGAGCTTGGTCCACGGCGGCCATCTCTATCTGGCGGTGCCGCCGCTCTACTCGATCCGGCAAGGCGGCAAGGTCGCCTATGCCCGCGACGATGCGCACAAGGACGAACTTCTGCGCACCGAATTCACCGGGCGCGGCAAGGTCGAGATCGGCCGCTTCAAGGGGCTGGGCGAAATGATGGCCGCCCAGCTCAAGGAAACCACCATGGACCCGAGGAAGCGCACGCTGCTCAGGGTCGATGTGATCGACGCCGAGGCCGCAACCAAGGATGCGGTCGACGCGCTGATGGGCACCAAGCCGGAAGCCCGCTTCCGCTTCATCCAGGAACGCGCGGAGTTCGCCGAGACGGAAGTGCTGGATATCTGAGCTAACTCGCTCGCGTCGAATGCGGAGATGAGCGTGTGACCTGGGACCGGCTGCGCAGCGATCTTGCCGCGAGGTTCGCCGGCGTCACGCGACCGACGCACTCGGATTGGATTTTCGCTCTGCGCACGGTTTCGGCCGGGCTGATCGCACTTCTCGCCGCCTACGCGCTCAAGCTCGACCACCCGCAATGGGCGATGATGACGGTGTTCATCGTTGCCCAGCCGGTCGCCGGCATGGTGCTGGCGAAAGGTTTTTACCGGCTGCTCGGCACACTGGCCGGCGCGCTGGCGGCGATCGGCACCACCACGGTCTTTGGCGCCAACCTCTGGCTGCTCGTCACGGTGCTTGCCGTCTGGATCGGCCTTTGTACCCTCGTCTCGTCGCTGCTGCGCAACCCGGAAGCCTATGGCGCTGCGCTTGCCGGCTACACGGCGATGATCATCGGCCTGCCGGCTTTCGGCCAGCCACATCTCGTCGTCGATCTCGCCGTGGCGCGCTGTGGGGAGATCGTGCTTGGCATCGTCTGCGCCGCACTGACCAGCCGGCTGATCCTGCCGAAACTGGCGTCTGACGCCATCATCGGCAGGCTGAAGCGCTGCATCCTCGACCTTGCCGTCTATGCTGGCGGCGCGTTCTCCGACAGCGATGCGGCAACCCTTGCCAACCTGCACCGAAAGCTGGTCGCAGACGCCCAGACGCTGGGTGAAATGCGCGCCTATGCGAGGCTGGAAGCGCCGAGCTTCGCGACGCGCGCCTATCCGGTCCGCCGCACTATCGGCCAGCTTTTGTCGGCGCTGTCGGCGGCGCGCGCGCTGTATGCCCATGCCGCACCGAAAAACGCAGTCCTCATACCCGTGCGCACCGAGCTGAAGGTTTTCGTCGGCGAATTGGCAGAAAAACCGGGTGCGCTGGACGACACAGCACCCTGGATAGCGCGGCTCGACGCGATCGTTGCCGAAGCACGGCGGATGCCCGACATGCCCGCCGCAAAAGGCGATGACAGGGCAGGCGCAGTCACCCGCCTCACCATCGCCGCCGATTTCGCGGAGGCCCTGAAGCAAGTGCTGCGCGGCCTGGACGCCTTACGAGCGCCGGCCCCGCGCCTTACGCGTGAACGCAGGCAGCCGGCGCTGGTCGTGCACCGCGACTACCATGCGGCGTGGCGAAACGCCGTGCGCGCGGCACTTGCGACACTGCTGGTCGCCGCTTTCTGGCTGACGACAAAATGGTCCGAAGCGGCGGGCACGGTCATCCTTGTCGCCGTCGTCTCCAGCCTGTTTGCCGCGCGCCCCGATCCCGTGCAATCGGCCTGGGGCTTCTTCAAGGGGACGTTGCTGGCCCTGCCCTTCGCATTTCTCGTCGGTCAGGTCGCGCTCCCCGCTCTGCCCGGCTTCGGCTGGTTCACGCTCTTCGTCGTGCCGATCCTGGTTCCCGCGGCGCTGGCGATGGCCAATCCGCGCTATGTCGGCGTGGCAACCGCCTTCGCCATCAATTTCCTTGCCTTCCTCAGCCCACATCAGGCCATGACCTACGACCCCGGACCGTTTTTCGCCGGTTCGGCATCGATCTTGGTCGGCATTCTTCTGGCGATCGGCGTCTTCCTCACGGTACTGCCCGCCGATCCGTGGGTCACCGTCGGCCGTATCGTGCGAGCCATGCGGGAAGATCTGGCGCGCCTCTGCCTGCATGAGCGCGTGCCGAGACGCGAGGCCTTCGAAAGCCTCGCCTACGACCGGGTCAACCAGTTGATGCCGCTCATGCAGCGCACCGGCAGCAAAGGCGACGCCGTTCTCGGCGGCAGCATAGCCGCAGTCACGGTTGGCATCGAGATCCTGCGGCTGCGCAATGCGCAGCAAAGTTCAGCGATTCCCGCCGAACCCGCGCTTTCGATCACTAATTTCCTGCGAGGACTGGCGCGCGAACTGCTTTTCCGGCGACCCGGCGAGCCGCAAACGGCGACCATCACTGTCGCGCGGCAATATGCGGCTGGCATCGCCGAGCGAAGCGAGGCGGCCGACATGCTGCAGATAGCGGCCTCATTGCGCATCATCGCCGCGGCGATCGAGGATTTTCCGGATTTCTTCGCGAAGGATAGGGTCTAAGCCGCCGCTATCGCCAGCGCATGGCCGCGCGCATTTTCGCGCAGCGCATCGAGATGGATCGATTTGACCAGTCCGGCGAGATCGCCTTCGGCGGACTGCCCGCCGAGTTCCTTCAGCATCAGCCAGCTGACTTCCTGGACGCCGGCCAGGCGCTTGCCATTGGCAACCTCGCGCCAGATCTTCAGCGCACGCAGAATGATCGCGTGCGTGATCGCGGCAAGGCCGGCACTGCGGAACAGCGCCTGCAGCGCCACGTCGTGCCCGCCGGCCAGAAGCGCCCTCACCCGTTGTTCGGATTGCTGGCTGAGCGCGACCAGCGCCGAACCGAAGAAATCGACCTTGCCATGCGCGATGGTGCGAATGATGAAGCTTGCGGTCAGGTCGCCGCGCAGGCGCAGATGCTCGATGAGCGCCGCATGTTCTTCGTGGCGGGTGCCTTCGATCAGCGTCACGGAAGCCTTGACGCAGGCATCGCGCATGACGCGCTCGGCTCTGGCTGCGCCCATAAGAGCCACGACAAGCGGAGATCCTTTTAGGGTTTCTCCGAGCTTAACCAGAAGCATATGCCGGCAATCAGCGGGCAGCCGCGCATCCGATATCAGCGCCTCGCGCACCAAAGGCAGATGGCCATGGCGTTCCGCGATACGGCGGAAGCTGAGTGAAGCGATGTCGGCGCCGCTGTTGGCGAGAAGCGTGGCGCAGGCTTCCGGCTCGCCGATTTCGGCAATCGCCGCGGCGACCGCCATGGAGACGCGCGGACGATCCGCGATCAATTTCTGCGTCGCGTTCTGGCCTCCGGCGATGCGGTCGATCAGGTCGGCGTCGGTAAGAAGCGGCGAACGCGCCAGCACCAGGCTCGCGACCTCCGGCTGATCGGACACCAGCGCGCTGATGATCTGCAGCGGCGCGTGATGGCTCATCGACAGCGCTTCCGCAATCGCCAGCCGCACTTTGGACGAGGCATCGTCGAGCAGCAGGGTCAGCGCGGCCTCCGCCGCGCAGCGGTCCTCGAAAGGCAGATCGGCATTGATGTAGGCGCGGGCCAGAGCACTTGCTGCCGCAGCGCGCTCCGAGACCCTTGCCGTGTAGATCCATTTCAGGAAATGCGAAACAACCATGCCGTCCGCTACGCCCCTGGCCCGAGTCCGTTCCCGCCCCAGGGAAGACCGTAGGCAGAAATGGTTTACGAACGGTTCACCATGTTTGTTAACTGGCTTGCGAGCGCGGTATGCAGCGCCTATCAACCCTTGAAGAACGAAGGAGATCGACCATGGCCGGGCTTTATCTGGAAGAGTTCGTCGTCGGCCATGTCTTCCGGCACACGCTGCGTAAAACCGTTACCGAAAGCGACAATATGCTGTTTTCGGTAATGACGCTGAATCCGCAGCCGCTGCACATCGATTTCGACTTCGCTGCTAAGAGCGAATGGGGCAAGCCGCTGGTCAATTCGCTGTTCACGCTCGGCCTGATGATCGGGATTTCGGTGAACGACATCACCGTCGGCACCACCATCGCCAATCTCGGTATGAAGGAGACGGTGTTTCCGCATCCGGTGTTCCACGGCGACACCATCCGCGTCGAGACCACGGTGGTGTCGGTGCGCGACTCCAAGTCGAAGCAGGACCGTGGCATCGTCGAGTTCGAGCACCGCGCCTACAACCAGAACGATGTGCTCGTCGCCAAATGCACAAGGCAGGCGATGATGATGAAAAAAGCGGCCTGACCGATGCGTTCGTTGCTCTTCGTTCCCGGCGATTCCGAAAAGAAGCTGGAAAAGGCGTTTGGCGCCGGCGCCGACGTGGTCATCGTCGATCTCGAGGATTCGGTCGCGTCACAAAACAAGGCCTTAGGACGCGACACCGCAGCACGCTTCATCACCGAACACAGGCATCGAACCAGATCGGCGATCTATGTGCGGGTCAACGACCTCTCGACTGGCTTGACCGATGACGATCTGGCGGCACTCGTGCCAGCGAAACCCGACGGCATCATGCTGCCGAAGTCGAATAGCGGACAGGATGTCCAGCATCTGTCGGCAAAACTCAGGGTGCACGAGGCCGAAGGCGGGCTGCCCGATGGTGCAATAAAAATCCTGCCAATCATTACCGAAACAGCCGCCGGCGTGCTGGCGGCTGCGACCTACGCAAAGGCCAGTGAGCGGCTCGTCGGCGTCACCTGGGGCGCGGAAGATCTATCGGCCGCGATCGGTGCACGCACGGCGCGCGACGAGAACGGCCGCTACACCGATGTGTTCCGTTTCGCCCGCACCATGACCATCCTCGCCGCAAGTGCTGCGGAAGTCGCGGCGATCGACACGATTTTTCCCAGTTTTCGCGACATGGCGGCCTTCGAGGCGGAATGCGCCAAGGCAGAGCGCGACGGCTTTACCGGCAAGATGGCGATCCATCCGACACAGGTGCCGGTCATCAACGCCGCCTTCACGCCGTCGACCGAGGCGGTGAAACACTCCATGGCGATCATTGCCGCATTCGAAGCGGCTGGAAATCCCGGCGTGGTCGGCATCGACGGCAAGATGTACGACCGGCCGCATCTCAAGCTGGCCGAGCGGCTTCTGGCACGCGCCAAGGCGGCGGGAATCTCCGTTTAGTCTTTCCCCAGGCCTAATCTTTTCCCCAGCGAGGCCGGCGCATCGGGAATATCTCGCTGACGCTGGCATAGTCCATGTAGCCGAGGCGGCCGACATTGCCCGCCTTGACGATATCGAAAATGCCGTCGTTCAGGAATGCGTCGTCGATATGCACGCCGACGACTTCGCCGGCAACGATGACGGCGCTCGTCGCCGTTCCATCCAGCGCCTTTGGCCGCAGGATCTCCGTCACCCGGCATTCAAGCGCCGCCGGCGCCGCCGCCACGCGGGGCGGCGCAACAAGACGCGACGGCGCCATGGCGAGATCGGCATAGTCGAATTCGCTGACGCCGCGCGGCGCATCGACCGCCGTGCGGACCATTTTTTCCGCGAGATCACGGCTGACGAGATTGGCGACGAACTCGCCTGTCTCTTCGGCGAAGGTGGCGCTGTCCTTCTCGCCTTCGGACGAAAACCAGACGATGAAGGGTCGCGTCGAAAAAGCATTGAAGAAGGAATAAGGAGCGAGGTTGAGCTTGCCGGCCTTGTTCACCGTCGAGATCCAGCCGATCGGCCGTGGCGCCACGATCGCCTTGGACGGGTCATGCGGCAGCCCGTGACCTTTTGACGGCTCGTAAAACATTCAGCCGACCCAAGGCCCGGCATAATCGGCATAGAGTTTTGCCGGATCAGGCCGCGGCCGCTCCGGCGCCGGCCCTTGATAGGAGCCGACATGGACGAAGCCGACGACGCGCTCGTGCGGCGCCAGCCCTAGGATCGCCCTGCCCTCCGGCACATCGGAATACCAATTGCTGATCATGTTGGTGCCATAGCCCAGCGCATTAGCTGATATCATGAGGTTCATCGCCGCCATGCCGCCGGACAGGAACATTTCCCATTGCGGGATTTTTGGGTTGTCCTTCGGGCTCGACACCACGCCGATCACCAGCGGCGCGCGTGAAAAACGCGCCAGTTCCTGGTTGCGGCGGCCTTCCGGCAGCGGTCCTTCGCGCTGTTCGGCAAGTGCTGCCAGCTTCTTGCCGATCTCGACGCGTGCCTCGCCCCGGTAGAGGATGAAGCGCCAAGGTTCGAGCCGGCCGTGGTCCGGCACCCGCGAGGCAGCGGCAATCATCGTCGCGATGTCAGCGTCGCTGGGCGCCGGTTCCTTCAACTCCGGGATCGGTGCGGAATTTCGGGTCAGCAGAAAGTCGATGATCGGCGATGCCATGGGCGCAAGTCTCCTGGAATTTGAGCTGAAGCGCACCATCGGGACATCGGGCGGCTCGGGCATTGGCGCGGCGCGCCGGACAAAGAGTTCTCTAGCAGAAGCTGATCGGACTCTTAAGCCTTGAAATTGCCACCGCCTTGGGCTTCAACGCAAGGCATGTTTGAGGGGACATTCCGTCTTTTCCTGATCTGGCTCGCTGCCGCACTGTTGATGGTGCCGGTTTCGCTTGCCGTCGCGCAGGATGTGGACGGCCTCGGCGATCTGAAGCTTCCCGGAATTTCGAGCTACGCACCTCCGAAAAGCGAGACATCGCTGGCACTGGGGAGCAGTGGGGCGATCACGCTGTCGGCGCAATTGACCGACAAGGGCGCCGACATCACGCGCGGCATCGTCTGGCGCGTCTTCAAGCCTGAACCCACTGGCGACGGCAAGCTGCCGATGGTCGCCTCCGCCCATAGCGGCAGCGCGGTGTTTCAGCTCGAGCCCGGCAGCTATCTGGTTCATGCCTCCTATGGCCGGGCCGGCGCCACCAAGCGCATCACCGTCGGCAAGGACGCCAAGCGCGAAAGCCTCGTGCTCGATGCCGGCGGACTCAAGCTCGATGCCGTGCTGTCGGGCGGGGTGCGCATACCGCCGAAGAAACTGCGCTTTTCGATCTATGAGGGCCAGGCCGAAGCCAATCACGATCGCGCCCTGATCATACCCGACGTCGAGCCGAACAGCGTCGTGCGGCTGAACGCGGGCGTCTACCACGTCGTCTCGACCTATGGCTCGGTGAATGCGGTCATCCGCTCCGACATCCGCGTCGAGGCCGGCAAGCTGACCGAAGCGGCCGTCGAGCATCGTGCGGCGGAGATGACCATGAAGCTGGTACGCGAGCCGGGTGGAGAGGCGATTGCCGACACCTCCTGGTCGTTGCTCAACGAATCCGGCGATCCGATCAAGGAAACCGTCGGCGCCTTTGCTTCGATGGTGCTTGCCGAGGGCGACTACACCATCATCGCCAAGAACCGCGACCGCATCTACCAGAAGGATTTTACGGTCGTGGCCGGGCAGAACCAGGAAATCGAGGTTCTCGCCACGGAAGCCTCGGCGATCGATCCCCAAGAAGGCGCGGACTGAACGGCCCGGACACTGCCGTCCAAGTTTAGGGTCCGCCGTATGATTTGCCGATCAGGCGGCTTTGCGCATGCGTCGCGGCAGGAACTGGCCGCGGCCGCGCGATTCGGTGGGCGCCAGATCGAAAACGCCACGATGGAGGCGGTCGAGCAAAGCCTTGCGGTCGCGCAGCGGCTCCAGTTCGTCCCATCCCAGCACGTCGCCGACGCGCACGTCGATTGACTTGCCGGACAGCCGCGCGAATTCGTGGATGAGCAGCGAAGTACGTAGCGTCAGCGAAGCCCTGCCGACGAACTTCGCCACGCGCCCGTCACGCTCAGCCATATTCATCGGTCCGCTGACCAGGTGAAACAGCCGGCCGTTCTGACCGGAAAAGTGCATTGGGATAACCGATGCCTTGGCATCTTGGACGAGACGGGCCGGAAACATTTTCCATGGCAGATCGCGCGCCCGGCCAAAACCTTTCGGCGCGGTGGCGACGCCGCCCGCAGGGAAGACGACGATGATGACGCCCTCCTTCAGTAACCGCACCGCCTCATGGCGGACCGCCATGTTGTTCTTCAGCGCGTCCTTGGTCTCGGAAAAGTCGATCGGCAGCGAATAGGGCTCCATCTCGCGGATCTTGAGCAGATCCTTGTGGATCATGACACGGAACGGGCGCTGAAGCTGCTCGGCCAGCGAGAGCACCGCAATGCCATCGCCGATGCCGAACGGATGATTGGCGACGATCACCAACGGCGTGCCGGGCAGGTTTGCCGGCGGCCATTGGCCGGCGGTCCGCACCCGGACGTCGATCAGTTCCAGCATGCGGCTGAACACGCGCTCGTCGGTCGGCACCACATGGCGGCGCCAAAAATCATAGAGCGCCGCGAAACGATCACGGCCGGACAGGCCTTCGATGGAATGGATGAACCAGCGCGTCAATGCCGGCTGATGCGGACTGGCATAGGAAAGCTCGGGAAACGGTCTTTCGCGCATCTTCAGCTTGAGCATGAGGGCTCGTTACAAGGCTGGCGTGACAAGCATGTGAAATGGCGGG